>JAJRUZ010000042.1 GCA_024277525.1 Caldifarciminota bacterium | reverse complement strand
AGGAAGAGGTTTTCCTTTGAGAAAATTCTGAAAAGAGGGATTTACAGTATAAAGATTCCGGAATTTCCGTCAGGAATATACTTTGTTGAAGGCAAATTCAAGGATAAAAGAATGGTGAAAAAGATTATAAGGGTGAAATAAGGGAATTACAACATATTCCTTTCATCGGGATTCGGGAATCGGGAGAATAAGGAAATTTTGGTACATTGAGGACTACTTTTATTTTTCTGCTTTCGGAATTTATGCGATAAATTGAAGCGCTACACGCTTTTTGTGGGTTTCCGAAGGACTCATTTAAGTAAACGATGAATGTCAAAAATGGTTATCAATACCGCAAGGGAAATAAGAATTACAAAACCTATCATCTGAATAACTGCCCTTAATTTAAAAGATAACCTCTTCCTTATAATTGCCTCTATTGATATTATCAATAAATGCCCTCCGTCAAGGGCAGGAAACGGAAATATATTTATAAGGGCAAGTTCAATTGAAATAAACGCAAGTAAAAAAAGCAAAGAGGATAATCCTGTCTTTCTCGTCTCCCCTATTATTTTCCCTATCATTACAGGACCTCCGATAGAACTCACAGGCGTCTTCCCTGATATTAATAAATAAACTATCCTGAATGTTTGATAAATTATAAAATATGTCTCTTCAAAGGAATAACCGAGAGCATCCAAAAAAGAAAGTTTTATAATTTTCACATCCGCTCTTATTCCGAGTTTATAAGAATTTCCGTATTTTTTCGGTTTGATTGAAAAATTTAAAATTTTACCTTGTCTTTTTACCTTTATCTCTAACTCCCTTCCCTGAGATTTTTCCACTACTTCCTGAATATCCTCCCATTTATAAATTTTCTTACCACTTATCTCAATAATTGTGTCTCCCTTTTTCAATCCTGCTTTTGAAGCAGGAAAATCTTCTATCACATCTCCTATAACAGGCAAAACTAAAGGTACAATCCCTGTTTCATATTTAGATAATGTATCATCCCATATACCGTATAGTTTTAAAGTCAGGGTATCTTTTTTGTTTCTCAAAATTTTAACCTTATGTGTATCTCCGTCCTGAAAAATAGCATAAAAGTCTTTCCATCTGATAAATCTCCTTCCGTCCACTTCAAGGATTCTATCACCCATTAAAAGCCCGATTTTTTGCGCAGATGAGTTTTTTAAAGGTTTGTCAATGATATTTTCATATTCAACAATTCCGAATATATAAAAAAGTAAAAATATAACAAAGTATCCGAAAACAAGGTTGAAAAAAACGCCGGCAGATAAAATTAAAAATTTTATGATAAAAGGTCTTTCCCAAAATGAATTTTCACCTACTTCTTCTTCTCCGAATATTTTCACATAACCACCGAAAGGAATTAAAGAAATCTTGAATTCGGTCTCTTTTAGTTTAAAAGAAAAAAGTTTCGGTCCGAAACCGATCGAGAATTGTTCTACAGGAACCTTTAAGAGTTTACTTACACTGAAATGCCCGAATTCATGCACAAAGATTAAAATTGAAAGCAAAATCAGGGTCAGAATTATTGTGAAAACCATTTCAATTCCTCATATACATATTTTTTACCTGTTTCAATTGCCTTTTTTACTTCCTCAAATTTTTCATCATTAAATTCCGGGGCTTTTTTGTATATTTTCAAAAGAATTTTTTCAATATCCGTAAATAAAATTTTACCTTTTAAAAATAAATTTACAAGCGCCTCGTCCGCACCTATCAGAAAAGCAGGTTTTCCCTTTTTATCTTTTAATGCTTTAAAACACAAATCAATAAGTTTTCTTTTCTCTTTTTTTATCTCCGAGAAATTTAAATTTTCATAGAATTTTTTTCTTATCCTAAATTCCCTTTGCTCAGGGTAAAAAAGGGCATAAAGTATCGGAATCCTCATGTCAGTTTCTCCTATGTGTGAAATATACGTACCGTCTTTTAATAAAACAATTCCGTGAACCTTGCTCTCCGGGTGATACAAAACATCAATTCTTTCGGGTTCTATATCAAACAAGTAATGTGTCTCAATTACTTCAAATCCTTTATTAATTAAGGTTGCCGAATCAACCGTAATTTTCTCTCCCATTTTCCATCTGGGATGTTTAAGCGCCTCTTCTTTTTTAATTTTTTTGAGTTCAGTTTTTTTCAGATTGTAAAAAGGGCCTCCAGAAGCAGTCAGGAAAATTTTTTTTATTTCTTTTTTTTCTAAATTTTTTATAATCCTGAAAATTGAGGAATGTTCGGAATCAACGGGCAATAAGTTATTCCCTTTCTTTTTCTTTATAATTTCTCCGAATGCGATAATTATCTCTTTGTTAGCCATACAGATTTTTTTTCCTGAGGATAAAATTTCAATAAATATATCAGCCAGTTCTGTCCCTGAAGCTCCGAAAAGCACCACATCCACCTGTTTTGACATTACAAATTCAAGCAAATTTTCTTTATTACTTGATATCTCCTTTGACTCAACTCTTTCACCCGTTAAGAATGCTTTTTTTATGTGATATTTTCTTTTTATTTTAATAAGTTTTTTCTCATTTTTATGTGCCTGAATCCCGACCGGTTTTATCTCAGGAAAGTATTTTAAAAGTGAAAAAAAATTTTTACCGATTGAACCAGTTGCACCGAATACAAAAACCTTCACTATTTAATTATAAGTTTTAAAAATTTTCTTTTTCCTATTTTTACTTTGTATTCTCCTTTTTCCGGCATGAAGTTCTCGTCCAGGATTTTTTCACCATTCAAATCCACTCCTCCCTGTCTTATCAATCTTCTTGCTTCACTTTTACTCTGTACCACTTTACTCTCATACAATATTTCGAATATTCTTTTTTTCTGTGTCTCATGAACTGGTATATCCTCCGGTATTTCCCTTTTTCTGAAAGTCTTTTCGAAATATTCCTTTGCCCTTTCTGCTTTTTCCTTTCCCCAGAAAATTTTTGTAATTTCAAAGGCAAGATTTTCTTTTGCTCTCATCGGATTTTCTTTTATCCACATTTTTAACTCTTCGGATTCTTTTAATAAGACAAGATTATAGTATTTCAAAATTAAGGTATCGGGAATTGACATCACTTTACCGAAAATATCTTCCGGCTCATCAAGAAAATTGATACTGTTTCCGTATGATTTACTCATTTTTAACTTCCCGTCTGTTCCTTCAAGAAGGGGCAATGTGATAAAAACCTGAGGATCAAGCCCTTCCTGTCTCATAATTTCCCTTGTCAGTGCAAAGTTGAAGTGCTGATCAGAACCCCCGATTTCTACATCTGCTTTTATAAAAATTGAGTCATATGCCTGAAAAATCGGATAAAGAAATTCATGCATGGAAATCGGAATTCCCTTTTTATATCTTTCCGAAAAATCATCCCTATCAAGCATTCTTGCAACCGTAACCTTTGCAGACAGTTTTATTATGTTCTCGGGTTTTAATTTTGATAACCATTCACTGTTATATCTTATTTCCGTTTTCTCTCTATCAAGAATTTTAAACGCCTGTTCAAAGTATGTTTGAGAATTTCTCTCTACTTCTTTTCTTGTAAGCATAGGTCTTGTCTTTGACCTTCCAGAAGGGTCTCCGATCATAGCGGTAAAATCACCTATTATAAATACAACTTTATGTCCCATATCCTGAAATTGTTTTAATTTTCTGAGACAGAGATAGTGTCCGAGATGCAAATCAGGTTTTGAAGGGTCTGCACCGTATTTTACGGTTAATTTTTTCTTTTTTCTTAACTTCTCTTTAAGTTCTTCCTCTGTAACCACATCCTGAATACCCGAAAGTAATACCTCTAACTCACTCATTTTTCAATTTTCATCTTCGGTTCTTCTTTTAATACCTCAAACTTTTTTCCTGTAAAATAATACTTTACAGGATATTTTTTTAGCATCTCTTTTCTCAACTCTTCCCAGATTTTTTTCCTTTTGCCTGATTTAAGCATTTGAATTATTTGATTTCTCGCCTCTTCAAAAGTTCTGTATCTTCCCGGATATTTTTTAAGAAGTTTTATTATTGCAAAATTTCCATTTGAGAGCTTTATCGGACCCCTTATTTCGTTTTCTTTCATATTTTTTAAAACCCCCACAAATTCGGTAGGTGTACTCTTTTCCGTAAAATTCCTCATTAATCCTCCGATGCGTGCGTCAGGCGCTAATGAATATTTTTGCGCAAGTTCCTCAAATTTTTTTCCTTTTTTTAATTCCCTTAATATATTTATGGCATCCAGTTTTGTCTTAACCTCTATTCTTCTCAAATCCCATTTATCCAGAATTTTCAAATCTTCCTTGTGTTTTGCGAAGTAATCCTTTATTTCCTCTTCTGTTATTTTGATTCTTTTATCCAGTTCTTCCATATAAAGATTAGCCAATGCTTTTTCCCTGTTCTTTTCCATTCTCATCTGGAATTCCTGAGTGAGATCAATTTTTTTATCCAAAGCTTCCAGATAAAGAAGCTTCCAGCTGATGAGATTATCCAATACCCTTTTTATTGCTTCTGTATCCGTGGGAGAAGGTTTTGAAAAAGGAGGCATTCTTTTTATAAACTTCTCAAACTCCGAATAAGTAATTCCGAGAGGTCCTACGGTTGCGATATAATCCTTATTTAATATTTCATATACCCTGTCTAAACCTTTATTTGCATCTTCAAAAAATTTACTCTTTGTATAATTCTTAACAATTTTCTCATATAGCTCTCTTGCTTCTCCCAGATTTCCGATTTTTTCATAAATAAACGCTTTTCTGTAAATAATACCCGGATAAAGCATTGAATATTTTGAAACATTATCCTCAAGCCAGGCAATTTCTTTTAAAGCTTTTCCGAATTCCTCATTTCTTATGAGAACATCCACATAATTAAAAGTTAACTTTATTTTCTGATAACCTTTAATTTGTCGGAGTATTTCTTCGTATATAGCAATACTTTCCTTTAACCTGCCGATTTTAGCAAGTTTTTCTGCTTCCTGAATCCTTGCATTAAATCCGGTTATAATAACCAGAATCAAAAACAGTTTCATTTTTTAACCTTTTTTTATAAAGGGATCGAACCTTTTAAGATTTTAATTTTAATTTTAATTTTAATTCAAAGAATAACCCATAATAAAATAGCAGTCAATATCGGAACGGTAACATTGTCATCAAAATCAAAAGAAAAAATTTCAATAAGTGCTCCTGAAAAAGAAATAAATAATTTTTTGAGTATGTTCAATTCAGGGAAAAAAAGGGTGATTATGAATGAAGAAATAAAAAAAGCGATAAAACCCTCCAATGTTTTGTCTTTAATGATTTTAATCCTGCCGAATAATTTGCCTATAATGCTTGCAATATTATCGGAAATTGAGAGGAATAAAAGTGAAATTACCGCAATTTTTTTCGGAAATAAAAGTGCGAGAAAAAAAGCAGAAAAACACATCCATGTTGCTCCTGTAATGAACTTTTGTTCGTGTTTTTTTATCATTTCTCCGAAGAATTCTTTAAAAAATTTTCTGAAAGACCTCACCTCAAATCTCAGAAAATCTGCAGTTAAAAATCCCCCAAAGAAAAAGGCAATAAGCGGTAAATAAATTTTCTTTTCAAATATTATTATTGACAAAGGGAAAATAAGAGAGGAAAAATGGACCAGTTTTCTTAAAATAAAGCCTTTCAAGTTAAAAATTAAAGATCACAGAGAATATATGAAAAACAGAAAGGTCGAAATTTCCACCCAGGGCATAGTCAATATGTATTTTTTTTAACCTAAAGCCCACTCCGAAAGAAGGAACATTCTCTCTCCATCCCGCTCTTATAAAAAGTTTTTTATTATGTGAAAATTCAAGTCCTGCATAAGGTTTAAGTCTTATTTTCTTTTCAAAAGAAGTTTCAAAATCGATTGCTATCAAAAATTTATCAAGCAGGATTTTTGAACCTCCCACTCTCATTGAAGGAGGAACCCATTCCTTTCTTCCTGACTGCCAGAAGTTAAAACTTCCTCCTATGTTTCTTAAAACCAGGGAAATTATGTAATTCTTTTTAAAAAGAAAACCCAAATCAATTCCGATACCGTATCCTTTTCCCGAATACAGGTCTTCCCTGAAAATTTTGGTTGAGATTCCTGCATAGAAATTTTTAATTTTTTTTGAAAATCCGGTGACAATTTGAATTGAATTTATGCTTATATAACCCTTATTTTCTATTTCTGAAATATCACCTGCAGGAATTGTATCTTTATAAATTGTGTAAAGAATGTTATCAGAAAAAATGTAATTTAAAGAGATAAAGAACTTTTTGAGCGAGTCACCTGTTATAAAGTTCAATGAACCGAATTTGAAGATATTTTCAAAATAATCAGAAAAAGTTAATTCAAGGGATTTTTTTTCAAAGAGCATTGAAATTGCCGGATTAAATACAATCCCTGCCGGGTCTTTCAAAGATACCGAGGCTTCTCCGAGTCCTGAAATTCTTGCACTTCTTGAAAAATTCCATCTTTCTCCTCCGTAGATAACACTTTCAAAAGAGATTATAAAAAATAAAAACATTTGCATTTTTTAATTTTAAGCCTTAAATTTGATATAATAAAATAATAATTTAAAAAAAACGGTTCAAATCCGAAATTAAATAAAATAAATCTTAAATGGGCAAAAAGAAATCACTTTCGGTTTTAAAAAGGGAAAGGCAAAATGAAAAAAGAAGAATAAGGAACAGGATATACAAATTAAAAATAAAGAATTTGATTAAAAAAATAAGAAAATCAAAGGATGTTAAGGAAAAAGAGGACATTTACAGGGAATTACAGAGTGTGGTTGATAAGGCTGTAAAAAGGGGAGTGATACATGAGAATAAAGGAGCAAGAATAAAGAGTAAGGTTTTAAAATATTTAAAACCTGCCGGGTGAGATGTGCGGAGCCGGTTTTTACGGGGCGGTAGTTCAGTGGGAGAACATCCCCCTCGCACGGGGAAGGTCGGGGGTTCAAATCCCCCTCGCTCCATTGTAAGGGTTCAAATCCCACGGCTCCCTCTTTTTTGAATTATGAAAGAATTTCTTGAATATGCTTTAAATGCTTTTGAACTTTTAAAAGTTGATTACGGAGAAATACGAATTGTTGAAAAAGAAGAAGAAAGCTTACTTTTAAAAAACGGAAGACTCGAAGCATTTGTAAAATCCGAAGATGCGGGATTCGGAATAAGAGTTTTTCATAACGGAGGAATGGGATTTGCTGCTTCAAATGATTTTAGTAGAGATAAAATTTTTGAAACAGTTAAAAAGGCAAAAAAATTAAGTGAAGCATCCTCAAAATATGCGCCTTTCGGATATAAATTGCAAAAAGAGGGAGCCCATAAGGGGGAATATAAAAGTAAAGTCGAGAAAGACCCCTTTAAAATATCCTCTGAAGAAAAAATAAAATTTATGCTTGAAATTGATGAAGTTCTCAAAAAAGCAAAATACGGGGTTTTAAGAAACATAATTCTTAATTTTTTCAAAGAAAGAAAACATTTTGCTTCAACAGAGGGACATTTAATCTTCCAGGAAATATACCATTCCGGAGGAGGATATTCACTTTACACATTTAAAGACGGTTTATTACAAGTAAGGTCATATCCTGAAAGTCACGGAGGAAATTACCTTCAGGGAGGATTTGAAGTTATAGATAAAGAAGACTGGATTAAGAATGCGGATAAGGTAAAGGAAGAGGCGGATAAGTTGATTGAGAGCAAACCCGCACCCGCAGGAGAGTTTGACCTTGTGATAATGCCAGGGCAGATGATACTCCAAATACACGAATCAGTAGGGCATGCAACAGAACTTGACAGAGTTCTGGGTTATGAAGCATCCTATGCAGGCACAAGCTTTGCAACTATTGATAAACTGGATAATTTCAAATATGCATCAGAAATAGTTAATATAACTGCTGATGCCACTTATCCAGGTGGTTTAGGAACATTCGGTTTTGATGATGAGGGAACAAAAGCAAAAAAAATTTATTTAATTAAAAATGGAATACTATCCGGTTATCTTTCTTCAAGGGATACAGCAGTTCATATAAATAGGGAGTCCTCAGGAGCTGCAAGAGCTTCTAACTGGGACCGAATTCCTATTGTAAGAATGACAAACATAAATCTTGAACCCGGAGATAGATATCTTGAAGAATTAATATCGGATATTAAAGATGGTTTTTTAATTGATGTTAATAAAAGTTGGAGTATAGATGAGAAAAGATTAAATTTCCAATTCGCATGCGAGATAGGTTACAGAATTAAAGACGGTAAATTGACAGGCGAAATAGTGAGGGATCCGCTTTATTATGGTATAACTCCTGAATTCTGGAATGCATGTGATGGAATAGGGAAAGAACAAAAATTGTACGGTCTTTTAAATTGTGGGAAAGGGGAACCGGGACAGACAATGCATGTAGGACATGCCTCTCCTCCTGCAAGATTCAGAAAGATAAAATTCGGTTCAGGAAGCAAATAATGGAGTATAAGAGAGTAAAAATATTTTATTTATTATTACTTATCGGACTTTTACTTAATGGTTCCTTATTTATTCATAACCACATAGGAATAGAAAGTAAAAGTTGTATAGTATGTAAATTAGGATTAAGCAATATAAACATATGTGAAAAACAAAATGAAGGAATTACGAGAACGGAAATTATTGAGGAATTTCTTAAAATTGAAAAGGAAGATAAGAAATTTAATAAAATAAAGCGAGATTTTAGAATAAGGGGACCACCCGATATTCATATCTAAATTTAACTCTTTCCGACTTTCTTTTTAACTTTATTCAAAAGTAAAAAACTAAAAAGGAGGTGGAAAAATGATAAAACTTATAATCATGGCACAATTAATTCAACCATATTTTAACCCTGAGTTCGGAGGTATTCTTTATTTGAGAGGAGAAAAAATTATAGACAGTACATATAAGGCGAGTGATTTACATTTTGAGTTTGTGATGAAGGGACCTGTGGATCCTTATTTTTTATTTTACGGTGTTTTTCCTATTTCAGCAGAAGGCATTGAACTTGAAGAAGCATACATTACCACACTCACCTTACCTTTTAAAATAAACCTGGGTAAATTTAAAAGTAAATTCACCCGCCTAAATCCTCAACATATTCATTCTTGGGATTTTCCTGAACTTCCGCATATCTATGAGTTTTTACCGCTCTCACAAAATGAGGAACATGAACACGGAACAGAAGGGATAAATGACATAGGTGTCGGTATCTCTTATATTTTGCCTATGAATATTTTTCTTGAACCCGGAATTGAAATTTTAAAAGGAGAAGAAAGTAATTTTGATTATTTCTTGTTTTACTCTCATCTCTCATATGACCTTCCCTTTTTCATTACTTTATGGCTATCGCCTTCTCTTTGTTTAAAAAGAGATACCCTGAAGTGGTCCGGAGTTGAACTGGTTATAAAGAGAATAAAACCCGGCGAAGAGCGAACAAAGGGATTACTTTTCACAGGTGGATATTATCAAGGTAAAGACAAAAACCACAGAGGCGGATATTTTGATTTTGTATATAAATTTACTTATGGTTGGAGACTCGGTTTAAGGGTAGATTTAATTAAAGAAGAAAAACCCGAATATACTTTCATGATAGATTACAGTCCGACAGAATTTTCGAGATTCAGATTGAGTTATAAATTTCGAGAAAAGAAAATATTTTTTGAAGCAAATTTCAGTATCGGACCTCATGGAGCACATCCATTTTAAAAGGAGGTAAAAAATGGCACTAATTTTAATTTTTTCAGTTTTAAAAATTGTAGCTACACTTCCCTGGATAGGGTGGATTGCAGAGGAAATCGGGAAAAACAGGGTAAAGGTATATACACTTGTTGACGGAAGATCTGATCCACATAAAGTTTATATAAAGCCAAGTATGATATTAAAACTCAGGAAAGCGGACATTCTATTATATAATGGTCTTGATCTGGAGATAGGATATTTGCCGTATCTTCTTGAAAAAAGCGGAAATTCGAAGATAATGCCGGGTGCCTCAGGAAACATTGATTTATCCGAGTTTGCTCCTTGTATTCTTGAAAAACCGATAGGAAAAGTAACACGTGCAATGGGAGATATTCATCCTTTCGGAAATCCCCATTATCATCTTGACCCTCTTAATATAGAGGTTATTGTTGACTCGCTTTCAAGGATATTTTCGAGGATCGACCCTGAAAACGCAAAATTTTATTTACAAAACGGTGAAAAGTTAAAAAAGGAAATAGAAGACAGCTTAAAGATGTGGAAAGAAAAATATAAGTTTTTAGAGGGGAAAAAATTTGTAAGTTATCATAAGCTTTATGAATATGTGGCAAATAGATTCGGTTTTAAGATAGTGGATTACATAGAACCAAAACCCGGGATTCCTCCTACTCCTGGTCATTTAAAGAAACTTGTTCAAAAAATCAAAGACAAAAATGTTGAATTAATTTTAAGTTCGGTTTACTATGACAAAAAGGCACCTGAGAAATTATCAAGGCTCACCGGCATAAAATATGTGGTAATTCCGCATGATATAGGAAGTAAGAAGGAAATAAAAAATTATTTTGATTTAATAAGCCAAATACTTAAAATAATAAAAAAGGGGACGGAACATGATTGAAATTTTACTCCCTGTTATTTTTGCTTCTTTTATGATAGCGGGAATACACACTTATTTCGGGCTCCATATCCTTAAGAGAGGGATAATATTTGCGGATTTGGCAATTGCTCAAATTGTTGCTATGGGAAGTGCTTTTGCTGTGATGCTTAATTGGGATCTCTTTTTTACATCTTTATCATTCGGAATTTTGGGTGCACTTTTGATATCCACATTTCGTATCTATAAAGACAAAATCATTCAAGAAGCGTTGATAGGAGTTACTTATGTGTCTGCTACTGCTTTGACTATACTTTTTCTTGAAAAGGCACCTCATGGAGAAGAAGCACTCCGGAGTATTCTTTCCGGAAGTTTGTTATGGATAACATACGGAAAATTGTTAAAAATATTTGTAATATACACAGGTATTTCTATTATCCACTTCTTTTTCTGGAAAAAATTTCTCGCACTTTCAGAGGGTAATCTCACGAATTTTATCCTTGATTTTGTATTCTTTATCACTTTTGCATTAACTGTGACTTATGCCGTTCAGATGGGAGGGGTTCTGCTGGTTTTTTCTTTTCTGATTATTCCTTCTTTAATATCAGGATTTTTGGCTTTTAATTTCATAAAACGCCTTCTGATAGGATGGATCACAGGTGTAGCAGGAAGTATAATAGGTACTTTCATTTCTTATATTTTAGACATTCCTATGGGACCCTCAATTGTTGTCGTCCTTACTCTATTCCTTTTGATAATCAGTATGACGCATCGCAGACCCGGTAAACTATCAAACAAAGAAAAAATATTTACATCAGACCTCTGAAACTCAATATGCTACTTTCTTAACCGAGTATATCTTAACCGGCCTCTCCTTGCCTTTTACCTTTGTAGGAGGTATCTCCTCAACTACAACATGTTCTTTTACTTCATTATAAACCTGCTCGGAAATCAGAATCTCTCCCTTTTTTGCAAGGGACTCAAGTCTTGATGCAAGATTTACCGTATCACCTATTACAGTATAATCAAGCCTCTCCTTTGAGCCGATATTTCCGACAACCGCCTCTCCGTAGTTAATCCCGATACCGACATATACCGGTATTTTCCCCTCTTTTTTTCTTTCCTCATTTACTCTGTTCAAATATTCCTGTATTTCATACGCAGCTTTTACAGCCCTTAATGCATCATCCGGATGAGATATAGGCGCTCCGAATACACTCATTATACAATCACCTATGAATTTATCAAGTGTTCCTTCATATTTAAACACGATTTCCGTCATAAGGGAAAGATAATCATTTAAAATAGAAACAACCTCTTCCGGAGGCAGCTTTTCTGCAAGAGGGGTAAATCCGCGTATATCAGCAAAAAATACCGCAACCTTCCTTCTTTCACCTTTCAAACTCTGAATATATTTTTCTGGATTCTTGAATATTTCCTCTGCAACCTGCTTTGACACATACCTTTTAAATGCATCCTTTATCAACTCCTTCTCTTTAAGACTCCTTGCCATTTGATTGAATGCAACAGCCAGGTCTCCGATTTCATCCTTCGGATATTTCCTTATCCTGAAATCAAAATTACCTTCGGCAATTTCCATTGTTCCCTTTACAAGCGTTTTTATAGGATCTGTCATTATCTTTGTCATAAAAGCCGTTATTACTATTCCCACAAAGAAAATTCCCAAAGTTATAAAAATAATAGTTTCCCTCAATTTTTTTAAATTTTCTTTTATAGGTTCCAAGGAAACTCCGAGATGAACCTCCCCTATTTTCTTTTTACCCGCAAGCAAAACAGGAATTGTGATTTCAAGAATCTCTTTTCCTTTGAACTTTAAAATTCTACCTGCTTTAACTTCTTTGCCCCTGGGTGTGTATTTTTTCCCGTATTGATTTATATCACTGTGAGCCTTTATTGTTCCTTCTTCATTGACAACAAACGCATACAGGATATCCCTGTTTTTGACAGCATCTGTAACGAGTTTGAAAAGAAAGAGTTCATCATTTTCAATAAGGGCATCCTCCGCACTTGCAGCAATACTTTTACCGAACATCCTGGCTCTTAATCCTATCTCCTTTCTTAAAGAATTGGCTGAATAATCTCCCACAAATTTAATTGTTAATAAACTTATAAGTGAAAGAAGAATTGCAATTAATATAAGAAATTTTATTTGAATCGGAATTTTAAATTTTCTCACTTCTTTTCAAGTTCCTTTATCTTGGCAAGAGCTCTTTCATAATTTTTCCTTGCGTTCGGATAATTCGGGTCAATTTCCAAAATCTTACCCCAATAAGAAAGGGCTGTTCTGTAATCATCCCTTGTATAAGCCTGAATCCCTAAAAGATAGAGTTTGTCCAAATCAATCTCCTCTCCCCTTTCCCTTTCTATTTTTCTTATCAGAGACAAAATCTCGGGATTATCAGGTGAAAATTTCTTTGCTCTTAAACAAATTTCATAAGACTCGTCATATTTACCCTTTGAATACAGTTCTTTTGCCTCTTTTATTAATTTATCCACCTCCTCTTTTATTTTTCTCTTTATATTCTCAAACATATTTTTTGCCTCGGGTGTTGATTTGTATTCAAGAGCCTTTTTTATAAAAAGATAAGATTCATTATATTTCTTTTCTTTATAGTATTTATTTGCTTTCTCGTAACATTCATTAAACTTATTTTCTATCTCATACTTTGTCTTTGTAATATACTCCTTTGCTTCTTTATGACCGGGAAATATCTTCAATACCTTTTCAAAATAAATTTTTGCTTTTTTGTAATTTCCCTTTTCAAAATATTTTATCCCTTTTTCAAAGTATGTTGAAACTTCTTCTTTTCTTTTTACTTTCTCAGCCCTTTTCTTTGCCTGTTCTTTTATTATGTAATCTATGGAATCCTTTAAAATCTTTGCGTCTTCATTTGCAGGGTCAAGTTTAAGAATCTCTGACACCGATTTTAAAGCCTCGGGCATGTTTCCTTTTCTGAAAGCCCTTCTTGCCTGATTAAAGAGTTTCGTAAGTTTTCTTGCAAGAAGCTTTCCCTGGGTGAGTGCAAGCAACTCCTTTGCTTTTTGATTATCAGGGTCCCATATCAAAGCAATGTCAAGTAATTTCTGAGCCTCTTCATATTCCCCTTTTCCAAACTTTTCTTTACCCTGTTCATAATATGACATACTTGTCAATTTTTCCTTTTCAAGGAGTTCAGCTCTTGTCTTTGCTTTAAGCTTTTTCACCAATTCAAGCCTCTTTTTTCGTGAATATCCGAAGGAATAGGATATTGTAATTTTATGAGTAAAACCGAGAATTCCGTATGGAACAAAGGAATAATCTATCTTATATCCCAGAATTTTAAATCCTGCTCCGAATGAATATCCGGAAAATCCGTCTATATTATTAAGAAGTGAGGTATATCCTGCCCTTAAATAAACTTTATTAAGTATTGTATATTCTGCTCCGATATTTACACCTCCCCATTTGTCAGGAACGTCATAAGAATATCCAAAAGAAAATGCAAGATTTCTGGAAGGCGTTAAATAGGAAATTCCGGCATTAATGCTCAAAGGTAAGGGGTCGCTTTCATTTATGAATTTTACGGGAGTCCCTATGTTTTTAACTACAAGCCCCGCTCTTATTCCTGCGGGAGATAAATAAAGCAAGCCCATATCACCTGCAAAGGCAAAAGCCATGTCCTTATAAATATTTTCATAAATAACCTTAAGGGTTATACCGAAATTAAAATATTCGGAAATTTTTTTGCTGTAAGAAAAATTCAAATTTGAAAAAATTGCGGAATAGGTGCCTTCGGGTTGAATTGTGTATTGTGTTCTTCTTTCAATATTCAGAATATACAGGGCTTTCATCCCTATCCCGAAATACCCGAATCTGTTTTTGGGCAACGAAAAGGCAACATACTCAAATCTTGCTCCCTGAAACCATTCCGAGTGTGTTCCCGAAATATGCGGGTCCCTTTTTTCGGGTATTCCTGCCGGATTCCAGAAAACACCTTCCTCTCCTTCCGCAAGGGAAAATAAAGCCCCTCCCATTGCAGAACCCCTTGCATCAGGATAAATGAGAAGAAACTCCGCTCCTGAAGAATAAAGAAAAGAGAATGTTACAAAAATTACAAAAGTTATCTTGAATCTCATTTCACAATTCCCACTTTTTTAATTACTCTTTTTATCTCTTTTGTGTCAGGGTCTTCTGCTTCCAAAACCACCATATAGATACCGGAGGAAACACTTTTATCTATTTTCCATAAAAATTCATTTCTTGTTTCTCCGCCTATTGCATTCTTTTCATAAGTTTTTACGAGTCTACCTGTCAGGGAATAAATCTTTATTTTCACCTTCACATTTACATTTGTAGAAAATTCAATATGAACCTTATCCGTATTCCTTGCAGGATTCGGCCATATAATAACAAGGTCTTCGGGCAGAAGTTCTCCCTTACGCTCCGTATATAATGTATCCTGAGAATAATTCTCATTTCCGGATACATCTTTTGCATAAACTTTGAAATATACCTCACCGGAGGGAAAACCCTTTGTGGAGAAAGAACTGTAATATAATAAAGGATTTAAAGAATCTTTTATTACAAAAAGTGTATCATGAAAATTGTTTTTAAATACCGTAACCGTGGGATTATCACTTAATAATTCGTTTGTTTCTATATATAAAATTGCGGAATCACCGATCATAACCGTATCCTTTTCAAAATATGTTATTATAAGGGGAGGAAATGTATCTAAAATGGACTCAAAATCAGCAAAAGATACCTTATAGGGGATACTGTCTGTTTTCAAATACAGAATCTTTCCCGAGTGGGGACGGCTCAGAGAAGGGCTCCGGGCATTATACGGAACTATTTCCCTTATATCCTGCCATCCCTCGGTATGTTCTTTTAATCTTGCTTTTATTGAATATGCAGTTGTGCTTTCCGCCCATACAACATATATATTGTCAAGTGAATCATAAGAAACAGAAAAATCTTTTATATTCCCTGTTCCCTGGTCAACAATAACATCAGAACTCCATCCGGAATCCGGGATAAATTGAGTATAGTATATTCTACCGTTATACAATCTGAATAAATGGACATTGTTTATATTATCTATAACAACCTGAGGGGAGGAGCCATCAAACAGGGTTGAGTCGGATGCTAAGTCCCATGTTCCGGATATATTTCCCTTCATGCGATGAATCTCTTCGGAACCTTTAATTCCTTCGGAATAATAAAGATAGAGATTTCCGAACTCATCGGTTACCAAAAAGGGGTTCATAGAGGGAACCGAGGAAGTAGTAAGTCTTATTACCGGATCAAAAGCATTGCTTTGAGTATCCCATCTGCGATAATATATATCGTAATTTGAAGTGGATACCTCTTCGGACCAGACAACATGGAAATTGCCCTGCAAGTCCGATATTAAAAAAACTTCTCCGCAGTTTTTATTTCCTGTAAAGGAAATTTTTTCAACTACACCCGATGAGTCAATAAGAACAAAGGCAGGCCTTAAAACACCGAGTATATTTTCTTCCAAAAATATAACCCCTATCTCTCCTTTTATATTTACATCAACACAAGGCAGAATTGATTTTCTTCTTCTGGAATTTGAAATATTGACAGGATAACTCCATGTTATTCCTCCGTCTTCCGATATACTGTAATAAACTTCCGGAAAATTTCTCCATGAAACATAAAACACATAAATTTTTCCGTCATTCGTAAGGGCAAATTTTTGCTGGTAAGTATTGGCAAGTGAAATAATATTTGAAGTCTGTAAAGGTACATAATCTATTTTAAATGTTGTTCTGAATGTGTCATAATTAAGCAGACCGTCATAGGAAAATGCTTCAATTGTATATGTGCCCGGTAGAATCTGTATTCCGGTGTCATTATAACCGTAATATATGATAGAGGTTTGAAGGGTTAACTCTTTTGCTTTCAAGGTCTTAAATTTATTCACAATGTTTCCCAAGGAATCATAAATATATGCGTATAATATTCCTATATTTGAGGAATCTTCTGCGTTGAAGTAAAAAATGCAGGAATCATCCACTCCGTCTCCGTCAGGTGTAAATACAGGGGGTGTTACATTACCGTTTAAAACAAATACACTATCTTTAATCTCAAATAAGCCGTTCACAGTAGCACAATAGGCTCTGTGTATATTAGTTTTTGAATCCAATTTAATATTAAAACTTAACGGATAAAAGGAAAGGTCTTTTAATCCCTTTCCGAAATTAAAAAATGTTCTTCCTCTATCAAGGGATTGAAGTATTCCCGGATAATTAAAAAGTGAAACATATACAATTTCCGGGTTATTCTCAAAAACATCCATATTGGTAAAAATATAAGAAGGGTTAGAAAATACCGGCTTCCATGATTGTCCGAAATCTTCTGTAAGAAAAATTTTATCCGAATTTTTTAATACATATATTACACTGTCATGCACCGGGCTTATTTTAACCTTTATAAGTCCATCAATTTCAGGAGGATTGCTGAAATTTGTAAAATTCAAACCCGTGTCATTACTTATAAATAAACCGTTCAGATAAGTACATATTATAATCCTTTCGGGATTTTCTTTACTCACATCAATACCGGTTACAGTGCTCACCCCGTCTATAACCTTTAACCATGTATTACCGCTATCCTTTGAAACTACAAGACCATCTTTTGTTCCCAAGTATATCCACTTTGGGAAAATCGGGTGGATAAAAAATTCCGTTATCGGTATTGTATCCGTGGAATTTAAAATATTCCAGTTTTCTCCTCCGTCAATGCTTTTATATATTCCTCCGAAATAACTTAAAGCATAGAGCACATCACCTTGCCCGGGATGATAACTTGCTTTTGTTATTAAGGGGGCAAGTTTTTTATTTTTATAAACAAATGAATTTCCGTAATCATTACTTTTCATTACACCGGAACCGGCTGAATAAATAATTAGTTCTGAAGAAATGGAAGGGTTAATATCCACGGAAGTCAACATCACTTCCCTTATACCCCTGTTTCTTAAATTAAAACTTAAGCCGTTATCCGTTGTATAAAAGACACCTGCGGATGTTGCAACAAGCAAAGAATCCCGAATAGAGGAAAGTTCGTAAATTAAAGGAAATATAGATGTCGGTAATTTTAAAGTATCTGTAAATTCCACTCCATAATTTGAACTTACATAAATTTCATTCCAGTTATATGCATATACTTTTGCGGTATCCACATACCAAAAACCTTCAACTCCGTAGGGTGAATTTGTGCTTTTTTTCCACTGCCCTGATACAGGGTCAAGATAAAAAACACCCCTTCCTGTTGCAAAGCAAACTGCAGGAACAGAAGCAGAAGGCGGAAGTATAAATGTTTTTTTTACTTCCGTATCATTTAACACAGTGTCTCCTATTGGGAATTGTGTCCATGTATTTCCAGCATCGGTGGAAACATGGACACCCTGTTGTGTTGATATTACAAGACCTCTTCCTGTTCCGGGTATAAAAAAGTCATTCAAATCTTTTATAGGAAACAGTGTGGAAGGGATAGAATTTAAGGCATCAAAGGTCCATCTTGATATATTAAATTTGAGTACCTTATTGTCAAACCCTATGAATAGAAAAGTATCAATTATTCCGAGTCCGACAGGTCCTTCAATTACATCTCCGGGTAAAAGGAAAATCGGTATTTTTATCCAGTTATTCCCTGCATCATAGGTAAAATAAAGTTCATAAACCTTGCCTGAGCCGTTTTGAGAATCCGATACCGCCAAGAAAAAAATTACACTGTCGGGATTCCAGTAATGTAATTTAAGATAGGGAATTTCTTTAAAAAATAAAGAATCATTATCATCTGTTAAAGGAAACCAAGTTTGCCCTTTATTTATACTTTTATATATTCCTCCGAAGAATACTCCGATATAAACACTTCCTGAAGGTGAAACCTTTATGCTTTGCACCCATCCTCCTTAGGGTCCTTTATAAGTCCAGAGATTTATTAATAAAAATATCAGGAACATCAAAATTATTATAATAAATTATGGGTTTTTAACACAAATTAATTAATTTTATTTAAATTTCAGAAGAAGACCCAGAGGGATAAGGATAAGATAACCCACAACCATAAAGATTACGGAAAAGGTTTTATCTCCAAACCATAAAAACACAAATCCGATTACAGCGCAGATAATTCCTGCAATAAGCAAAATGTAATTTTCTTTTTTATAAGGCAATGAATTTTTCATTTTATTTCATAAAATCTTTTATTTTTTATCCGGTAAAATTTTACTATAAAATCGCCTTCTTCTGCAAATAAATAAAACTTATATGCACCTTTGAAAACTTTTAAATTTCTTAAAAAATTCTTGAAAGAAAAGGGACCGCTCATATTTTTTTCAAAAGCATAATTCAAAATTATTCCTGTATCATATCCTAAGAATGCAGCTTCGCCCGGATAATCATTATATGCTTTTTTATACTCTTCTATAAATTTTTCATAAAGTGTTCTGTCCCATATCCCTATTGAGGAAAAAATTACTTTATCTTCGATATATTGATTTGATTTCAAAGCAAAATCTTCTGTGGTGAATTTACCCGTAGTAATAATCAAAGATTTAAAACCCTTAAACACAACCTGAGAAGCAAGAGCAAGGAGCCCTTCTTCTGTTCCAGAAGGAAATATTATAAGCTCCGGACCAAGCGTATCACCGAAGAATTTTATCATTGAATCAAGCCTAGATTGGAAATCTACCGAATCAATGGAATAGGTTAAAAATAAAACTTTTAAGTTTTCTTTATTTGAAAAAAGGTCATGGAGGAAAGAATAAATGCTTTCGCCCTCTATGGTTTCGGGAATTAAAATCGCAATGGAATCAAAGTTATTCGGTAAAATAAACCTCTCCACAATGGCTTTTATTTCTTCATGAATCGAATTTGAAAAAGAAATTATATTGTTTCCGAACTCAGGAGCTCTAATATAAGAAAGAGAAGGAAGAATGAAAACTTTATCTTTCTTTTCCGAGAACAAAGGAAGTGCAATAAACATATTTTCTTCAAGAATCGGACCAACTGCAATTGAGAAGTTTTGAGAAAATGTAAAGAGGTCTTTAAGGACTTTATATGTATAAAGCGGTTCTCCTTTTGTATCTTCTGTTTTGTAAGAATTTTCTTTAAAAGAAAGTTTAAAACCCCTTAAAAAATCCCTCCCGTAAGTGCTGTCAGGTCCTGTAAGAGGCAGTAGAAGAACCAGATTTCCTCTTCTTTCTCCGAAAATAGGTAAAAAGGATTTTTTCTTTTTTTCAAATATTCTTTCTGCCTCTTTTGTTTTTTTATGTTCAGGATAAAATTCTTTCAGAATGGTATATATTTCCTCTTGCGCTTGAAGGTCTCCTTCTGCTCTTGCTTTATCAAATCCGATTGAAAGGAGTTCAGGATAAATCGGCATATTTTGAAGCTTTGTAATATTTCTCAGTAAATCCCTTAAAGAGATTATTTTGGCATATTTTATTACTTTTTTTTCTGCTTCTTTATAGTATGGAGATTTCCCTTGTCTCAATACCTCAATATAAGTTTCAAATGCTCTTATTGAAAATTTCTTATCTTCATACCCTTTTGCAAGCATGTATAATACTTCTGTTTTAAATTTACTCCGCGTATAATCTTTTAAGAACTTATTAGAATAAAAAATAACAGAGTCTGGAACCTTTTTTTTATAAAAAACATAAATGAATAGGTAATCAAGTTTTTCATTTTTTCCTTTTTTTCTGTTTTCTCTGATAATTTCCTCTGCTTTATCATATCTTCTTCTTTTAATCAGTTCATTTATTTTTTTTATATAGTCCTTTTCTGAACTGCTCAAAAGAAAAAGAAAGAAAAAGAGTATTTTCATCTATAAATTATAATAAAAAAACCCCCGGGGATTAAACCCGGGGGCAATTTTATTTTATAATTTTTGTCTTCTACCTGAGAAAGACCAGTTTCTGTGTCTTAGATTTTCCGTTAAAGTCAAGTTTTACAAAGTATGTTCCTGCTCTCAGATCCTTAGTCGGGAATGAAATGGCATAGGCACCTGCTTTCTTTCTGCCGTTAAAGAGATTCTTTATTAACCTACCAGATGCATCATAAAGTGCAATTCTTACATTTCCTGCATTCGGAATTGTATAAAAGAGATTGACATTTCCGAGTCCGGCAATGGAAGGTGCTCGGAGTGAAAGTCTCAGAGCCTTGGGTTTGAAGCTGGGCAATTCACCGACACTTGTGTAACCGAAAAGTTCAAGTATTCTCTCTGTCAACAACTTCAAATCAAAAGTATCCTGATAATAGCTAATAACATTACCTGCTGTATCATACTGGACACCCTCTACAAGGAATTGATAATTGAAGTAGGCTACGACAATTTTATAGGGTTCACCGTATGCAGTTCCGTCATACCAATAAGCAGCAGGGGTTCCACTTTCTCTATCAGGTACACCCTTCTCATAGAAGAAACAAGGAAAGACAGTATCATAAACACCATTTCCTAAGTCATCGGGGAATACATATCCGGCAAAATTATAATGTAAGAATCCGTAATAAAGTATAGAATCTCCGTAACCCCAAGGATCAGAAATTGTATCGCCCGGGAATCCATAAAATGCATTCACTGTATCGTAATTAGAGGAAACTACACCTCCTATGTAATCATCAAGAGCAATTCCCATTTTTAAATAAGTATGGAGGAAGTGACCGGGATAATCATTCTTTATGTTGACTTCACTGGTCCAGTCTCCTATACCAAAACCTCCAACAACCAAGTCTTGAGATGAAATAAACAATTGTCCACCTGCATCTAAGTACGCTTTAACAAGAGCTGTATCCGAAGCAAAAATTTCGGGTCCCCAACCTGTCCAGAAGACCATATCAAATTTATTGATATCCAAAACAGAGGAATCAGGATATCCGTAAACCGCAGCATCCCAATAATAAGCAGCAGGTGTACCGTTAACAACAGTATCTTTGAGGTCAACCAATTCATTCAATATATCATAGGCATATTGTGCCCAGGCATCTTGGTCTTCATCAACAAAAAGAACTTTATATTTCGGGTCATAAGGAAGGATAACAAAGGAATGAACTTTTCCTTCGGATGAAGAACCTCCACTGTAATCATACGCTATATACCCTGTATAGTAAATCGTATCCCCGGGAGTGAATGGTCCGAATGTGAATTCCCACCAACCATCGGTTGAATCTCCTTCAACAGGCTTTCCTCCATCAATATAAAAAGTATCACCTGCCGAGGTCCAGACAAGAAGTGTACATGCTCTTACACCTTGATTTGCTGCCGGAATACCAAGAATATCTACAATATGGGCTCTAACTTTAAACGGACCGGTTGAAAATGTCCAAGGTAAATCTGTCACCTCTTTCCACATCGAAGGCGGGTCTTCATAAATCCATACGAATGCATCCATCCAGTATCCGTGCCATTGGTTATACCAACCGGGATCTATGCCGAATCCAGAAAGGTCCTGCTGATAAATCCAGCATTTCCAATCACCTTTTCCATAACTTGCGGTAATGACTACCCAGGGCATTGCATTTGATGCTCCGGCAGTCAAAGGTGTCCAAGCAACCCAAAATTCATCTCCTGTGGAATCATCTATGGCACCGGAATCTGGATAAAATATAGTATACTGAATATTAAGAGTATCTTGAGGAACCGAGATTAAGGTAGGAGATGTTATTAAATTAGTATCATCGTAAGGAGGATTAGGGGCAGGATAATTATATCCATAATGATAATCAATATATGCACCAAGAGGTGCAGTAGGATCTAAACCTGCACCATAATCCCAAATAAATTCTGGGTCAACTTCGGGTCTTGTCCATGCCGCCAAATATGTTAAGTCTGCTGTAGGAGAACCTTCATCGTTAAAATAGTAAATACCAAAAGCTACGATAGTACAGGCTGCAGGTGGTTTAAAATATGCGGCAAATGTATCTCCAGGGTCTATACCACTTAATACATATGCTGGAGCATTAGGGTCATAAATATTCCAGATCCCGAATTTAATATCTCCCGTCCATGCAAGTTCTGTCCACCAGTCAATCAAAGGTGTATCTGCTGGACCGAGAACAGCGGCAGCACCTAATCCCTGTCCCCATTGAGCAGCAGTAATAACAGGATTATTCCATAATTTTTGAACCTGCATTTTGACATTCTTAAGAGGAACTATATCGCTTTTTCCCGCAGACTTTTTGGCAGGTTTTACAGCAAAAAATTCACCTGCCATCAGCGCTCCTGTCAAAAGGAGCGGTAGCATTACTTTACGCCACATAAAAACCTCCTCCAAATGTTTTTGGGGAATTGAACCCCTTTTTTGATAAGTGATTTTTTAATATAAACCATTTTTAATAAATTATTCAACCTTAATCACCTTCTTTGTCACTTTCAGGCTTTTTGCTTTAAAAATTAAGAAATAACTTCCGGAAGGTAATTTATTCACATTAACACCTATAACATGAGAACCCGAATTCCATATTCCTTGTTTAATCACCTCTATAACCCTACCGGAGGCATTATAGAGTTTAAGTTCCGCATTCAACCTTTCGGGTAATGTTATATTCACAAACAGGGGCTCCTTGCTATTTAAAACATACTTAGATAACGAAAGCGAGAATTTAAGTTTCGATGGAGTATCCCCGTCATAAAATGTAAAAACCCCGAATTTCTGAACAGGAGCAACATAAAAACCGTTGTTATCAAGACCACCTTCCACTCTCACCCACATCCCATTCTCATATCGGTAAAGGGTTCCTTTACCAGGATATTCTATTTTAACCACACATGGACGCAGTGCATAAAGATTTTCATTACCTATTACATAATAAGGAGAAACCCTTTTTGCTCTTGCATCGCTCTCAAACGGCACAAAATCCGTCTTTGAAACCAGAATGGACTTTATTGAAGAAAACGCTCCATCAGGTGTCTCAATAATAAGAGAACCATCACTATAAGCAAAAGTTCCTTTTTGTGTTAACCATTCATTAAATATAATTTCAATATCATTAAAATCATTTCCGAGAAGGTCTGCACCTTTTATAAGAATTTTTGCTTCTTTATTCACAAAATTAAGATCCACATCCGAAACATACATAGCAGCAACCGGTGAACCTGAAGGAAGTGTATCAATATATGAAGACTTTACAGAAACCTCACATTCCGTAGTATCATTTCCGGCAATCATAAAAACATAAGGCTTGGAATTAGCAGGGTCTTTGTAAATCTTTTCATTTCCGAAAATAAAAAGATTAACTCTTTTGTTCAGTAAATCACTGTGAAAGAAGCCGGTTACAACCTCAGGGGCTTTATTATCAACACCTATTGCAAACCTGAAACTCGCTTCATCAGGTCCTCCAATTGTATCATCGTCATAACCGACAAATAAGAATTTCTTTATAGTTGTTGTATCATTAGGCAAAGTTAATATACCTTCCCTTTCTTTTCCTTTGGGTTCCGGCACTGTAACTATAAGCGACTCATTTTCAGGATGAATGAAAAGTCCGTTCGTGATTGTCCCTTTATATTTAAATGATGTGATAACTCCGTAGTCTGTCGGATTCTTTATTTTTATAGCAACAAAAGAATAGGGAGATAACTTTTCTGAATAACCGGAAACCCAGGCTTTGTATTCAACAAAATCTTTATAAGTAAGATCCGCCACAATATTTTTAAACCCTCCCGTCATAACATTATAAAGGACATCTTCATAGAACAAAGCTGTATCACCATCACCTCTTGCAAATTGTGTGAGTCCCAGAAGTCCTTGATATTTCTTATCCTGCCACCAGTTTCTTAATACAGAAATTCCTTTCTTTTCAACAAGATAATATATGAAGGGAAAAGCATATTTCCTTTCACTTTCAATATCTGTATTAATATAAGTGTGCAACAAGTTCTTTTCAGGAAGAATAAATGTATCAGCCTTATTTGGTGAATCCAAA
This sequence comes from Caldifarciminota bacterium, assembly GCA_024277525.1. Taxonomy (GTDB): domain Bacteria; phylum Hydrothermota; class Hydrothermia; order Hydrothermales; family JAJRUZ01; genus JAJRUZ01. The sequence goes on along the minus strand of JAJRUZ010000042.1, from coordinate 169,744 downwards.
GAACCTGCTTTTAATATATGATAACCTACAACTTCTGCTCCTACCCTTAACCATGCAGGTTCATCAGGGTCCCATGTAATCAGATGTAAACCAGCCAATGCATAAGCCAAATCTTTAAGTAAAGCCGGATTAGATAAATCCCTCAAAGTATCCACTTTTGTATCAATAGGGTCTATTTGAATCATTTCGACTTTGTTATCTTTAATAACATCCGCATTATAAGCATATCCTATCGGAATTTTTGCATCGGATGAAAGCACATAACCGGTTTCTGAAAGCAGAATAATAACATGATCGTCATTATCCCTATTAACACCGAAAGGTCCGAGTTCGTTATAAAACGCGTCCCACGGAAAAGTCTCCACAAGGTTTGCAAACGCCTGAATCTCTGATTTTGTAACAAACCTTTTAAGTATCCCTCTGTTAATTTCTTCCCAGTCACCGGTTCCTGACTTTTTGAATACACCCTGCTCTGTTCCGGCAAAATAGGTATTATCATTCTCAAAATAGAAAGAATGCACGACCCCTGTCCAGTCAAAAGGACCCCATTCCGCAAATCCTGACATTTCTTCGGTAAAAGTAGATCCGCCATCTTTCGAAATTAAAAGATGAGGCATTCCGGATTCATTTTTATAAGAGAAAGCAAGTTGGGAAGGATTGGAAAAGTTAATAGAAAAGGTAAGATACTCACCCGTAAAATCAGTAATAGTAGAAACTACAGGCGGTCCTGAAAAATCACCCGTAGTATCTTCTAATTTCAATATTGAAAATACTTCTAAGGTATCTACTTTTGATTTCATAACAAGGTACAATAGGCTATCGGCATACGGAACACTCACAAGATCAACAAATTCACTACTACCGGGTAAAGCAGTATAAATAAGTCTCCACTCAGGAACATTGTTATCATATATAACCAAAGCATAAGGAAGCAAGAAGAAACAACGCTTTCTATCAGATGCATGACCCGCTATTTTTTTAACTTCATAAGGCACAATGAAAACATCATCTATATAGAATTTAGAGGAAGAGTTGGAACCGAAAACAAAGGTGAAACCTTTAAATCTATCAAAGGAATTTTGATAGTAACAATTTACGGTATCACTCTCTCCAGAAACACCTTTCAAAGAAGAATACTTCAAAACCGCTTTATTATCCTTAACAACCAAAGTAAAATTAAATCCGTCTCCGGGTTTTATAGGTCCTACCCTTTGGTCATTTAAATAAACAGAAGAATTTTTAAACTCTATATAAAGGGAAGTATAAGTTCCATTACTACTTTCTCTTTTGAGATCTATTCTGAATTCAGGGGTATTTACAGAATCGGTATAAATTGTAAAATACGCTGTAAAATCATATGCACTTATACTAAAATCTACACCAGTAGAATAATTAGAAGTATCTCCAAAGGTAAGAGCCTTTGTGGAAACCAATAGTACTGAATCTGTAAATGTCTCAACCACACCGCCCCATACCGAATCTCCTTCATTATATTTCTGAAAATTCTCATCAACAAATATTCCTTCAAGCGGAATCCAGGAATTACTCGGACCCGATGCCTGGGTACCATTTGCATAATAGAAACCTTTTTTATTCATATAATATACTCTATAAAATGAACTTACCCCGATTGGAGAAACTGCAAATTTTTTGATATTGAGATCCTGACGAACAGCATCATAATCGGGTAACTTATCGGTCCAGGAAGTAGTATTACTTTTATATGCCACACCCGAAGGTGTTCCTATGATTATATGATATTTAGTTGCGGAGACAGGCTTAATTACAAAATAATTAACATCAAATGTATCTTTTTTCCAACTCTGCGTAGAAGCATCATATTTAAACAAAGAACCATCACTTGAAAGTGCAAATATATCCTGCCCTTGCATTCCTTTAACATGATTTATAGGGTAATAATCCTCCTGTGTGAAGATATAGGCATGAGAGGTAACAGCTTGACACATTACCTTCCTTGAAGTGTATCCGGCGAATGGACCCACTATATAAGTTGTAAATGTCGCGGTATCCCCCACATTAAAAGCAGAAAAAAGCGTGGAGGAAACTATCAAAAGAATCCATGTTATCTTTTTCATCTTCTAACCTCCTTTGTTATTTTGAAAGTTCGACTAATTTATTATATAAAGCTTCAACATCAGGGTTGTCAGGGTCATTCCAGTTTGGATTATTTATAAGGTCTCTCACAATATAAATTGAATTCGCATAAAATCCTTTATTAAAGTATGCAAAAGCACCGATTAACTTAACATTATAGTCATTAATCATTGAATTGAGTTCTTCTTCTATAGATTTATCTTCAAGAAGGATAGGATATGCCTTACTAAAATTAAAATCAGAACCAAATTTATCTAATAAGATTTCAAAATTCCTGAACATACCGGCAGCTTCCCAATATTTATTCTCAGCATAATAGGTAGCAACTTCGTTTGCATAAGCTAAAAGATGTAAGCCATTTACAACTTTTGTAGTGTCATAAGTATAATAAGTCACGAGAATCTCATCTTCACTGCGGGGAGGACCCTTCGGAGTAAAGTCAGGGGCTAATCTCAATGCTTTATCTTTAACTTCTATAATTACATAATTCAATTTTGTTCCTACCGGCACACCTCTTTTATCCTCCTTTCCCACTTCACACACTACAAAAGTATCTACAAGAAATCCTATAGGATTCCTAACATAAATCCAATAAGAGGAATCAATTATGATTGCCCTTTCATTCAATACCCTTTTAATGGGGTCATTAAGCAAGGAAAGCGCAAGTGCATTTGAAGAGTGAGATTCTGAATATGAAAACAAATCTCTTGCAGCATAAGCAAGCCCTATATACCCATCTCCTGTATCCGCTCTTACCATAGAAACAAGAGTATCAAATTTTGCATACGCTTTTTCTTCTTCATGTTTACCATAGCTTGTCCAACCTTCTTTTAACAATTTCCTTAAACTAAGGGCAGGAGGCGGAGTAGGACCTGTTTTAGTACCGCACGATACAATCATCATTATTAAACTAAAACAAACTATATTTTTTAATATCTTCATAATAAAAACCTCCTTTTTAAAATCCATAATTCAAAGAAAAACGATGAATATCCGGTAAAATACCCATATCAGTGTAAGAATAAGAAAATCCCAATCCACCAAATGATGTTTTATAATTAAGCCCGAAACCGAAACCTAAACCACCCGCACCAACATCGTCAACAGGGAGTTTACTTATGTAATATCTGTATCCTAAGCAAAGATAAGCCATATTCATATATAACAATTTCATTCCAAAAGATACTGATTCTGCATAATCTGTAGGGTGCATAAGTTCTATTGATAAGGTCACTTTAAGACCAGGATTATCTATCACCTCACCTGCAAGTCCTAATCTAAAAACAGCAGGTAAAGGAGCAGCAGAATAAGGTCTCATTTCACCTGTTTGCCACAAAAGATATGTTCCCTCTGGTTTTATATCAGGACCAAGATTCTGAAGAGCCATTCCGAGTCGCCAACTTCCAAATCCCGTATGGAAAATGGAACCTGCATCAATTGCATAGGTTTTTGCCTTAGAATAAGGTCCGTATGTTTCCTGAATATACTTAATATTTAACCCCGCAGCAAATTTATCTGTGTAATACCTTGCATAAGAAACACCGATTTGATAAGCACTGTAAGAGAAAACATTCCCGGTTAAAAGGGCATCCTCCGTAGCTTCTTGAAAATTGGGAGAATATACTCCTGAAGCAAAAATTGCAAAATTACCATAAGGTGGTTTTGAAAAGGTAAAAGAGAAATAGGGAATTTTTGATTCAACATACCATCCTACATAACCTGCATAAAATGCTTTTCCTTTAACCTCAGCAATACGAGAAGGATTCCAGAATACATAATGAGGACCGCCTTCAACAGCTACATAAGCTGAACCCATTCCCATAGCTTCTGGCAATAAAGGTATTGAGAGAAAGTCTGCGGACGCTCTACCCTCCTTTTTCTGCGAAAAGAGGGTAGAGAAAGGTAATAAAATTATCACTAATATCATTAAAAATTTCTTCATTTTCAAACCTCCTTAATCCAGTATTACAAATTTTCCTATTTTATAATTACCATTAGGTGTCTCTACCTTATAAAGATATACACCACTCGACACCTTTATTCCATCCTCATTTAGAAGATTCCAAGTTTCCATTCCTGTTCCAGACCTATGAACAATTTTCTTTACAAGTTTTCCACTAAATGTAAATATATAAATATTACAGGAAGGAGGGAGGTTCATAAACGCAAGAGTACTGTGTACTTCAGTTTGAGACCACTTAGCAGAACCCTTGAAAGGATTAGGGGTAACATAAACACCACTCACATCATTCGGGAGAGAAGGAGAAACGGGCATTATAAGGGGTAAGGGATTATTGTATTCGTCTTTAAGATAATTGTTAGTCGGACTTTCAAGTCCATCTTCATCAACAGCTGTAACTGCATAATAATAGGGGTAACCCGGTTTTGCCTCATTATCCACATAATTATGGGCTATATTCCCTTCGGCATCGTAATTAATCTCTGCTATAAGTTCAAAATTTAAAGGCTGGTAAATTGCTCTATATATTCTATATTTCACAAAATCCGGTCTTCCTTTCAAAGGATCCACATACCTCTCTGCTGTATTATCCCATGCAAGAGCAACACCTTCGGGAGAAGGAGAATATCTTAAAAGAGGAGCGGGAGGAGGTACCGGAATTTTCCAGTGAGTATCTTTGTTAGGATCAAATTTAGGCGGTGTTGGATGTGCAGGATCTCCTGGGTCACCTGCATAATATGCTTTAAATGCCCATTCTATTACATGTCTTAAACCCCTTTGCCAGCCTCTACCCCAGTAATCATCATATCCACCATCAAGTCCCTGTCCAACACCTGCTACCCACACCAATTTTAAAGTGTCTCCGCTTTTTATTCTAAATGGCCCGACTGTATTCAAAAATCTATAATCAAACTCTTTGAAACCTAAATCCTTAGGATGCGGAGCATATCTGTAAAATAATGTTGCAGGATGTTTTCCTTTTAAATATGCATAAACATCCTCATCAGTAGCAGGGTCAGATTCCCAGTTCCACCATTGATGAGACCAGGGTCTTATGATCCTGAAAGTATCCGTTCCGTTTATCACTATAGAATCAGAAGGGGTAGGCGGTGTATAAATCCATGCTCCTCCTATATAACCCGCACACGCTCCTCCTTCACCCGTATCATCACCTGGGTCAGCAGGATTGTCACCATCATAAATATAACTCATTCCATAAGGAATTAAATACCCTAAATAAGTGTTTCCTGCCTGATTTATGGTAATAGCCATTGAAGAATCAACTATTTTTTCATATTCAGGTTCATCACCCCATATGAAATAATGATCATTTATTCCATCGGGTTCCGGTAAAAATGTGTCATTTGACATATGAGTTACCAAGTCCATATTATCCCAGAGATATGTAAAATTCGGGTTATTCCATTCTCCTTTTGTCCAACCGTCAAAACCCACTAAATCATCAATATGAGGATCAGTCGGATCAGCATTTGAAACATCACAGTCATACCACATTCCCACAAAGACTGAGTCAAGATAATCACCTGCGCCGGCTATATCAGATTGAGATTTATCATAAATTATATATATCTCATGAGCAATAAAATCATTATACGGTTCATGAGGCCAGGAAAGTGTCCTCCATATTATTTTAATTCCGAGATGCCTACCACTGGAGTTTCTGGGATTATCATCTTTAAAATCATTCCACGAAACCACAACATCATAAACCGATTTTCCCGGACCCGCATATTCAATAAAATCAGAGGTTGGTGCCCATAATCCTGTTGTAGGAGGATACTGTGTGTAAGTAGTGTAATATCTTCCACCTACTTTTGCACCTATTGCAAAGTATCCACCCCATAAATAGTAATTATTCACAGCAGCACCACCGGGCCAAGAATATCCATATAGACCCGCACCGAATTCGCCACCAAGTGAACCGTAATTGCTCATGTAATTCCATACTTCCGGTACAAGAATTTGGAATATAAGATTCTCGGATGTTTTCATTGCAGAAGAAGTAGTTATACCGGAATTTGCGTTTTTATTTCTTGCAAATATAAGACCACCCACTAACATCAATAGAATAAATACTTTTAAATAGTATTTCATCTAAAACCTCCTTTTTAAAATCCAGCAAATTTAATAAAGAAACCGAATCGTACCCTTCTTCTTTGTCCCCAAACCGTAAGGTTCTTTGCCTCGCCCTCAGGGTCACCAAACTGATCATACCATTGTGCATCAGCAATACTGTTTAAATTTCTCACATTAAGTAGATTATACACATCCAAGAAAAGCTGAAGTGAACCATGCCCACCTATGGAGAAATTCTTGAAAATTCTTAAATCAGTATTCTGAGTAGAAGGCATTCTTTCTGCATTAATTTTTTCCATTGCATCTCTGGAACTCCTGAAAGGAGGCGTCCAGGGTGCACCGGAGCTATAAGAATGATTTATTGTAATCCCCCAGTCATCAAATGCAAAACCTTTTGCTCCCTTGGGTACTATCCAAGAGATTACAACATTCAATTTATGTCTTATATCCCAATCAAGGTACATTTCCTTTGGAGGAAGAGGATATCTTGCCCATTGCCATCTGTATGCCTGCCAGGGACTGGAAAAGGAACCGAGAGCTATTTGATATGTATAATTAGCATTAAGTCCAAGATAAGGTAAAAATGCACCACCTGTTCTCTTGATAAATGAGACCTCAATTCCCCTTGCATATCCGTAATCTTCATTAGTAAAAGAAGTATAATTTTCACCTGTCTGTCCGATAGGATACATATTTGACCTTGCCCATCCGAATATATCTTTATAAAATGCGGTAATATCCACTATAAAGTCTTCTGTGAAACCGTGCTTGATACCCAATTCATATGCTATTGTCTTTTCGGGCTCAAGATTGGGATTTCCTACAACCGGGAATGCACCCGAAAAGACATAAGAAGTAATCATCTGATAGTAAGGTGGAACCTGGAAATAATGCCCATAAGTAAAATGCAATACATCCCTTTCTGTTATAGGATGTGAAATACCGAGCCTCGGTGATATATACCATCTTCCCTTTGCTCTTGCAGCTTTACTTAATAACCTGATACCTTGACCACCGTATACAGGATCAAGATCAAAAGGTTTAAGTGTATCAGTGAAAAACCAACCGTTCGGGTCATAATAATCAAACCTGAAACCGACTTTTGCTACCATTCCTTCCATTTCTATTTTATCCCTTAAATAAAAAGCAACCTGCCAGGGATTCACCGGGTGATCTTCAAACCAATCAATGAAATTCTCAGGGTCCCCCGGTCTTTTCTCAAAAGGAGGATTTACAAAATCAAAATAAATATTTGATAACCCACCTGCATAATCAACCGTATATCGTGTAATTCCCATTCTCTTGTACTCAAATCCTGCAAGAAGTTCATGACCGGCTGTTGTCTTTGTTTTCTTAACAAGCTGTGAAGTTAATCTCCATGAAAATGTAAATAATCTACTTTCACCGATTCCCCACTGAGCCCGTGGATAAACCCAAGGAAGAGGCATGTATTGATTTCCCAGTTTTAGAAGAACTCTTCTTTCTTTCCATCCTTCTCCTAAAAGGTCTTCTAAGGAAGATTTCCCACTTCTTACATATTCCGGTGTCGGCTCAAAAGGATATCTGTACCATTTACCCGACATTTCTATTACGGTATCAAGAAGCATATTTCCGTATTCGTCATATTTATAAACTTCAAGCACCTCTATATCCAATCTTGTTCTCTGTCCCCATCCCGCTTTGTTGTAGGGTGCAGTATAAGTAGTATCAAGTGGCCACCAGGGAGGCCCCTGTGAGACGGCAGGGTAGAGAGAAGCAACACCTGCCTCCCACCAATAAAAGGGAAGTTCAACATAACCCTCTGCTTCATTAACTTCAACCATCTCTTCATACCCTTCATAAAGTTTCATTAAAGAATCCAAACCAACCTTATAATCACCCACAACCCACTTCTTCTGAACAGAATCATAATAAACTGGTCTGAAATAATCCAAATCAACTTCAACCCAACCGTCTTCGTCCCTATCATCAAAATCATCCACTCCATCATTATCCACATCTTCAAGGACATTTCTTTTCCAGTGTCTCTTATAATATCCGAATCTGAACTCATTCATATATTTATTCAAAACAAGCCAGTTTATACCACCGGAAATCTGAAATTCCCTTGCCTCATATCTCCAGAAATTATCAAGGGCAAACCTCCAATTATCATCCCAGTTTCTCCATTTTTGATATCTGTAAAATCCTGAGCAGAAGAGAAGAAATGTATTCCCGAAAGGAACTGTTATTTTACCGTTAAAAGCATAATTTTTATCCCTCCAAGATTCATCCATTGCTACAGGAACTCTATTTCTATCTGTTCGGTATTCGCCGCTGAAGAAAAATTTAGCCCAGTCCCTCCTTCCGGGTAATACAGGTCCATATATTGCAAAATCGGAAAATATTTCCCCCTGTCTATGCCTCTTAACCCGTACTTTACTTATATCAGTCTCCTTTCCGAGGACAAAATCCCTATAATAATCACCTGTATTCTCATCAAGATATCCGTAAATTGTGTTTCCAAGAAATGAAAAATCCATAGTCGTTGTCCTGAGTTCAAAGCCGTACTTGTCACCGCCGCTCCTCGTCACAATGGAAATTGCTCCTGAGGCAGTCGTACCCTGATCAACATCAAACCCTCCTCTTGAAATTGAAGCTTCTTCCAGGGAAATAAGAGGAACACCCGCACTTGTATAATTAGTGTAAGGATCCCTTATTTCAACACCATTCACTACATACACTACTTCATCAGGTCTTCCGCCTCTTATATGCAAGCCGCCTCTTTCAACAACACCTGCTGAAATTGCAACCGTCTGCTGAATTGTAGTAACAGGAATTGATTGAATTTGTTCTCCTTTAAATGTTTGCTTACTTTCAGGCACATCGGGTCTGATAAGTTTTTCTCTTGCCTCCACAACAATTGTTTCAGCCACCACCGTAGTTGGCTTTAAAGCGATATTAACCTCAATAGTCCTATCAACTTCTACTACCACATCCTTCACATAGCCGGGCTGATAGCCGGTATAAGAAACAATAATGTCATATTTACCAGGAGGAACATTCAATATCACATAGTATCCTTGATCATCCGTATAAGCACCCATCTGGGTCCCTTTTATTCTCACAACCGCAAAAGGTAAACCTTCTCCGGTCGTCGCATCCGTAACACGACCGGAAATTTTACCCGTTGTTCCTGCCCAGAGGTATGTAAAAACAATACCCCCGAGCAAGATAAGATATTTTATTTTTACCCTCATATCAAATCCTCCTATTTTCGAAGAACAAAATGAAAGGGTATTACAACCCTTACAGAAACAGGAACACCTGCCTGTTTGGCAGGCTTAAATACACACTTCATTGCTGCTTTTATGGCAGGCTCTTTAAATACCTCATGATCAGCTATAACTCTCTCAATTCTCATTACTCTTCCATCAGGACCAACTATTACTACTACCCTTACCCAACCCTGAAGTCCGAGTTGCCGTGCAATATCAGGGTATTCGGGCTTTGCTTTCTCTATTAAAACCGGTTTTTCCTCAACTTCAAATTCATTAAATATTTGACCCGGTTCAGGAACAGGAATTTCCATTTCCTCAATGTCTCCGGTTGTCTCCTCTATGGTTTCCTGAACATTTTCCTCTTCCTCTGACTCAGCCTCTTCTATCTCATGCACCACCTTCGGCTTAGGAGGAGGCTTGGGAAGCTCCAATTCCTGCAATTTCTCCTCAATATTTTCAACAATTATTTCCTCTGCACCTTTCGGAGTATAAGGGGAAATTCGAACCTTCAAGCCCATAAAGAGGATTATAAACAATATTAAAGTGACCGTCAAAGAAATTTGAAAAATTAAATCATATTTTTCACGTGGGTCAATCATAATATTTATTTTAAGGTTTTTTTAAAAATTTGTCAAGTAAATTCATTTTTTTTCAAAATCGGTTCTGAAACTCACCCGCAATGCCTTTACAGCCCTCAGTGCCTCTGTCACCATATGAACATACTTATATTTGACTCTCTTATCCGCCATAATCATTGTGAGAAGCTGGGGATCCTCAAAAAGCCTTTGCTGAAAATCCCTTTTTATAAAAGCGGTATCCACAGGCAAATCATGAACAAAAATATCTCCTCTATTAGAAATCCATATGTAAGCAAGATGCTTATGCTTCCTTATTCTCTGCGTCTGCTCTGCCTGAGGGAATTGAATCGTCTTAAGCCCCTTCTCCTTTCTGAAAACTGTCGTAAGCATGAAAAATATTATAAGTAAAAAAGCAATATCTGCCATTGAAGCAGTAGGAATCACCGCCTTCGGCTTGGCAATCCTTTCAATTTTCATTATCCGCCTCCTATTCCCTTTATTGAAATTTTCTTCTTCAGATGCTCATCCTTTTCAAAAATACCGTTTCCATTCTTATCAAGAAGCCCTCTTTCCCACATTATTGAATCAGCTTCCTCATAGGCAAGCAAAACTTCGTCAAATACATCTATCATTTTGTTATAAGGGGCATCCACATTTGTCTTTATAAATATAACAAGCTTTTCCGGATTACCCATTATCTCATTCCTCACTCTTTCCCTTAATTTCTCAAAAGGTGTCTCTTCAATTTCATCTTTTAAAAATATCTTTCCCTCGGGATTTATAAATATTGATAATAAATTCTCTTTTTTTATTTTTACCTTAGATTCAGGAGACCTCTCAGGTAAAATGAGTTTTAAACCCCTGTCCCTTGAAAATATAGTAGTAACCATAAAGAATATTATGAGAAGGAAAGCAATATCTGCCATTGAAGCAGTGGGAATTTCTGCCTCATACTGAATTTTTTTCTTTATAATAGGCATTTTACTTCTTTATTTTTGCTTCAAGTAAAAATTCAATTAAGGTATTTGCTGCTTCTTCCATTTCCCTGGAAAAGGAATTTATTCTTGAAGAGAAGAATGTATGGGCAAGTGCAACAGGAGCAGCAATTAGAAGACCCGTCGCAGTTGTTATTAATGCCTCTGAAATACCCGCTGCTACAAGAGTTGGCTCAACCTCACCGGCTGCAGCTACTGCCTGGAATGCCCTTATCATTCCTGTAACGGTTCCCAAAAATCCGAGAAGAGGAGCAATCGTCGCAAAAGATGCAAGCCATAACATCCCTCTGTCAAGAAAAGCAAGCTCTAAGGAGGCTCTCCTTGCAACATTTTCTTCCATTATTTCCTTATCCTCACCTGCCTTTTCAAGGGCTGCTTCGCATATTTTTGCCACAACAGAGGGATTTGTAGAACAATAGGCAAGCGCCTCCTCTACACCTTCTTCATTTATAATATCAATGAGATTTGAAACAAATTTTCTGGGGTTTATTCGCAGTTTCCATAAGGTAAAAAGCCTCTCCAGAATTACAACAATTGAAAGAATTGCCACAATCAGAAGGAGCCACATCATCCCTCCGCCTTTGTGGAAATAATCAACAAGACCTTGAATTATTCCTCCACCGCTTTCCTGCGAAATAAGCAAAAGAGGCAATAAATTCAGCATTTTATATTATTTGAGTTTTTATGGATTTGAACCATTTTACATTATATAGAAAACAATCAAAAAATTTCAAAAATAAAATCATCGGGAAACCCAGTAGAGATAAATGGAAGTTGCGAGAAAGGCAAATATCCCGCTTATCAAAAAAAGGGAATTTTCAATGAGTGTAAGTTTGAAAGAATAAATAAGAATATCAAAAAGTTCGAATCCTGCAACTTTTAATTTCGGATAAACAAATACGATTTTGTAAAAATGAATCAAGGAAGCAAAAAATAAGAGTAAAGAGCCAATAAGAGGAAATGAGGAAAGAAATTTCGGTTTTCTAAGCAAAGATAACATCCTTGATAAAATTCCTGAAAAATAAAATAAAGAAAACATGAAAAGAAGGGTCCCGATAAAAAACAGAATTTCCGCCCTTATATCAAATTTCATTTTTTAAACCCTCCTTTTACCACTTTCAGAAAGCTCCTGAAACTTAAAAATGTAAGAAGACCACCCAGAAAGAAAAGGGAATATGAAAGAAAAGTCATACCCGTTCCCATCTTGATTTTACCCTGAAATGTGGAATAAAGGAAAAAGACACCGTAAAGAAAAAGACCGGTAGGAGCAATCATTATGAAGAGCCACCCTGTTTTTAATCTTAATACTTTTTCAAATCTCCTGGCTATTATTCCTGCAAACAAAAAGGAAAGCCACAGGAGAAAAACCGCAAGCAATAATGCATAACTTGAAAGTCTTATAAAAAGAAATTCTTGAGAGGGAGATAAATCAAACATTTTTTTCTCCTTTTTTCAATTTAATATCCAATAATTTTAAATTTTTTATTTCCATCTTTTTGTTTTAAAATAAAAATACCTTTTTTATCAAGTGTAATATAATTTTTACCCGGCTTGATATTATAAAAGGAAACCAATCGTCCGGTCAAGTCAAAAAGATAAAATTGGGTTCTTAGAGGAGACAAAATTAAATATTTATTTGCATTCACAAAGAAAATATCAAAATCCCCTTGATTTGACAAATTATCACTTATGTTAAGAGTAGCATCAGCAGTATAAGAAAAGGTAACATTACTCCTTAAAATACCGCTGAATTTTGCATCTGTAACAACCATTACGACTTCTGGAACTCCTCCTGCGGTTGTATCCACCCCGTCACCGGTAGTTTGATCTATATCCATATCAATATAAGGATAAGGAACAACCCCTCCTCTTTGAATTAAACGCACATTCCACAATCTTAACCCTATACCATCAAAACTTACAATCAAATTTTTCCCACCCAGAAGCGAAAATCTTATAAAATGTGTTCCTCCCGGTTCAACTATTACTCTTGAAGTATTATCACCGCTTGCAGGATAAGATGTATGCTGATTTAATATATAAGGAGAAGGCCATAAGCCTGCTTCTTCAAAATGATACCCGTCGTTATATGAACCTGTGAAAAATCTCCACTCACCATAATAAAAAAGAGCAGTATCAAGACCAGTTCCGTAATTATTCTTTAAAACGTAGTCAATATCCGGAATTGTATAATCACCAAAATGACTCCCCATCCTTGACCAGATGTCAGTAATCACCCTCGGAGTATTAAGCCATTCTGATAAAAACATAGGGAATAAACATCCTCCATATTGATAAAGTCCGTCACTAAAAGTAGTAATTGCAGAATCAGGAAAATTTAAAGGATTGTTAGCATATAGTAAGTAATTAATATAATCATTCACATCATCATACACCATATCTTCCATCCAAGTAGCACAGTTTTCATAAAACCATATTGCATCATAAGCAGTATAACTGAATTGGCAAGCATGGTTAAATTCATGAGAAACAGTTGCTTTTAAAGTATTGTAATCCAGACCTATATCTACCACAATATGAGAATAATATTCCTCTTGAGTGGTATCCGGACCAGCAGAATCCGGAGAAGTGAACCCGAGAACACCTCCAGATAAATTCTGCAGTCCGACTTCGTAATATCCGACCACAGGAGGAATAGGAGGAGGATCCCATCCGAGTGTATCAACCTGTATCTCCCATGAGTACTCAAAATATTTGGCTGTTGACTCAACATAAGCAAGTGAAACCTGGGTAGGATCATAATAAATTACAAAATGGGTTGTATAATAAGCATCCTTCTTTTTTAAAAGCATAAACTTTGCTGAAATTTTACCGGTCCTCTGAAATTCTTGCAAAATATGACCTGTTAAACACTTATCAACCGGTTTTCCTTGAGCATTTAAATAAAATATTAAAAACAAAAAACTCATGGTATTTAATATTTTTTATGGGCTTTGAACCCTTTTTATCCTTCCATACTCCATATATATTAACTTTTTTATTTTTATTTTTTCAATTAAAGAATAATTATGTGTTGCCATTATTACAGTCGTTCCCTTTGAATGGATTTCTTGAAGCAAATTCATTATATCATCTTGTGCCTTTGGGTCTATATTTCCTGTAGGTTCATCTGCTATTAAAATAACAGGCTCCCTCACAAGTGCCCTTGCTATCGCAACCTTCTGCTTTTCTCCACCCGAAAGTTCATAAATGCTCTTTTCCGCCTTTGAAAGCATACCAAGATTGTAAAGCACATTTAACGCCTTTTCACGAGCCTTTCTCGGATTCTCCCCTATTGCCTCCAATGCAAGGGAAACATTTGAAACCGCATCCCTATCGTCCAAAAGTTTAAAATCCTGAAATATTATACCTATTTTTCTTCTTAAAAATTTTATTTCCTCTTTTTTTATCCTTCTTGAAGAATAATCCAAAACCCTCACTTCTCCATCATCAGGAAAATCGGACATATAAATATGCCTCAAAAGGGTCGTCTTTCCAGCACCCGTTGGACCGACAATAAAAACAAAATCTCCTTTTTTTATCTCCAAATTTATATCATCAAGCGCCTTGTATCTTCCTTCATATGTTTTTGAAACTTTTATGCATTGTATTACGGATTCCATCACATTTTCTCCGGTGCTTTTATCTTCATTGAACCAAGCATAAATTTTAAGAGATTTTTTAAACACCTTACAATAAAAAGGCGTCTTAAAGTGTTCTCCGCATTATTTTCATCTACCACTCTCTCGGATTGATAAAAGGAATGAAAAACAGATACAAGGTTAATAAGTTTGAAAGGCAAAAGATGCGTAACAAACTTTTCACTTATTTTTTCGTAAATGTCCTGAATTAAATAAATTTTCTTTATAATTTCAATTTCTTTTGGATCAAATTTTATATTTTCCGGAATTTCCATATTAAACCCTTTCTTTTTTGCAAATTCTTCAATTTGATTACACCTTGCATGAGCATACTGAACATAATATAAGGGATTTTCCTGACTCATTTTTTTTGCAAGTTCTAAATCAAAATCAAGAGGAGTTGAAGGTGCCCTTAAAAGTAAAAAGAATCTCGCAGCATCCTTTCCAACCTCTTTTATTAAATCATCCAAGGAATATATTTCTCCCTTTCTTTTACTCATTCTCACCCTTTCCTTTCCCCTCCTTAAATTGACTTGCTGGACAATCAATACCTCAAATTTATCAAAACCCAAAGCCCTTAAAGCACCCTTCATTCTCGGAATGTAACCGTGATGGTCAGGACCCCAGAGATTTATTAAGTAATCGTAACCCCTTTTTATTTTATGAAGATGATACGCGATATCAACAAGAAAATATGTATATTCTCCATCAGATTTCATAAGAACCCTGTCTTTATCATCTCCGAATTCCGTACTTTTGAAATAAATTGCTCCTTCTTTTTTGTAAGTATAATTTTCAAGTTTCTTTAAAACTTCTCTGATTAAAGTGCTTTTTCTTATTTCACTTTCATAAATATAATTTTTAAATTCGGTACCGAAATTTTTTAAAGATTTTTTTTGCATTTCAACAATTTTTTTTAAGGCATAATCTTTGTAATTCTCCACAATGAAAGAAAGCACATTATATCTTCTCTCAACATATTCCCTTGCAATGTTTTTTAAATATTCTCCGTAATAACCTTCTTCGGGTATCTTAAATTCCTCTCCTTTAATTTCCTTAACCCTTTCCCTCAATGAAATTCCGAGAAGTTCAATCTGTTTCCCGCAATCATTATAATAATATTCCGAATCAACATCAAAACCGGAAATATTGAAAGATTCTACAAGAAGATCTCCGATCACACCTGCTCTTGCATTTGCAACATTTAAAGGACCCGTCGGATTTGCGGAGATATACTCAACAAGAACTCTTTTATTTTTCTTCTCACCCCTGAAATATTCCGAAACATCCCTGTAAATCAATCCAAGAGAATTTATTAAAATTTCATTTTTTAACTTTAAATTTACAAATCCTAAAACAGTCTCAATCTTCTCAAAAAATCCTGTACCTTTTAATTCTTTGATAATAATTTCGAGTTTATTTTTGTATTTTTTTAAAATCTCAAAGGCAGGAAAGGAAAGGTCAGCAGAAATATTCTTTGCCCTGGGCTCCTCAATTTCTATTTTAAAATCCTCTCCTGTTTTTTCCTTTATTATTTTTTTAATAATTTTTTTAATCTCTGATAATTTCATTTTTCAATTAATCGCGATTTGGGAATCGCTCCTACTTTTTCTCCTCGCGGTTCGGAAACCGCTCCTACAATTTTTCCTGACTCCGATTCCCGAATCCCGATTATATTATTCTCCTTCATATTTAATCTTTTTCTCATCCTCATAAAGGGACTCTATATCATAAAATTTCCTTGTTTCTTCGTCAAAAATATGAACAACCACATCTCCGACATCTATTAAAACCCATTTACCTTTTTCGTATCCTTCGATATGATGAATTAGAATTCCTTTTTCTTTTTTTAATTTTTCCTCAATCTCGTCAGCAAGTGCCCTTGAATGCTCATTAGATAACGAGGTAGCAATGATAAAGTAATCACAAATTCCTTTTAAAACTTCACTAACATCGATTATTAAAATATCTTCACCCTTTTTATCATAAATTATTTTTGTAATGTATTTAACTATTTCCACAGAACCATCAGGTCTTTAAAAATTTTTTTGTAATCTTTCCCTATTATAATACTCACTTCGCACAATTTCTGAGGGTCCGGTTCAAATCTGATTCTTTTACATCCTATGCTCCTGGCTAAAATCTTTGCATATTTTTTTTCAGGGCTCTTTCTGTCAAAAATAATCGTGTAATCAAGTGTGTCATCTGCATTACCGAAATGAATTACATCAAATCCTTTTCTCCTCAATTCCATTGAAACAATCCTTGCAAGATGTCTCTCACCCGTTGCATTTAAGACTTCAACTCTTATTGAGGAAGGGTCAATTTTTTCACTTTTTATATCACAGGAAATAACAACCAGGAAAAGGGGAAGGAAAAATTTTTTGGGCATTTAAAATTTTAAAATCAAAACTTCTCTTTTTTCCATATTTCCTCAATTTTGCTTTTTAAATTTTCATCTTCTGCCAGAATCTCCGCCCTTTTGAAATAATAATCTTTTCTTCTGGGTTCTGAAATGAGTGCTGCTTTTAAAAGCATTTTCGCTGCATTGTCTCTGTCTTCTTTAAAATTCTCCGCCGCCTTTTCATAAAGTTTAATCGCATTCTCTATATTACCTTTTTCTTTTTCTTTTTCAGCAAGGAAATACAAAAGATAGGGATGAGAAGAAGGAACCCTTTGAGATAAAAACTCAATCACCGTATCGAGTAAAGAAATCCTCTTTTAATTTATTGCAATCTCACCGAGCATTAAAAGGGATTTATAAGAAAGGGAATCCTCACCTTTTATAAGGTCTTTAAAAAGAACCTTTGCCTCATTTGTTTTTTCCTCTTTTAAATAAAGATTTGCAAGGAGAAATGTTATTTTATCCTCATAAATATCCCCTTCTTTTATTTCAAACTGGGAGATAAACGAGAAAATTTCTTCTTCCGGAAAATTTCTTTCAATCATATATTTCAGTGCCATGTAAGCCGCAAACCCCGAAATTTTATTTTTTTTATATTTTTTTAAAATATTCAAAAAGAAAGTGTCATTTTTAACAAACCTTTCAATTTCAAAGAGTTCTCTTATCAAAAACTTAATTTCGTCTTCGTCATTCTTTAATTTCAAAAGTTCTTTTAAATTTCTTTCCGCTTGCTTAAATTCATCTTTTTCTTTTAAATAAAAGTGATAATCCTTTCTTACTTTTTTTATTAAATTCGTATCCCTGGCACTATTTAAAAAAATCCTGTAAAAATCATCCTGTTTTATTTTTTTACTTTTTAATCTAACAAAAAGAAGGGAAAATAAAATATCATCATCTTTTAATTTTTCGTAGGCAATTTTATAAAATTTTTCACTTTCTTTAAGTTTACCCTCTTTAAGATAATAATTGCCCAGAATTTCCGCAATTTCTCCTTTTTTCTCATCTTCACTTTCTTTTTTATATAAATCAAGAAGTGAGGCTTCGTCTCCCTTAAGATAAAAAATCTTTAAAAGCAAATCAAAAAATCTTTTTTCCTCTTTATTTTCAATTTCTTCTGCAATAAAATCCGCATATTCATATTTTTTTCTTTTTATTAATCTTTCTATCACCATATACCTCAGTGAATCCCTTTTTTTGGATTCATTTATTTTTTTCAACAGATTTTCCGCCTTTCCAAATTTTCCCTCAAAAACATAAGCAGTATAAAAATAGGGAATTACCCTTTCCATAAAAGGACTTATCTCTTCTTCAAGTTCAATTATTTTTTTATAATTTTCTTTTTCAAAATATATTGACAAAAGTCTCAAAAAAATCTCATTTTTATAAGGTGTATAAGGAAAATCGTTTTTTAATTTTAACAAAATTTTTAACTCCCTGTTTTTATTACCCTTTAATCTCTCAATTAATGCCAAAAGATATAAGGCATCATCGTAAAGAGGATTGAAAAAATTCTTCTTTTTTTTAAGAAATTTTTTTATAAATTTTTCACTTTCCTTTATTTTTCCTGCATTAAATTTCATTAATGAATAAGAATATAAAAGCTCGGGCTCATCTTTTAAATAAGGGAGTGTAATATTCTTTTTAAAATTGAGGGCGTTTATTATATATATAAAATATAAAAAGGTATCTTTTAAATTGTAATTTTCATAAAAACTTTCATACAAATTTTCAAAGATTTTCAGTAGTTCCCGGATCTCGGGATTTATATATTTCAAATATTTTTCAAAATCCGAAAGTTTTATTTTCTTTGTTTCAATGCCGGCAAGCAGAAAAATGGGTAAGACCTTTACTGAGTCTTCAAAATCTGAAATGGAAAGAAAATCTTTTAAATTTTCATAGACTTTAAGAGGGTCTTCTATATCTGAATATGCTTTTTTTAAGAAATAAACTTTTCTTTTTTCCTTTTCGGGATGAAATTTTATTTTCAGTTTTCTTAATGGATAAGGATAAAAAAGAAGAAAGATGAGATTACTTGAAAGGAAAAATTTTAAATAGTTTCTTTCCACCTATTTCTTTGTAGAGTTTATTTAATTTCTCATTGTTTTTAAATATCTTCAGACCTTTTTCAAGCACGGAAACCGCCTTTTTCTTTTCACCTGCTCCCAGAAATGCCCTTGCTATTAAATAAATAACCTCCGGATTGTTGAGTGTTTCAATTTTGGGTTCCAGTTTGTTCAAAAGATTTAAAATCTCTTCTTTTTTCCTTCCCGAACGCACATAACTTAATGCAAGGTAAATTCTTGCTTCAATAAAGGAAGGGTCAAGTGTAAGTGCTGATTTAAAATACATGGACGATTTTGCATATTCTCCCCTATCAAAGCATTCCTTACCCATTTTAAAAGCGTTCTTTGCCTGTGTTTTCCTTGCCTTTATCTGTGGAGGAATAAAACTTCCTGTTTTAAGCATTTCATCATACTTTTTTCTCTTCTCCGGATTTGACAAAACATGGTATGCCTCATTTATAAGGGAAAATCTTTCAACTGCTTTTTTATACGCCTCTTCTCCATCTTTTTTAAACTTATCAGGATGGAATTTGATAACCATTTTTTTAAAGGCTATTTCTATTTCTCTTATACTTGCTCCTGGTTTTAAACCGAGAATTTCATAATAATTTTTATATTCCTCCATGATTATTAAATTATAAACCCATTTTTAATCATTCTTCTATGACATACATCACAATTTTAAAGTAAAAAGGATTCAACTTTCAAACGGAAGGAAAAGCAGTGGGTCAAGTGCTCTGCCGGAATATCTTACCTCAAAATGAAGGGTATAACCTTTTCCGAAAAGGGAAATCCCGACTTCTCCGATCGGTTCCCCCCTTACCACAGCTTGTCCCGGAAAAACATATATTCTTCCTAAACCTGCATAGACGGTATAAAAACCGTCTCCGTGGTCAATTATCACAGTTTGACCGTACCCCATAAATAAATTCGCATAAACAACAATTCCACCGTCCGCTGCCCTGACTTTTTCTCCGGGTTCACCTTTAATATCAACTCCATTATTTTTAATCTTTGTTTTATATTCAGGATGCCAGATGTTGCCGAAATAAGAAATAATTTTTCCTCTCAAAGGCCAGGAGAAGACCTTTTTGGGAATATTCTTGGGTAATTTTTTCTTCAATTTAGCCATTCTTTCCCTTTCAATCCTTCTCAAAAGTTCTTCAAATTTTTTAACCTGTGCCAAAAGTTCCTTCTCAAGTTTTTTTCTCTCTTTTTTCTTTTTTCTTATATCGTATAAAATTCTTTCCCTTTGCTTTTTAATTCCGATTATTTCTCCTTTTTTCTCCCTTGTGATTTCTTCTATCTCTCTGAGATCTTTTACTTTTCTTTCATATACTTTTTTTCTTTCCTTCAAATTCTTTACAAGCAAAACTCCCTTTTCCAATATTTTTTTCTTGAAACTTATTCCCTTTTTAATTGCGAGGAGTCCTGTATAAAAATTCAAAAAGGAACCTTGACCCTTTAAAATATTTAAAGGGCTCACCTTTCCGTATTTATATAAACTTATAAGAAAATTTTTAATCACATTCTTTGTCCTTTTAAGCTCCCTCTCATTTTCAAATATAAGGTCTTCAAGATTCATTACTTCTTTTTCAAGTTTATTTCTTTCCTTTAAAAGGGATTTTTCCATCTCGTTTAAGACCTCGAGTTCCCTTTTTATTGTCTCAAGTGATGAAAGGATTTGGACTTCTTTTTTCTCAAAAATTTTTCTTTCTTCTCTTATTCTTTTAAGTTCCCTCTCAAGAGAATCAACTTTTGCCTTGATACTTATCTGGAAAAATAAAAATAAAATCATCATATTGCTTTTAAATCAGCAAGTGCTATCTGAGATGACAAAAATCCGAGTAAAACTCCGAATGCTATTATTGCTACGGAAGTCGGAACAACAAACAGGAAAGTGACCCCGAATAATTTTTTTAAGAGTGTAATAAAGGCAAAGAAAAGGATAGAGGCAATAATTGAGCCGAAAAATCCGTATATTGAGCCTTCCAAGGCAAAAGGTGAACGAATGTATTCCTCATCTGCTCCCACAAGGTAAAGGACCTCAAGAAGTTTCAATCTTGACCTTATTGTCAATCTCAATGTCTGCAGAATTGTAAGTGAAAGCAAAAATAAAAGGAAAAAGAAAAAGAAAATATCAATGAATAAAAGGAAAACGAGTAATTTAAAAACCTTTAGCAGATATTCCTCTCCGAAATAAACTTCTTTTATTCCGGGTAATCGTGAAATGAAGGATTTAAGTTCAGGAATTTCGCCCCTGAGTAAAACATAAGGTTTAAGTTCAAGGGTGAATTTCGGGGGGAATATTTCTTCTTCAAAAATATTTAAAAGTTCTTTATATTCCGGGTAATCTTTTAAAAAGAGTTCCCTACCCTCTTTTGAATCAACAAAAATGACCCTTTTAACACCCCTCAGGGAACTCAAAAGGTCTTTAAAAAAATTCATAAACTTATTATTTAAATTTTCAGAAGGATAGACTTCAAATTTTATTTCATTTGCTCTTTTATAAATAATATTTAAGGAATTAAGAGTTAAAATTATAAAAAACATAAAAAAGAATAAAGAAAAAGACATTATAAATACACTTGTTAGAGCCATTTTTATATTATTTTTTATTCCTTTAAGTGTTTCCCTGAAAATGAAGGATAAAGACATATTATTTATTTTAATGCTATAATAAATAAAAATGCATCCATTTGATATAATTATTTTAATCACCTTCGGTATATCAATTTTGGTCGGTGCGTTTCAGGGATTATGGAAATTATTGACAGGGTGGTTTTCGGTTGCTTTTTCCGTGCTTCTTGCATACAATCTTTCTCCGAAATTAAAAACTTATCTTCCTGATTTTATTCCTTTACCCCTGCTTTTATCATTTTTTTTAATATTTATTTTTTCACTTTTAATATTTGTTCTTCTTTCCAAAACAGGAAAGAAAGCAATAAAAAATTTGGGACTTTCATTCTGGGATAAATTATTAGGGAGTTTATCCCTTTTAATTTTAAGTATTCTTTTTACACTTGCAGTAATTCATCTGCTCTATACTTTCGGATTTTCTTCACTTATTAAAGGAGCAAAAATCCCGGAAATTTTACTTGAAATTGAATCAAAAATACTTGAAAGAATTAAATGAAAATTTTAATGGTCTCGGATGCCTATTATCCCTTTCCGGGAGGCGTATCAGAACATATGTATCATTTATCAAAAGCATTGAGGGAAAGAGGACATGTGGTCAAAATCTTAACAGCCCGTTATGACGGAGGAGAATCAGAAAAGGATGTGATAAGGGTCGGAAGAATAAATATTCTACCCTTAAATTTCACACAGATTACCTTTACATGGGAAAAAGGATATAGAAAAAAATTAAGAGAGGTGTTCAAAAGAAGTTATGATATTGTCCATACACACGGTCCTTTGGGACATAATCTGCCCTATCACGCCCTTATGTTTTCGGATTCAAAAAATATTGCTACCTTTCACACCGCCTTTGTCGGTTTCAATTTTTATAAACTCGCAAGAATTTTTTATAAAGAAAGTTTTAAAAAATTAGATAGGGTTATATGTGTCTCAAAAAAAGCATATAGGGAAATCAAAAAATATTTTCCCTTCGGAAATTATGTTATTATTCCGAACGGGGTTGATACAAAGAGATTCAATCCTGAAGGAAAAAGGATTAAAAAAAATAATTTAATAAGTTTATTTGTCGGAAGATTTGAACCCAGAAAAGGACCCTTTATTTTTTTAAAGGCAATAAATATATTAAGGAAAAAAGGATATAAAGACATTGATTTCTGGATGGTGGGAAAAGGTCCTTTGCTTGATAATGCCAAAAAATTTTCTCAAGAGAATAATCTGAATGTAAAATTTTTCGGATTTGTATCCACTGAAGAATTACCTATAATTTTCAGAAGTGCTGATATATATGTGTCACCTGCAATAGGTGGTGAAACTTTCGGAATTGTTTTAATTGAAGCAATGGCATCAGGGACCCCTGTTATATGTTCTGATATTGAGGGATATAATGAAGTTGTAAAACACGGAATAAACGGACTTTTATTCAAAAATAAGAATGAAAATGACCTTGCGGAAAAAATTGAAATTCTGATAAGTGATGAAAATTTAAGAGAAAAATTAAAGGAAAAAGGACTTGAATTCTCAAAAAATTTTGACTGGATAAAAATAGCTGAAAGGGTGGAAAAGGTATACGGATCGGGATGTGGGAATAGGGATCAGAGAAAGCTCTTCAATCCGGATTTTCCAAACTGTTTTTATTAAGTAATTATTTAACTTGTTTTTAATATTTTTACTTCCTTATTATTCTCTTATGAAAAAAATAAAACTTGCTGACCTTCGATCCGCATATATTGAAATAAAAGAAGAATTGTTTTCCTTATGGAAAGAAATTTTTTCTGAAATGAAACTTTTTTTAGGTCCTTATCAACAGGAATTTGAAAGAAAATTTGCAGAATACTGCGGAACAAAATTTTTTTTAACATGCTCCTCAGGAACCGATGCACTTCACCTCGCACTGAGAGGGGCAGGAATAGGAGAAAATGATGAAATTATTTTACCATCCTTCACCTTTTTTGCAACCCTTGAAGCAGTATGGATGGTGAAAGCAAAACCAGTATTTGCAGAGGTAAAAAAAAGCGATTATACAATTGATCCAGAAGATGTAAAAAATAAAATTACCGAAAGAACAAAGGCAATAATTCTTGTCCATCTCTTCGGTACCCCATGTAATATGGACAAGTTCTGGCAGATAAAAAGAGAAAATCCGGATATTATTCTGGTCGAAGACTCTGCTCAGGCACACGGAGGGAAGTATAAAGATGAAAAAGTAGGAAATCTGGGAGATGTTTCTGCTTTCAGTTTTTATTACACGAAAAACCTCGGAGCACTCGGAGAAGCAGGAGGAATTTCCACAAATCATCAAGAAATTTATGAAAGAATGAAATTAATGAGGGTACACGGACAGGTCTCCTCTTATGAAAGTAAAATGATGGGCTTTAATTTCAGAATGGATGAAATTCAAGCAGCTGTTTTACTGTTAAAATTGAGGTTCCTGGATAAATGGAATGAAAGAAGAAGGGAAATAGCGAAAATTTATAGGGATAATCTAAGGGACATTAACGAGGTTATCTTACCAAAAGAAGATAAAAATAAAAAATCGGTTTATCATCTTTTTGTGATAAGAGCAAAGGATAGGGATAAATTGAGGGTCTATTTAAGAGAAAAAGGGATAGAAACAGGCATTCACTATCCCATTCCTTGCCATCTTCAACCTGCGGCAAGGTTTTACGGATATAAAGAAGGTTCCCTTCCTTTAACAGAAAAATTATCAAGGGAGGTTATTTCTTTGCCATGCCATCCTTATTTAAAAGATGAGGATGTTTTATATGTATGCGAAAAAATAAAAAAATTTTATAAAAGATGATTTTTTGAATTCCTATTGAAATTTTCTACTTAAAAACCTTAATATTTCTTTTCTTTTTAACTATGAGTGCAAAAAGAATTTTTACTTTACGAAATATTATAGCCGTAATTCTTGCTGGTGCATTCGGTGATATCTTGGGAGTAATTTTAAGGTATTTTTTTCCGAAATCTCCTGCAAGAGATGCAATTTTATATACTGTCAAAGTCGGAATACCGGAAATTAAACTTAATCTCCTGATTCTTGATTTAAACTTCGGCTTTATTTTTAAACTCAACCTCTTAACCTTTATTTTAATATTTTTTATGATTTATCTTTTGCAAAAAATTTGAAAGATACAAGTTTTATACTACTCGGAGCAGGAAAAGGAGAGAGACTCGGCTTTCCTAAAATAAAACTCAAAATTTTCAACTTACCCATTTATTCATACCATATAAAAAAACTTGAAAAAATTAACTTCATAGGCGAGGTTATTCTTACTGTGCCGGAGTTTCTTTTTGAGAACATTAAAAAAGAAATTAAAAACACAGAATTTAATTTGCCTTTAAAAATAGTAAAAGGCGGAAAGACCAGAGCAGAAAGCGTTGAAATTGCAGTTAAAAAAGCAAATTTTGAATACCTTCTTATTCATGACCTCGCAAGACCTTTTCCTTCAATAGAATTGATCAAAAAAATAAGAAAAAAACTTAAAACAAAAGACCTTGTTGTTCCTTATGTGAATCCATCGGATACTGCCATTTATGAAGATAAATTGATAAAAAGAGAATCCTTGAAGTTGATCCATACACCGCAGGGAACAAAAAAGTCTCTGATTCTAAAAGCATTCAAAAAAACAAAAAAAAGAGACTTTCCTGACGAATCAACCCTTTTGAAAGAAACCCTATCAATCTCTCCTTTTTATTTGAAAGATAATTTTTTTAATTTTAAAATAACCTTTAAAGAGGATGTGAAAATTTTAAAGGAAATTGAAAATTTGTTTTGTTTTAAAACAGGACTCGGATTTGATATTCACAGACTTGAATATAAAAAGGGAAATCTAATTCTCGGGGGGATAAAAATAAAGGAAGGTATAAGAGCAATCGGACATTCGGATGGCGATGTTGTTATTCATTCCCTTATTGACGCAATCTTAGGAGCCATGGGAAAAGGGGATATAGGAGAATATTTTCCTGATACGGACAAAAGATGGAAAGGAACAAAATCCGAATTTTTTTTAAAGGAAATTTTAAAAATTTTTAAAGCAGAGGGTTATGAATTTTTAAATATTGACATAACCGTCTTTCTTGAAGAACCGAAACTTAAAGATAAAAAGAGAAAAATCAAGAAAAATTTGGCGAAAATCTTGGGTGTTAAAGAGAGCAAAATAAACATCAAAGCAAAAACTTTTGAAGGACTCTTTGAAAAGACCGTTGCCTGTTATTCGTTAGTATTTGTCAGAAAAATTTGAAGAAATTTTTTCGTGGTTAGGAAACACTCCTACAGAGGAATAAATACAATATGTAAAACCCGTATCCTTACGGCAAGTATCAATGTACGATAAATCGTACTGCCACGATTTCTATACTTTAGACAAAACACATAAAAGGCATTAACGAGAAAGTGGCTCGGATAGTACATGAAGTCCCTTAGATGTTGAAAAATAAAACTTTTCCTCTTCTTTACCCTTTACAACAACCGAAAAATATATTCCCCTTAAACATAACTCATCTAATACCTTCCTTTTTTCTCTAAATTCATATTCATCAATGATAATATCCGGTTCAGGAATGAAGTTTTTAATCTCTGCTGTTAATTTTTTCAAATTCTCAAAGAATGGATGTAAGTTTTCTTCTTTTATGCTGAACCCGCACGCAAAGGGATGCCCCCCGAAATCCTTAAAAAGAAAAGAAACCTCTCTGAGAACTTTAAGAATTGAAAAAGGAGGCTTTGACCTCGCCTCTCCGACCCATTCGTTGTTTTTTTTAGCAATACAAATTACAGGAAAACCACTGTCTTTTAAAAATCTTGACGCTATCCATCCTGCATATCTTGGATTTATTTCCCTTGAAACAATAAAGGTAACATTGTTTTCGGTATAATAAGAATTACGCGCATAAAACATACTTTCCTCAAACTTGCCTTGTTCCTCTATATATCTCGATATTATCCTTTTCATTATTTTTTTCTGACTCTCATGCTCCTTTTCTCTGAGAAAATCAAAAATTAAATGACTTCCACTTTCTGCCGGTATGGTTGAAATTATTTTGGAAATCTCCTTAAATCCCGGAGGCTTTAAATTCACCTCATTGAAAATTTTATATATTCTGGTGTATGAAAAGATTTTTTGAGATTTTTTTAAAACAAACTCATTCGGACCGGCTTGCGGCATTTTATCCGAGAGCACAGAAAGTCCCGCAAGATAAGTAAAATCAAATAAATCCTCATTTTCCCACAGTTCTTCCTTTAATTCATGCATAAGTATCAAAAACACAAGAACACCCGAGGATAGAAAAGGAAATCCTTTTCCGATAAAGGGATGAATTAAGTTTTCCTCTTTAAAATTTCCCTCTGAATGATGATCTATAATGAATACATCAAATCCCAACTCTCTTAAAAGTTTTATTTCCCTCTCATTTGAGATTCCGCAGTCAACGGTGATTAAAAAGTCAAATCCCTCATTTTTTATTTTTTTTATCACCTCTTCCGAAATTCCATGTGCTTCATTTTCCCTTGAGGGAAGATAAATTTCAAAATCCATTCCCTTTCTTCTAAGCAATACTTCCATCCCGTAAAGTGAGGAGATACCATCCATGTCTTCATGTCCGAGAACCAAAATTCTTTCCCCGAATTCCCTTTTTTCGTTTATTATATCAAAAAATTTATCAGAATTTTTATAATGAAAAACAGAAGGCACCCTTTCCGAATCCAGAATTTCTGGATTTTCAATTATCTTCAGAATCAGATTGTTTCCTTCCATACTTTAAGGGTATTTAAAGCGGTTTTTTTCCATGAAAACCCATCAGCAATTTTTTTTGCCTCCTTTACCTTTTTTTTAATTTCCTCCTCGGATTCATCAAGAAACTTAATTATACCCTCTTTTATATCCTTAATATCAAATCCTGTGAGATAAAAAATTTTATCCTTCGCATATTCTTTAAAAACCTGCAAGGAGGAAGCAATTACAGGAGTCATGGATGCCATTGCTTCAAGAACGGGCAGACCGAATCCCTCACATAAACTTGGAAAAACCAAGGCAATTGCTTTTTTATATAAATAAAATATTTCTTCTTGTGAAAAATACCTTTTCAACCATATAATATTTCTGCTTATTTCTTTTTTTACTTCTTCTGCACCGAATCCTTCCTCTCCTGCGAGTAAAAGACAAATGTTTCTTAAATTGAGTTCTTTAAAAGCCTTTACAAGATTTAAACAATTTTTCCTTTTCTGAACCGTCCCTACAAAAAGAAAGAATTTTTCAGGTAAGTTTTCAACCTGTTTTAACGTGTCAGGAAAATTAACTCCAGGATATATTGTATAAACTTTATTTTTTATGCCATAAAATTTCTCTATCATTTTTTTTGTAAAATTTGAAGGAGTAAAGATTATGTCTGATTTTAAAAGGGCTTTTTTTACTTTTTTTCTCGCAATTTTTACCGCTTTTTCAGGAAAAGTCTCAGGATTTGTTTCAAAACATACATCATGAATGATTGTGCTTATGATTTTTACTTTTTTAATAAAAGGAACCCTTCCGTCAGGACCTAAATAAATATCGCCCTTTTCAAATAAAAAATTAAAAAAAGGTTTTTTTATTTCCTTTACTTCCTCTCCCAGATTTTTAAATTCTTTTATAAGATTGATTGTAAAATTCTGAATCCCTGAAAATGTGTAATTCAGACACGTTGTATCAATAAATATTCTCATTTTGAATTATAAAATTAAATGGTTTAAAATTTAAAAAGAATGGTATTAAAAATTATTTTAATTGCTTTGTTGAATCAGACAAAAATTTCTTTTTCTTCCGGCTATCAAATATTCTGGAACGATACCCTTGGAGGAGGGGTTGTTATTTCCGTAGATGTGAATAAAAGAATAAAAAACAAGATGAATATAGGAATGGGTTTTAAAACTTATATAATGCATGAGAACAGATTAAATTTTGCTGTTCCAAGGGTCTATCCTATATATTTTAAAAATTATTTGTATATTTTAAATTTTGGACTAAATATTTCCTATGGCAATTCATTATGGGAAATTGGCCCGAAAATTTCACTCTCATACATAAGAGGTTTGTATAAAGCTTACAATGCAATTGAAATTACATATTATGACATAGAAAAATTCAAACCAGAAATATCCCTTATTTTCAGCTCTGGTAACTTGTTTAAAGGAAATTTTGGTGTAGGTCTAAAAGGAGAGTTAGGGTATTTAATTAGAATGGGAATTTATGGAAATGTGTATTTGAATATTTTTTATCTGAATCAATAAGGAAATTTCCCAGATTTTTTCCTTATTCTTTCCATCATTTCCAGATATAAATTTTTAATCAAAAGTCCTGTCTTCAAAATTTTCAAAAAATACTCTGCCCTTCTGTATTTTTTAAAAGGTTTTTTTAAACTTAAATAATAAAAGTCAAAATAACTCTTTTTTTCTCTTTTTTCTTCCCTTATTTTTTCCATGAATTTCAAAACCCTTTTATAATATGTATGTTCTTTACGAGCCCTTTTCATCCCCTTTTTTCTTACTCTTTCCCATTCCCCTGTATTACTTAAATAATATTCAATTTTTTCAAAAATCTCCCTTTTGTTTTTATAAATGACTATTTCGTTATCATTGAAAATTTCGTTTAAATGCCTTATATGAGGAGAAAACAAAAGGCAACCGCATGCAGGCACTTCAAATGTCCTCATATTGATATCCTTTCTGACAGGTAAATTAAATCCTATTTTGCCTTTGCTTTGAATCTTTGCCATTTCTTCAAGATAAATCTTTTCAAAAACCCCTATTTTTATTCCTTTTAAATTTACTTCAAGGTTTTTAAAAAATCTTTCTCTTTCTCTGTTTAGATGCCCTATGAATACAACATCATATTTCTTTTCTTTATTCCATTCCTTATGAATTTCAGGCTCACAAGCCAAGGGAAGCCATTCTGCATTAATTCCATATTTTTTAGCCCATGGGATAACCGCCTTTTGAGCAAAAAAAACATGGTCAAAGAGTTTCGCAAGATTCTTGTGCCATTTAAAATTTAAATGATTATCTATAAGCCAGCATGCTTTTTTAACTTTTGTTTCTAAAATATCCTCCATCCAGAACCCTTCTCCCGGATCCGTCTCAACATAAATAAATAAATCAGGCTCAAAAATTTCCTTAAAAATTTTTTTTAAACTTATCTTTCTGGACTCAACATAAAAATCCGTTCCTTTATCATATGAAACAAAAACAGTTTCCTGATTTAATTTTCTTAAATATTTATAAAAATAACTTACAGTAGCCCAAGGTTTATATCCGGAAAATAGGATTATTTTCATAATTGACACAGATACCCGTGATAAGGAAAAGTGAAAATATATTCGGATCAATAATCACATTTAACCCGAATATTCCTTCTATAAGAAAACCGATAATCACACTTATTCCCAATATCGGAAGGTCATTTTTTCTTAATTTAAGAAGAATAAAGATAATATAAAAATAAAGACTGTATAAAAAAATTGTTCCAATTAACCCGAGATAAAAAATCATTTGAAAGGGTGCAAAATGAAAATGGATGAGGGAAATAAGAAGTTCTTTACTTTTTTCCGAAATTCCTGTATCTTTATTTAAAAGTAAATTTTTAATATCAATTCTTCCATAGCCGAATAAGGGTCTTTTGA
The DNA here is from genome assembly GCA_024277525.1 of Caldifarciminota bacterium. Lineage (GTDB taxonomy): Bacteria > Hydrothermota > Hydrothermia > Hydrothermales > JAJRUZ01 > JAJRUZ01. The sequence continues at coordinate 139,342 of JAJRUZ010000042.1, read as the reverse complement.
TAAAAAATTCCGGAAATGCTTTCAGAAGTTCGAATCTTTTTTCTAAACTTGAACTTCTTGCTCCTTCTTTTCTTATTTTAAAAGGACTTATTTTAAAAAATATAAAAATTATTAAAAGCCCTGAAACAAATACAAATAAAGATATTTTTTTATCTTTAAAAAATGAAATCAAAAATATTGAAAATATTGAAGTTAAAATTCCGCCCCTTGAATCGGTTAAGGCAAGGGCGGTAAAGAGGATAATAAAAGAAATAATGTATAAAATCCTGAAATTGCTCCTTTTTTCGTTTAATAAAAGATAAAAATTTATTGCAATCGGAAAAAGCATAAATTCTGCATATCTTATCGGTTGAAGAAAAAAACCGTGTGCTCTTCCTTCAAGTGCGGTTCCTGTTAACAACCTATAAAAGGAATAAAAGGCAGAGATTAATCCTCCTAATATAAAAAGGTCAAGAATTTTTCTTTTTTCAATTTTTGAAGATAAAAAAAATACAGATGGAAAAAGTAAATAAAAGAAAAAATCTCTTCCCCTTTTTAAACTTTCCATCGGGAAGGGTGAAAAATAAGTTGAGATAAGAAAAGAAAGGATTAAAAAGGTAAATAAGATATAAAAAACTTTTATTTTTTTTACAAATTCTTTAAATTTTTTGAAGTAAAATAGGGGAAATATGATGATTAAGATGGCAAATGCAGAAGACAGGGTCAGGGAAATGGGGATAGAAAGAGGAAAAAGGTAAAAAAGAAATTTCAAAAAAACATTCATTTTTCTAAAATATTTTAATGATAATAAAAACCCTTATGCAATTCTATTAATAACTCACTGAATCACCCAATTTCGGATTTATCAAACAAAATATATCTGCTTTAGCAAAATAACTATACCCTTAAGGTAATTCTGGAAAATTTTCCTTAACATCTCAAAATTTATTTCTTAAATGAAACTCAGGCTTAAATCGCCTTTTTTAATAAAAAAAGCAAAAAAGACCTGTTTTAATCAAAACAAACCTGTACCTATTTCACATCTATTTAAATTTTTCTGAAAAAATCCTTTATAATTGAAAACAAAATTCCGAATCTTAATCTAAAGGGGTTGGTTAATACCGGATTTTTCTCCTGTTCTACATAACAAGAATAGGATTGCATTCGGATTCAGGTTCAATTCCTGTTTTCAAAACAGAGGTTTAAATATATGAAAAAAAAATCTTAGTTCCTCTAATATGCATGATTGCCCCCCCCAAGGAAGCAATATGTCAAGATTCTTTATTTTTAAAAACCATAGGGCTTCCGGAGCTTACTCTGCTGAAGAAGTAGAATCTGTTATACAGACATTCGATTTAGGTATTGTGTCTGCAGGATTTTCTGACGGTTTTTCTGCTAAGGGCGACGGTGATGCAATTGTTATAAAGACCGATATCAACGGACAACTCCGGTGGGCAAAAACTTACGGTGATACGACCGACAATATGGCTGTTGATATTAAAGAAACTCCGGACACCGGACTTATTTTCGCAGGATGGACAACAACCGAAGGCAATTATGATTTCTGGATTGTTAAACTTGACTCATCGGGTAATATTCAGTGGGAGAGAAGATTCGGGGTGCAGGAGATGAACAAGCCTGGTCTGTGGATGTCGCTCCTGATGGCTATCTTATTGTTGGAGGAACAAATTCTTTCGGTGCAGGTCTCACAGATGTCTGGGTATTAAAATCGGATTTTAACGGAAATATTGTACGGCAGAATACTTATGGCTCTGCAGGAGATGACGCTCCCTCCGGTCCCTATGAAGAATGTAGCAAGGGGTTTTGTAGATAAGAACAATAATTTTGTGATTTCAGGTATAACGGATGGAGCAGGACACGGAGGAACCGATATCTTTGTTGTTAAAATAAATTCATCTACCGGTTCAATAAAATGGCAATATGCCTATGGAGATACAAGTGACGATGCTTTATGGAATTTTATAGAAGGAGAAAACGGAAACAGCTATTATCTTCCGGGAAATACTGTTTTCCCGGGAACAACGGAGGGAGATCTGTGGGTTGTAAAAATTGACACATCAGGTAATATTATTTGGCAAAAGACCTTCGGAATCACAGGTAAATGGGATGAAGCACTTAATGCATCTCTAAGCCACGACGGCATCCTTTTAGGTTCATACTTTGAGACAGATTCAGTGAACTGGAGTGCATCGGTGATAAAAGTTGATAGTTCGGGTAATTTCCGATGGGCACGTGTATATAAAATCGGTGATTTGGATTGGACAAATGATTTGAAGGAACTAAATGATAGCTCTATAATAATTGCAGGAGTTACAACAGATACTGTAACATGGGGTGAAGATTATTTATTTATTCGAACAAATTCTTCCGGAGATGTTCCGAATTGTAACTATATAACAAGTTTTACACCTTACATAACAACAACCAATACCTCAAAATTACCTATTAATTTCACAGTAACCCAAACTAATGCTACCCATTTATCTATTTCCTCAACAGAGACAGATGTATCCCCCACTATCTCAACAATTTGCTACACTACATTTATTACCGAAAGAAAATTTAACCCAAAGAACAGAAAAATTTTAATATCCCCTAACTTATTAAATGAACACTTCTATATTATTACAAACCTTTCACTTAAAAATATGTCAATTAAGATATACGATGTTTCTTTAAGAGAAATCAGCACAATCAAATTAAAAAACGGTGAGAATAGGGTTAATGTAAGTTATCTGGAACCCGGTATTTATTATATAAAAATTAAAAATAAAAGAGGAAAAGAAATTCTTAACACAAAAATCATAAAGATAAAGTAAACAAAAGTGAATATCGGATGGCTTTAAACTGCAGAGGTTTTTAATTTAAAATTGTAACCCTATTTTTATTGTTTAGGGATTAATATCTTAAAATTATTGCATGAAAATCCTTATCATTTTTCTTATTATCCAAACTCCTTGGAAGAAACTTTTCAAAACTTTCAAAATGGACGAAAGAGACTTTTACATCAAAGACGAATACATGAACTTTTACGGAGGCGGTAAAGGAAAACTCTTTATTTACGATGTTTTCAGAAAAAATCCTTTTGTTATCGAAAATTATATAAAAACAATCGCAGGGATAATAATTCAAAGGGACACCTTACCGAATTTTCTGCTTTCAACGGCAAGCTTTTTAATAAATAAAAATGTCAGAAGAGACCTTATAAAAAACCCGGTAAAAGAATATTGGAAAGGAATAAATAAAAAAGGATTATCAAAGATAATATCTTTTTATATTAAAGCGACCCAAAATACAAAAAAATGGATCGATTATGCCTTTGAAGAAATAAAAAGGGATTCAATTTTAAAACTTATAAAGAGTTATTTTTATGAAGAAGATTCAAAACTCCTTGAAAGTTCAATTGATAAAGTTGATTATTTATATTTATTTACAGGTGCGATGGATTTTTGTCTAATAATCAATGAAATTATCGATTCTTTGAAAAATTGTGACTTTGAAAATGAATATTATGAGAAGACGCCTTACGGAGATATTATAATTAGAGGTAAAGAAAATGATACAATTTTACTTGAAAATCCTTTTCTTGTGATTGATTTCGGAGGAGACGATGTCTATATCTCAAAATTAAAAAAGATTCCTTATTTTTCTCTTATAATAGATGTCTCCGGAAATGATGTGTATAAAGCAAATAGTTTTTCTTTCGGAGCAGGTATTCTGTCTTATTCGGTTCTTATAGATTTTAAGGGAAACGACAAATATTATTGTGAATTCGGAGGATTAGGTTCAGGTATATTCGGAACAGGAATGCTTATTGATTTTGAAGGCAATGATTTTTATGATGGAAAAGTTTTCGGTCAGGGTGCAGGTGCCTTCGGTTCCGGCATATTATTTGACAAAAAAGGCAATGATATTTATCATATTTATCAATACGGGCAAGGATTCGGATATCACTTGGGGTCAGGGTTATTATTTGATAAATACGGTGACGATAAGTATATAGGAGAAGATAAGGACATAATTTTTCCTTCTCCTCAGACAAAAGAACATAATGCAAATTTGGTTCAGGGCATGGGGTTCGGTAAAAGAGCAGATTATATTGATGGTCACTCACTTGCAGGAGGTATAGGGCTTTTAATAGATTACAAAGGAAATGATAAATATTCAGCGGGTGTTTTTGCTCAGGGATGTTCCTACTGGTACGGTGTCGGTATTCTGTTTGATGAGGAAGGGAATGATAGCCTGAAAGGGATATGGTATGTGCAAGGTGCAGGTGCTCATTTCGGTGTAGGAATACTTTTAAATCTGAAAGGCAATGATTTTTATTATGCAGAAAAAAATATGGCACAGGGTGCGGGTCATGATTTTACACTTGGTTATTTTATGGATGAAAAGGGCAATGATAAATATTTCTCACCGAATTTAAGTCTGGGAGCAGGCAATGCAAACGGTATGGGAATTTTTATAGATAAAGAAGGAAATGATGAATATAATATCAAAAAGGGAATAAATCTGGGTGACGCAAATTTAAAATTAAGATTTTTATCCCTGAGAAAAAACATGCCTACTTACGGTGTATTTTTTGATTTAGGGGGCAGGGATAAATACAAATTAAAAGGCAGAAATAAAAAGAAATGGTTTAAAATAACCGAAAATAATGAATACGGATTCGGCTTTGATAAATAAAATTATTCACTTGATAAGACAGAGAAAATCCTTTATAATAATATAAGCGGAGGGGTGGCCGAGCGGTCGAAGGCGGCGGCTTGCTAAGCCGTTGTCCCCCGTTGAGGGGGACCGCGGGTTCGAATCCCGCCCCCTCCGTTTTTAAAATATAATGGCACTCGATAAAGAACTTCTTGATATAATTGCCTGTCCAAAATGCAAGGGAGACCTTGAATACCGTGAGAAAGAAAATGTACTTATTTGTAAAAATTGCAAATTAAAATACCCGATTGAAGACGATATCCCGATCCTGCTCCCAGAAGAAGCAAAACCCATTGAAGAATGATTCTTTTCTTATTCTCAATACTTACAAATCTCCAAATACTTAAAAATTCAGAAAACGAAATTTCCTTCGTATTTAAGCCCGATGTAAAGGTTGAAACATTATCAAATTGTCTTTTTTTTAAAGGAGAAAGATTCAAGGAATTTGACCCCGGCTTACCAGACCTTCCCTCATATTTAATTCCGATTGAAATAGAACCGAATGCGGAATATGAAATTAATTATAAAATCCTTAAAAAACGAAAAATCACAAAGTTTTATGACATAAAAAGAATCCCTGAGATAAGAGAAGACGGTCTCTCTTTCTATGAAATCAAAAAAGAATATAAAACTCCTTTTCCGGGAAAGATTATTATTCCAAAAGGAACTTCCTTTTTGAGATTCAAAAATGTATTGTATCTTATTCTGTTTCCTGTTCAAATTAAAGAAAATGAAATTGAAATCATTAACAAGATTCTGATTAATGTAAAAGTAAAAAATAAAAACTTGAAAAATTACAGAATCTTTCCTGAAAGAAAAACAAACACCGGCTTATACGAAAGACTTTTGATTAAAAGAACAAATCTTGAATATAAAAAGAAAGAAACATATACATCTTTCTGGGACAAAACAAGATTATGGCTGAAAATTTTTGTTTTTAAAAACGGAGTGTATTATATTACCTATGATGATATAAAAGAAAATCTTGATATTTCTCCTGAAAATCTTGATATTTCAAAGATATGTCTTTATGCGAGATTAAAAGCACTTCCTGTCTCACCCGATTCTTTTGATGTAAAACCGGAAAAAGTTCCTTTCGTTTTCATAGATAATGGAGAAAAGGGAATCTTTGATGAAAGAGACACAATTTTATTTGTTGGATTTAAGGCGGAGGGATACAGGATTGAAAACGGAAAGATATCTTTTTATTTTCATCCATACACCGAAAATTCGGTATATTTTTTATCTTTTGAAGGTGACTCAGGAATTTTTGTTCAAAGTATAGACGGAACACCGGGAAATTATAAATACGAAACAAAAGGCACAAAAGTTACAAGACACGAAAAGAATTTTTATAATCTTGCAAAGGCGGGATTAAAATGGGTGGGAGAGCAGATACTTGATACTGTTTTCAGATTAAATAACCTCAATTTTTTTAATCCTTTGCCTGACACCGCAAGGATAAACTTTGTATTTATAAGAAGGAAAAAACCGGAAAATAATACCTCTTTAAATTTAAAAATCCTACTTTCAAATAAAATAATTTTTGAAAGAACATACCCTGCGACATCAAAACCGGTTGAAGAGATATTAAAAATAAAAGAAAAATTAAATTCTTCACCTTCATTTTCCCTTGATGTTAACGGAATGATTAATCTGGATTATTTTGAAGTAAAATACAATTCGCTTCTTTTTGATATTAAAGACAGTTTGATTTTTTATGTTTATGTAAATGAAAAGAAGAATTTCCTTCTGAGGGGTGAATTTGCGAAAAGAGGCAAATTGTTTAAAGTCAAAAATCCCTTTGAATATTATGAAATAAAGGGTTTTTATTTTAATTCTGATTCAATTGTCTTTTCACTTGAACCCGAGCAGGATACTTTTATGGTTGTTTACGCAGAGAAATACATTCATCCTTATATCCAAAAGTTCAACAGAAAATTTCTGAATGAGATAAAGGGAGCAGATTATTTGATAATAGGACCCGAATCTTTCAGAAATCTTTTCAGAAGATACATATATTGGAGGGAAAATAATTTTTATATTGATACCGTAAAAATAAATGATCCCGAAATAATTTATATTAATATAGAAGATATTTTTGAGGAATTCGGTTTCGGAGTGAGGGATCCTGTTGCTTTAAGGAATTTCCTAAAATTTGCTTATTTAAATTTTGATCCTGTTCCGTATTATGTGTTGCTTGCGGGTAAGGGAATATACGATTTCAGAAACTTTCTGAAATCAGGGGTTAAAAATTATATACCCCCTTATGAATACGGATATGAAGTGGATATTAACCATCCTCCTTTTACCTATGACGATTTTTTTGTGGAATTTGACGGAGGTGTGTTTGATCCTGATATGGTGATAGGTAGAATACCCGGAAAAAACGCGGCAGAGATGCTGAGTTTTCTGAACAGAATAATAAATTATGAAAAAGGTATTGAAAAAAATGATTTTAAAAATAAAGTACTGGGTATAGCAGATGATACAACAGGAAGTGGAGGAAGTTTTGATGCAACAGGGCACACAAATCAGGTGACAGAGATTTTAAAAAAATTGCCTAATACGGTTGACAAGCAGGGGTTTTACATGCTTGATTATCCCCGTGAAGCAGGCAAAAAGCCTGCAGCAACAAAGGCATTACTCTCCCTTCTTGAAAACGGTTTTATATTTGTTTTTTACTTCGGGCACGGAAACCCGAACCAACTGGCTCATGAGGAAATCTTGACACCGGATGATATAGATTTGATGGAAGTTAATAACAGACCCCATTTTATCCTCTTAGGCTCTTGTAAAACAATGAATTTTGATAGACCGGAAGGTGCAATAGGCGAAAAATGGATAATGAAAGCAGGCTCGGGGGGATTGGGCTCAGCAGCATTGACCCAGGCTTTTGAAAATCAATCAGTAATTCAAAAATTTTTTAAGTGTTTTAAAGATTTCAAAATTCACTCTGTCGGAGAATGTGCCTATTTTGCACGATTCGGGAGTAAAAAATATCTCTATCTCGGTGACCCTACTGTTTTATACAAATTCCCGGAAAATACGGGAATTTTCTCCTATAAACCCGATACCCTCTCTTACTCTTATTTTAAATATTTCGGAGACACATTAAGATTTTTCCGAACAATAGATTCTTTTTTGATAAAATTTAAAGAAAACTCGGATGTCTCTTTTTTAAACATTGAAACAGAACCCTATATCGATACCCTTGTTTTTAAACACGGGGGTATAACTTACAGATACTATCTTTATAGAAAGGGAAAAACCCTTTTCAGGGGAGCAGGTTATAATAATGCAAATGTTTCAAAATTTAAATTTATTTTACCGAAGAAAAATTCCGATTATTTAAGGGTTATATCCTATAACACAACCAGATTCGGTGAACTTGCCTTTATTGATTCCTTTCCGGTAAAGTTATCCGATAATCAAATCGTTGATTACAAAGCACCGGAAATTAAACTCTCAGTGAATGGAAAACCTTTTAAAAACAATGACACACTTCCACCTGATTTCAACCTTTATATAGAAATATTTGACGAAAATGGAATAAATATTGCAAAAGATAGCAGTATCCTTTTATCCATTGATGGGAAAGAGATAATTTCTTTAAATGAAAAATTTTATTATAAGCCGGGAAGTTTTCAGAAAGGGTATATTAACTATAAACTTAAGAACCTCTCTTCGGGTAAGCATAATTTAAGTCTTTCTGCTTATGATCCGTTTGATAACAGGGGCAAAATTTTAAGACAATTTTATGTCACAGCATTCGCAGAGTCACTTTTTGTAAGAAAAGTAATACCTTATCCGAATCCTGCCTCATCTTTTTTCTTTCTCGGGTTCGAAATTTCAAAAAAAGCCCTCTGCAAGCTTAAAATATATACTATGAGAGGAATACCGGTTTTTGAATCACCCTATCAGATGTTTTCCGCGGGTTTTAATTCCCTTAAATGGAGAATAAAAAGAGACATTGCAAACGGACTCTATATTTATTTACTTGAAGTCAAGGACCCTGCAAACGGTAAAAAGATTAAAAAAAGGGGGAAATTAATTGTATACCGGTAAAATCCTTAAAACATTATTTCTTCTTTTTTATATAACACTTCCTGTAAAGATACCGGACAAAATTTTATTTTTTAAACCAAAAGCCATAAAAAAAATAAAAAATAAAAAAGGAAGAAAAAAGAGTAAATTTTTATTTACCGAAAATGAAACACTCATTATAAAAGAGAATTATCTTTTTGAATATAACCTTTTAAAAGGAATAATTCTTAACTGATGATAAAACCCCTTTTTATCACTCTGAAACATTTTTTTAAAAAGAAATTAACAATCCAATATCCCGAGGAAAGAAAAAAAATGTTTTACAGAACGAGATGGAGACACCGTTTACAGAGATGGGAGAACGGGCTTGAAAGATGCGTCGGATGTATGCTATGTGCAGACGTATGTCCTACTGATGCAATTTATATAGAGGCAGAAGAGAATGACCCTGAAAATCCTCATTCTCATACAGAGAGATATGCTAAAATTTATGAGATTGACTACGGAAGATGTATTTTATGCGGTTTTTGTGTTGAAGCATGTCCTACCGAAGCACTTGTAATGGATAAATATTTTGAACTTGCAGGATTCACAAGAAGGGAACTGATTTTGAGAAAAGAGGAACTTTTGGACCCCTCGGGTACTCCTTCAAAAAAAGCATGGCTCGGTTTTTACAGAAAAGGTGACCCGAAAGGACCCGCCACCGTTATTCCGAAACAAGAAACACCTCAAAAATGAAATTTTTATTTTTACTTTTACCCCTCACCGCTATTTTTATTTTAATATCAAACAAAATATCCAAAGCCCTTTTTTTCTTTTTTCTGAACCTTTTTATAACAGGGATTCTCTATTTTTACATCAAAAATCCCTTTTTCGGACTCCTTGTTCTGTTTCTCTATGTAGGGGCAATACTTGTCTTATTTTTATTTCTCTTACCGCTTTTAAGAATAAAAGAAAGTAAAAAAGAAAGCAAGATGAAATTATTTCTTTCATTTTTTTTAATCTATATCTTTATTTTTATTTCGGTCAATTTTTCAAAATTGTTTAGGTTCCGAAAGCCTACCGAAATTGATTTAAATCTTCTCTCTCATGCTTTAATAAAAGATTTTTTGGGATTTGAACTTGTTTCAATTATACTTCTGGTTGCAATCATAGGTGCTTTCCTTTTGGTCAAAGATGAGTATTGAAATTATATCACTCTTTCTCACTTTTTTCATTTCAATTTTAATAATTATCACAAAAAAGAGTTTTGTTTATTTTTTAATATCTGTTGAAATATCATTTAACTCACTTCTTTTAATTTTTGCGATGAATTTAAACAATGAAAATATTGATACCGGAATTTTTTTCCTTTATCTTCTTGCTATCGTGGCAGCGGAAACCGCAATAGGACTTTCGGTCCTGTTGAATCTCGTAAAACAGAGGGAAAGTGATGATTACAACATATAAATTTTTATTCTTTATTTTAATACTCTTCCCGCTCATAGGCTCAATTTTACAGGGAATTGTGGGTTTTAAAAATTCAAAAACATCAGGAATCATTGCCACTTTTTTTATATTTATTCCGTTTTTGATTCATTTAAAACTATTTGAAACAGAAGGTGAAATAGTTTATTTACCTTTTATCACATTTACGGATTTCAATGTCAATTTCTCTTTTATTATTGAAAAAATAAACATATTAATGGGAATGATGGTAACATTTGTTTCATCTTTAATTCATTTTTATTCAATCGGGTATATGGAAAAGGATGATTCTCCTTACAGGTATTTTGCTTTTTTAAATCTTTTTGTATTTTTTATGTTAATTATTGTTTATTCCGGAAATTTTCTTTTGATGTTCCTGGGATGGGAGGGGGTGGGTTTGTGTTCTTATTTATTAATTTCTTATGAAACATGGAGGGAAGAGGCAAAAAATGCGGGAACAAAGGCATTCTTTATTACAAGATTTGCTGATTTCGGTTTTATTCTGTTTTTACTTTTTTATTATAAAATTTTCGGAACATTTGAAATAAGTGCATTAAGACCGAAGACGGATATTTTGGTTTTACCCCTTCTTATATTTGCTTTAATTGCAGGAACTGGAAAATCCGCTCAATTTCCCTTTTATATATGGCTTCCTGATGCAATGGAAGGTCCGACCCCTGTTTCTGCTTTAATTCATGCTGCAACAATGGTAACCGCGGGAGTATGGTTATTGATAAAAATTTATCCCCTTTTTGAGGTTTACCCCTTTGTTTTAAATCTTGTGTTATTCATAGGAACACTTACCTTACTTCTTTCGGGACTGGTTGCGAGTTTTGAAAGGGACTTAAAAAAAATACTTGCCTATTCCACAATTTCACAAATAGGTTACATGTTTTTTGCGGTCGGGACAGGATATCCCCTTCTTGCCTTTTTGCATCTTTTAACCCATGCTTTCTTTAAAGCACTTTTATTTCTTTCCTCTGGAAATGTAATGCACATGATTCACAAAAAAATAAACATTTTTGAAACAAGGGGAATGAGAAAGGTATCTGTTTTTACGGCTTTTTCTTTTTTGATCGGCTCCCTTGCCCTTGCAGGATTCCCTCTGACAGGAGGATTTATAAGTAAAGAACTTATAATAAGTGCTTCCTTTAAAAAGATTTCCTTTTTCTATCTTGCATCCATAGGTGTATTTCTGACTTCATTTTACATAATGCGGGGTTATTCCCTTTGTTTTGAAGGAGAACCTTTAAAGAAAAAATACTCAAAAAATTCCTTATATCAGAACATATCCCTTTTAATTCTGATAATATTTGTAATTATAACAGGACTCCCTGTTTTTGAAAATTTTTACTTTAAAATATTTTCCCTCAAGGTTCATTTTGAGGTTCCTTTTATTTTTGCCTTTTTCCCTTTATTTTTAATGGGATTGGCTTTATATATTTCAATTGAGAGATATACAAAAGAGACCCCTCCTCTTGCAGGGAGTTATTACAAATTAGTGGACTTTTTCAGAAGGGGATTTTACTATGATGATTTTGTATCAAAGTTTTTATTCGGGATATTGAGATATGCTTCTGAATACATATCCAGAATATTTGACAGGGGTTTAATTGATTTTATTCTTGTGGAAGGGACAGGAAAATTTTTGTTTTACTCCGGAAAAACAGTCTCATTTCTTTTTACCAGGAAGGTATCTTTTTATCTTTTTATTATATTTGCTTTTATATTTGTTTTATTCTTAAAATTTTTGTGAACGGAGGGTTAAAATGAATATATTTATTCTATTCATATTATTCATAACCCGTGTTTGCCATTTTTTGAATGAAAATTTGTAGATTTTTGGTTCTTCAATTTTTAAAGTCCTTGATTTTCAACAATTTTCTTTTTTCATGGCTTTTGATTCTTAAATTTTTGTGGGGACAATTTTTTAGAATAAATACTTGAAATTTTTATAAAATTCTTGTATAATTAAACATAAACCCAAAGTCTCCTAATTTTTAAGATATTTGGTGTGGAAATTCCGAAGGCAAAAGAAGTGGGGACAAACTAAAAAATGAAGTTATTGTCTCCCAACAACTTTCTAATTTAAATGGCAAACATGGGTTAAAATTTTTATGATTTTAAATGATTTACCCCCCTTAAAAGGGTTGAACCGTAGTTTTTTAAAGTGTTTTTCCTATTTTACCAAGACGATTTTCTTCTTTTCTTCCTTATATTTTCCCTTCAGAATAATAAAATATACACCTTTTGAGAATTCTGAAGGAACGGGTAGCTCGTAAATTCCCTTTTCCTTTAACCCTGAGAAAAGATTTATGATTTTTCTTCCTGTGATATCATAGATATCCAAGTTTATGTTCTGGTCAAAATCAACCGCAAATTTTATTTTTCGATTATTTACAAGTGTTGGCGAGAGAATCCCAAATTTTATATTTTCTGTTTGTACAGATGAACTCTGCGGTCCTTCACATCTTCTTCTACCGGTTTTGCCTAAAATTGCGAATCCTGAAAGTATTGCAAAAGGTCCTTTCTCACATTCTACTTTTAAGAATATTGAACTGTCCCTTAAAGATGCAGAAGGAATCGGTGTTGTAAATTCAAGGTATTCACCGCTACTTATCCATTTTTCTCCCCTGCATTCTTTATCAACATAAAACTTTAATTTAACATCTTCCTCAAGACCGTTGTAAATTTTAAAAATTACCCATAATTGAGAAAAACTCTGAATATCGGGTATGAAGTAAATAAGAGCATTCGTGTCATAATCTGCTCTTTGATAGAGGGAGTCACCGAAGATGAGATATCCTTCTCTTTGAAGTGTATAGGTTGATGGAGTTTCATTTCCGAGTATCTCTGCCACCTGGACTATCCTATTTGCATAATTCGTATCTGCTCTGTAAAAAAGACCCGAGTGAGTAATCAAATATGCAGACCACATATAATTGAAATAATTTATCCTCCGTGTCCTTCTGAGAGCAAACTGTGGATTTATAGAGCTTACAGGTTCAGATTTTGTAATTTTTCTTATGTCTGTGAAAACGCCTCTTAAATCCCTTGTTACATCATAAATTTCTGAAAATACGACCTTTTTTAGAGTATCATCATTCCATACCCATGCGTTGGATGCGGTGAATTTATTATAAATAATTTTGCCTTTTTCATAAAAGGGATTATCCAAGAAATAACCGGATGTGTCAATAATAACAGGTTCTGACCATTCTGTATATCTCGGAATGAGTTCACCCGGTGGCGGAGGGAATCTTTCAATTGTAGGAATATATTCATATGTAATTCCGAGTGTTCTGTAAATTAATTCATAATTTGCATTTCTTCTTGCGTATACAAGATGAATTTTTCCTGCCTCGTATCTCAGGTAAGGATTATATGCTTCATTGTCAATTATCTGTGCTCTCACCGTGTCAAAGGAAAATCTGTAATATGCAAGAGGTGAAAAAATAACAACTGCTGGACGAATTGGTCCACCGAATTCCAGAAATGCAGGTTTATCCCAAACAATGTGAACACCATTAAGTCTGTCAACTGTAACAGTAGGGGAACGGAAAATGGATTTAAAGCTATCGGGAAATTCACCGGAAAAACTCGGTTCTGCAATCATAAACGGCTGATAATCTATCTGTTCAAATATTGTGTTTTCGGGTGAGAGAAGAGGTATTTTTGCGAAAATAAGATGGGTTCCTTTTAAAGTGATTGTTTCTCCTTGTCTTTCTCCGTATGCTCGTGTAAGCACCGCATATCCTGTATCTCTTTTTATTGCAAATGAGGGTGCACCGGGACCGAAGGTAACAGGATACTCGGTAGGATAAATAGCAGGAACAACCTGTGTTGTTAATGTGCTTGTTATTTTGAATCTTGCAGTGGCTATAGGAGGGAAAATTAAAGCTCCGTTTGAATTAATGTTATATACCCTTATATTTAAAAAGCCCTCTTTTCCTTTTTGGGTATATATTATGTAAACTGTATTTTGTATTACAACAGCAGCCGGGTCTTCACCGTCCACGACTTTTTCCCTTACCCACTCCGTTGCACCTTCTGGAAGAAAAGAATGCCAAACAATTCCTTTGTATGAATAAAAAACATGGATATTATTGTTTTGATCAATATAAACTCTTTTCGTATTATTCGGCAAAATATCTGTTAAGCCGGGACCGGGAATATAAGCATAGAACCAACCTTTGTTCCAGTTTGGATTTGTCGCTCCGTATTTAAGATAAAAAGTGCCTGACCAAGGACCTATGTTTTCTGACCTATCTACTGCCCTAACACCACCTGCCAATAAAGCACCTTTGAGTCTCATCCAGGTGGAGAATAAAGGAGTCGGGAATTCTATTAAATAAAAATTCCTTTCTATTAAAGCGGGATTGTGGGGACGGTCTATCAGTTGAGACCTTCTTAATGTTCCGACAAGGGTATCTGTTCCCAAAGTGATTAAACTCAGAGCAGTAGCAGTAGGAGATTTAAATTCAGGACAAACTTCATATCCTGCAAGATTCCTCTCTTGCGTATAAGGGACATGGTCCCATTTTATCCAGAACCTTGTATATTGAGTATCTGTTTCTGTATAGGTATTCACATTCTGAACCAATGGAGGAGCTTTCTCATCAGAACTTATTGCTGAAGCCACCACTCCTGTAGAAGCACGTATTTCATCTTTTATAGGGTCCCACACATAGGAACGAATTTGATAAGCATATGACACACCATTTGCAACATTATCATCAATAAAATGGTCCTCAAGAGATGAAGCTTTCCAGATAAATCTGAACTCCGGCTCATATTCTGCCTTACGGTAAATATAATAACCATCTGCGCTTGTCACTTGACTCCAGCTAAGTTTTATACAATTCCCGTCATCGTCAGGTATATTGGATGCAGAAAAATTGGACGGATTTGGAGGATAAGAAGGAAGGTCGTAACAGCCCAACGGGGGTGTTGACCAATCTACGGGATAAGGATATGTCTCTAACCATACAAAACTACCCGTAAGATTTGAAGTAACAATTGCTTTATAATAGTAATTCCTATCATACCCCGGATCAAGATCTAATACAGAAAATTGAAATGTATCTTGGTCAAAGTTGAAAATAGCAACTGTATCAGTATATGGACCGATTTCATCAAAATCGCACCTTACGACCCATATTGTGCCTATTTCTCCTAAACGCGGTGATACTGTCACCGAAACCTTGATACCGCAGGTATAGCCTGATGGATCAGGTTCTGCTGTAATTTGAACAAGAGGAAATGAAAAATAACCAAATTTTTTTATTCCTCCTTTCCCTGCTACAAAGCCGGTATCTGCATTCTCCCATATACAACGCCATACAACATCTGATCTACCGGACGCATATCTGATTGTGCTTCCTTTCCAGATTATTCCTGCTGAACCCGCATGATAAGGGTCAGAAATTCCGTAGCCCCATTCCGTGCCAGGAACGAATAAGTCATAAATAACAGCAGAGCCGGTATTGTCTATACTCATCCACTTCCCGTGGGATGTAGCAACATAAGCATATGCACCGAATTTCTGAATATTAAAGAGTGTTAATTCTGTATCAGGGGGAGAAGGAGGATAATTCCAAGTATTTCCTCCATCCGTTGTCCACACATACCATCCTCTGTTATCTGCTACTGCCCAGGCGGTTGTAAATAAATTACCGTCAGTGTCTATACACAAAAAGGAATTTGAGCGACTGATGAGATTTCCTGAAATCTCCGAAAAATTATGAGCCTCCCAAGTCCCACCTCCATCTCTGGTGCTTAAAATATACCCATTTGCACAGGCAACCCAACCGCTTATTTCATTAACAAATTTCACATCGTAAAAGGGGGAAGGGGGAATATCTATATCAAGGCTTGTTCGCCGTATTAAAATATTTCCTGATAGGTCTAATTTTAAAAATATACCTTCCGGAATATTAACCGAAGGATCGGGTCTTGTGGAATTTAAATCCTCTCCGACTACAAATATGCGGTTTCCTTGCACGCATATTCCGTAAAAATTGTAATTCGCGTCAAGGTTTATATAACTTCCGTCTGGTTTCCGGATTAACCCCGAATCTCCGCAAGCCCATACTTCGCCCGTTGGGGTTATCCACAGGTCATTGTAGTTATAGAACCAATCTATATTACCTACACCCCAACTCACAGGGTCCTGTGCCCACAAGAGACACGCTGTGAGCACAAACATCCATCGCATTTTTAATACCTCCCCGAGTCTTTGAGGAGTTGAACCTCATTTTATTTTCAAAATTTTTCTTTTAAAGAGTTTATTTTGTTTTTTTTGTAAAATGAAATAAGTTCCTGATGGCAATTTTATGCTTTTTAATTTCCTCCCTTGAATATCGTAAATTCCGATTTTCATCCCATTTGCAGATGCCTTTTCCTTCTCTTTGTTTTCGAAAACATAAGGTAAAGGACCCGTATATTTTAAAAGCCAAACGGTTTCGGAGTCGGTATCCCAAAATCCTTGAATAAGTAGCTCATCCACACCATCTCCGTCAACATCCCCTGCACTTGAGGGATAGAAAGAGAGTCCTGCACCCACAGAATCAGAAACCCAGGGAACATAATAACCGGTAACTTCACCATCAGGTAATGTGTCATAGTTAATTCCACCTGTATAGAGATATACAAAAGAAGGATAATCGCTCCATCCGCCAGGGTCTCCTATAACAAACATGCTATATGGGGAAGAGGCATTTTTGCTTTCTAACACAGCAATTCCTATAAAATAGCCGGAATCTCTTGCGACAAAGCTCATATCAGGGATTGAGTCAAAATTTTCGAAGTTTTCACCGAAATAAACATAAACTTTTCCGCTGGCGGTTGTATCTTCTCCGTACCAGCCAGGGTCAACAGTTATTATGTCAGGCATACCCCCTCCGTTAAAATCTTTCATATAACGCAACCTATAAGCAAAATCCCCGAATATTCCTTGAGATTCACCCCAGATAATCAAATCAGGAATAGTATCCATCGGATTGCCGCCATAATAAAGAAATATTGCACCCCTTCCTCCATCAGGATAATTAGGTGCACCTACCAATACTTCTTCACACCCATCATTGTTTATATCAGGAAAGCCACTCGTTGACCAGCCGAAATTCCCCCAATTTGCGTCAGACGGGAGTTTTAATATGATATCGGGAAATGTATCTATAAAAGGACCTCCGTAAAAAATACAAACCCTTCCCTTATTACCTCCGTAATAATACTCTCCTGCTATTATGTCCAAATACCCGTCTCCGTTAACATCCGCCTTTGAAAAAGCCCTGCCGAAACCTATGCCTCCTCTGAATATAAGATAAGGAAAAGTATCAATGCCCCCGCTTTTCCCCTTAAAAAGACAAAAGGAGCCATCCGTCAATTCAGCTACAAGATCAACATAACTATCACCTGTGAAGTCTCCGGACATAAGTACTCGTGAGAAGTCCGAACGTGCGGCAAGTTCGCTATCAGGGAGGAAGGGATTCGGAATCATAATGTCTGGTAGGGTATCAAGTAGCGGACCGCCGAAGAAAATCTGGATAACACCGGGATAAAGAACGGTATCTATAACAGTGTCTATGACACCCGAGGTGTCAAGTATAAATAAGTCTTCTGGTATAATTCCTATTACAATGTCTGAATACCCATCTTGATTAAAGTCTCCTCCACAAAGTCCCATTCCGTAGGCGGACGAATATTCCTCATCACCCGTTGAATGCTTTGTAAATAAGATTTCAAAATTGGTGAGATTTAAACCTGAATATAATAAAGAAAACACAAAAAAAAAGAATTGCTCCTACTTTTAAACCGCTTATTTTAAATTTTTTATTCATTTTTACCTCCGAACTTAAAACTTTTCAAAATCAAATTTTAAAATATTTTATTCAAAAATTTCAAATTTTATTCTTCTCTTCAAAAAATTATTTTCAACTTGACATTTTGAAGAAAAAAAATTAAAATTTAAATATGAACTCTGAATTTAAAGAAATTGAAGAACTTTTTAACAAATGGGAGAGAGAAGGAAGAAAGTCAAGGACATTTGCAGCACTTGCGGATGCTTACAGAAAAAGGAAAATGTATGAGGAAGCACTCGCTGTGCTTGAAGAGGGACTCAAAATCCATCCTGATTATCCTGTTGCTCACTTTATTAAAGCAAGAATCCATCTTGAAAAAAATGAACTTGAACTCGCAAAATTAAGCCTTGAAAAAACATGTGAACTTGACCCGAATCATGTCGTGGCATGGAAATTACTTGCAGAAACGTGTGAGAAACTCGGAAAAGAGGAAGAAGCACTCTCTGCATATAAAAAATTGTATGAACTTGACCCTCTTGCCCAGGGAGTCGAAGAAAAGATAAAGGAACTTGAAGAAAAAGTAAAAGAATATACAGCAGGAGAAGGTTCGGGAATGCTTGAATTCGGAGCAATCAAAATAGAAGAAGAAAAGGAGGAAGAATTTCTCACCCCTCCTGATGAACCGCTACTTGATATTCTTGAAGAAAAGGAAATTGTACCGGAAAAAGAAGAATTGCCCGAAGTTCCTGAAGAAGCAAAGGAAATATTAAAAGAGATTGAAGAAGAAAGCGTAAAGGAAGAAGTTGAAAAAGAAAAAGAAGTTAAATTTGTTGAAGAAGCAGGCGAGGAAATTGAAGGAGAGTTTATAAGTGCGGAAGATATAAAAGAAGAAATAAAAATTGAAGAAGAATCTTTGATTGAACCCGAAAGCGTTAAGGAGAAATCTCCGGAAGAAACTCCGAAAGAGGAAATAAAAGTTGAAGAGGAAAGCCTGGTTGATAAAGAAATAGAATTCGGAGAAATTCCTGTTTTTGAGGAAAAAACAGAAGAAATACCAGAAGTTGAAGCCGAAGGGAAAGAGATAAAAACAGAAGAAGAAAAAAAGGAAGAAATCGGAATAGAAGAAGAAAGTTTGATTGATGAGGAGTTGGAGTTTAAGGAAACTGCTCCTCCTTTTGATGAAGATAAATTCGGGTTAGAAATAAAGGAAGAAGAAGTCCCCGCGGAAGAATCTGAAAAAACAGAAATAAAAGAGGAGAAACCGGAATTGATTGAGGAGATACCTTTAATTGAAGAAAAAATATCCGAAGTTGGAGTTGAAAAGGAAGAGGTAAGTGGAGAAGAAAAACTGGAGGAGGAAAAAATTGAGGAAGAAACTTTTGTAATGCCCGAGGAGATAAAAGATATTTTTGAAGAAAAGGAAGAGACAAAAGAGGAAGGATTAATCATGGAGGAAAAAGAGGAGACCGATTTACTTGATATGCTTAAGGAAAAGGAGGAAAAATTGAGCGGTCATCCTTCGCAGTTTCTTGAAGAAGTTGAAGAAAAGGAAGAGGAGGAGAAAGAAGAATTAACCCTCATCGGAGAGGAGGAAGAAATTTCACTCACAGAAATGATGGAGGAGCCGGAGAGACCTGCGGAAAGTATCGGAGAGACATTTATTGAAAAAGCAGGGGAAACTCAAGACTTGCTTGATTTGGTTGAGGAAGAAAAAGAAGTTTCGGTTGAAGAGGTAAAAGAAGAAGTTAAAGAAACTCCGGAGGTTCAGGAGGTAAAAGAAGAGGTAGAAGAAAAGGTGAGTGAAAAAGTTGAAGAGGAGATACCTTCCGAGGAAGAGGAGATGGAAATTTTTGATGAGGTTTCCGAGCTTTTTGAGGAAGAGGAAAAAAGAGAGGAAATAACTTATCCTGAAAAAAAGGAGGAAAGGGATGAAAGTAAAATCTCGGAGAAAAACTACAGAAGTTTTGTCGAATGGATTAAAATCCTCAAAAGAGAGGGTTGAATTCTTAAAGAAATTTATAAAGGAAAATGACGCGGATGCGTTTTTCATAAACTATTTACCGCATGTTTTCTATCTTTCCGGATTTACGGGTTCTTCGGGATATTTAATTTTAACAAGAAACAGATCATATTTTTTTACCGATTTTAGATATAAAATTCAATCTAAGAAGGAAGTTGAAAAATTTTATGAGATAAAAATAATAAAAAAATTTGACGAAATTTTTGACATTTTTAAAAACAAGAAAAAGAAGGTAAAACTTTTATTTGAGAAAGAAAATCTGAGTTATGATACATACAGCAATTTAAGAAAAAAGAAATTTTTAAAAGTAAAGCCCGTGAGTTCACCTGTATACAAAATAAGAATGTTTAAAAACAAAGAGGAAATAGAGAAAATAAAAAAGGCACAAAGAAAAGCAGAGGAAGTTTTGAAAAAAGTTGTTGAAAGTTTAAAACCCGGTAAAACAAAAGAACTGGATCTTGCTTCAGAAATTGAGTATCTTTTTAAAAAAGATGGATTTGATATATCTTTTCCTACTCTGGTTGCATCAGGCAGAAACTCTGCCCTTCCTCATGCAAAACCCAGAAATGTTGTTATCAAAAATAATACCGTTTTGCTAATAGACATGGGTTCTGTGTATAAGGGCTACCATTCCGATATGACAAGGACTTTTTGGGTCGGAAACAATCCGCCTGATTGGTTTAAAAAAATATACAGAATTACACTTGATGCGGTTTTAAAAGCAGAGGAAGCAATTTATGAAGGAAAGGATGCAAAGGAAATTGATGCAATTGCCAGGAATTATATAAAAGAAAAAGGGTACGGAGAGAAATTCGGGCACGGTCTCGGACACGGAGTAGGTATTGAAGTTCATGAAAATCCCTCCATTTCGCCCTTGGGGAAAGAAAAATTAAGAAAAGGTATGGTTTTTACGATTGAACCCGGAATATACTTGGAGACAAAAGGAGGAGTCAGAATAGAAGACCTTGTTTATATTGATAAAAACGGAAAAGCAAATGTGATAACAAGATTTACAAAGGAAATGATTAAGATTTAAATTGAGGGGCAACAGGTTGTCCGAAAACTCTCCTTCCACTTGATGAGGGAGGCTGAGTGGGGGTGAAAGTCTATGTGCTACAATAAAATTTTCATCCTCCCCTTAATCCTCTCCCATCAAGGGAATGGAAATTTGCAAGTTTTTAGACAGCCTGCAAACTCTAAAATCTTAGGGATATTATAATAAAGGCACTGTAAAGCCCTACATATGAGCTTATTAAAATGGAAACTTTTTTCTTATTCCACCCTCTTTTTAAGGATATTTCTTTAATAACCAAAGTAGGCAAAAAGAATAAAAAGGGAAATAAAAAATAGTGTATTATATAAGGAAGAAGTTCTTTTGGATAATCTTTAAGGAGCGGAATTTTAATTACATGTGAAAAAATGTAGATAACTAACAATCCTGCAGTTAACCATGCATAACCTTTTAAGAGATAAAATAATTTACTTTTCATTTCGTTTCCCCCTGTTTCAGCAATATATTTCAAAATCGGGCATTATCGAGGTAGAAGTCTAAATAAACCTGAAAGTCCGCATAATATGGAGCAGGATATTACACACCCATTTACACAATCTGCAATATCTTCCCAATTATCCCAGTTTTCGTAATAACATCCGGCTTCACAAGCAGCCATACATGCTAACCAACATGCTACAATTGGGTGTAAGGGACTTAAAAGCATCCGTAACCTATTTGCAGGTGTTATTTCTTCATAAATTTTACCTTCTACAACTTCAAAAAGATAATCAATTACTGCACTATCAGAAGAATAAACCTTCCAAGATACACCCCACACGTAATTGAGATACCCGTCACTTCCAATTATTATTTGCGATATTCTGGACGAATCCTGTTTTAAAACAGGTACGCCAAAAATTATTGCGTAATGCTTATTGAAATATCCTTCGGGGTATCCAGGTCCAGCAGGATCCATTACAATTCCGAAAGAACCCTCTAAGTGAAAATCATCTGCCCATCCTTTTTGACGGAGTACATTCAATGCTCTTTGTGTTTCAGGCAAGGAGAGAAAATATTCCTTAGCCATCGAGAAGGTGTTTTCGTCCATTTTTTCATAAATTGTATATGGAAGAGGAATTATTTCTACAAAGTCTCCCTTAATATAAGTACCAGCTATAAGGACAATTACATCCACTTTTATTTCATAAGTATTTTCAACAAGCGGGTAAAGGGAAGTTTGTAAAGGCTCAAAAATTATTGTATCCTGAGGATGTTAAAGTCCATATAAACTGCTTTCCAAAGCTCTGAATAATGCACATCTTACGTCTCCCCTTACCCATTTTTTAGCATAAGGGAAAATATCATTTAAAATTTTCTGTTTTGCCCCCTTTATTCCGCCTGTATTTACCATATTAATTAATGCATTCATTTTATTTATAAGAGTTTTCTTTTTGTTTTCTGGTCGAAACTCTGCTTCTCCATTTTCCAACGAATATTTTATTGCATAAAGATGATTTAACGCAAATTCCCTCCCCGTTGAGATTTTATAAGGGTTGCCTGAAATATTTATTGTATCTTTATATGTTTCATTTATAATAATATATCCATATGTATGCTGAATATTTAAAGAGGGTTCCACAGTGCTTGAAACTTTTTTGCAGAAGTACAGGAATAAAATCACCCCTGTTATTATGCTACCTATTATCATTTTTTTCATTTTTTCCTCCCTTTTTAAGTTCTAAGGGAATTCAACCCTCTAAAATAAGGAGTAATATATAATACAATGAAAAAAAAATGCAACTTAGAATCATAAGTTTTGGTATTAAATTTAAATTTTAACATTTTTTGCTTTAAAATATTAAATTAAGGTTCAAATCCTTTTTAAATTTGTAAAATTATGCCTGAATTCAGACGCGGAATGGTTATTAAATTTGAAGGAAAAATATTTCAGGTTGTTGACTTTCAACATGTGATGCTGGGAAGAGGACATGCTTTTGTCAAGGCAAAACTTAAAAATGTGGAAACAGGACAGGTCTTTGAAAGAACAATAAGGGAATCCGACACATTTGAAGAAGTTGAACTCAGGGAAAGGGAAGCAACCTATTCCTATTCTCAGGGTGATAATTATTATTTTTATGATACCGAAAATTATGAAGAAATTATTTTGAATAAAGAACTTATAGAAGATGCACTTCTTTATTTAACGGAGGGACAGGAAGTGAGGATTCAATATGTGGAAGAAAAACCCATCGGAATTGTTTTACCGACTGCGGTTGTTCTTGAAGTTGTGGATACTGACCCCGGAGTGAGGGGAGATACCGCCTCAGGCGGATCAAAGCCTGCAAAGCTTGAAACAGGTCTTGTTGTTAAGGTTCCCCTTTATATTAAAATCGGAGAAAAAATAAAGGTTGATACAAGAACAGGAGAATTCATAGAAAGGGCATGAATGATAAAGATATAAAAAAAATCGAAAAATTGATTGAATTAATGGAAAAAAAGGGTCTTGTTGAAATTGAAATAAAAAAGCCATTTTTGAAAATACATTTAAAAAAAGGGGAAATTATAAAAACCGGTAAGACAATAGAAAATTCACAAATAAGTGAGAAGGAAATAAAAGAGCTTAAATTACCCGAAGAAGAAAAAGTTGTTGAAGAAAGGGAGGATAAGTTTTATTACATAACTGCTCCTCTTGTCGGAACATTTTACAGAGCACCTGCTCCTGATGCTGACCCTTATGTTGAGGTCGGTTCCCATGTAAAACCGGGTCAGGTTGTGTGTATAATTGAAGCAATGAAAATAATGAATGAAATTGAATCCGACGTTGAGGGAATTGTAAAGGAAATCCTGGTTAAAAACGGTGAGCCCGTTGAATACGGGCAAAAATTATTTAAAATAGAACCAACAGGGTAAAATGGCGGTTGATTTGAAATTTTTATTGAGAAAAATGATGGAAATGGAGGCGTCTGACCTCCATTTAAAGGCAGGTCTTCCCCCTGTTTACAGAATTCACGGAAGACTTATAAAAGCAAAGATGGACCCTCTTACCCCTCAGGACTTAAAAGAAATTGTGAAACTCATAATGACAGAGGAGCAACAGAGAAGATTTGTTGTCAGAAAGGAACTTGACTTCGCAATAGGAGTTCCCGGACTCGGAAGATTCAGGGTAAACTGTTTTATTCAAAGGGGAAGTATCGCAATTGCAATGCGTGCTATTCCCTCAAAAATTAAAACATTTGAAGAATTAAATCTGCCGAATGTTTTGAAAGAAATATGTTTAAATCCCAGGGGATTAATTCTTGTTACGGGTACCACAGGAAGTGGTAAATCTACAACATTGGCTGCAATGATTCAATATATCAATCAGAACAGGGCACGCCATATAATCACAATTGAAGACCCCATAGAATTCTTATTCAGGGACGAAAAATCTGTAATTTCTCAAAGAGAAATCGGAAGTGATACTTCTTCTTTTGCCTCTGCCCTTAAATACATATTAAGACAGGATCCGGATGTCATATTGATAGGTGAGATAAGGGATAAAGCAACAATGGATACAGCAATAAAGGCAGCGGATACTGGTCATCTTGTAATGTCAACCTTACATACCCTTAATGCAACGGAAACAGTAAACAGAATAATATCTTTCTATCCTCCTCATCAGCATCAGCATATAAGAATAATGCTTGCTTCTACACTGGTGGCGGTTATTTCCCAGAGGTTAATTCCGAGAGCAGATGGTAAGGGAAGGGTTCCTGCTGTTGAAATTTTGATTAATACTCCCAGAATTAAAGAGTTAATTATGGATGAGAAAAGGACAGTTGAAATACCTCAGGCAATCGAAGAGGGTTATTATGAATATAAAATGCAAACATTTGATCAATCCATAATGAAACTTTACAAAGAAGGACTTATCACCCTTGAGGATGCACTTGAAAATGTTACAAATCCTGATGAATTTAAACTTAAATTAAAAGGAATTAAAACAACTTCAGAAACTTGGGACGAAGAGCATTTAAAGATTGATTGAAAAAGTTTAAATTCTTTTATTTATCAGTTTTTTCAACCTCGGCAATATCTCGTCAATGAAAGAAGGTCCGTAATGAACAAGAAAATTAGAAGGAAGTATTATTATTTTCCTATTCCCGAACCTTTTTCTTAATTTATCCTCCAAAATTTCTTTTTTTATCTTTTCGGAATGAGGCTCATAAAGAAGAAAATCAAAATCCATACTCCTTGTCAAATCATCATCAGGTTCAAAATAACTTTCTTTTTTAAATGAATAAATATTGTAAAGCCCTATTATCTTTAATCCATCCGTTATATAACTCGAAATTCCGCAGGTTATTTTATCTCCTAAGTAAACTTCATAATACACTCTGTAAAAAATTTTGTCTTCTCTTATTTTTTCTAATTTTTTAAAAAGATTATCTATAAGTGAACACGCTTCTTTTTCTCTATTGAGTATTATTCCTGCTTTTTTTATATTATCAAGAATTCCCCAGATTGAGACCGGGACTGAAAATGCAAATACGGTAAGCCCTCTTTTTCTGATTTGTTCTGCAATTTTTCTCTGGGCTCCTGTGCTCAATAAAATCAAATCAGGATTTATTTTTTCAAGCTTATGCCATAAAACCTTTAAATAAGAGCCCACTCTTTCATATCGGTCAAGTTTCCCGAAAGGTCTTTTACAATACAAACTTATCCCTTTTAACCTATTTTCTGCTTTTAATCTGAAAATTATTTCCGTTATATCAGGAGCTAAGGATACAATTCTTTTCGGTTCATGAGGAATTTCTATTTCTTCTCCGAAAAATTCGGAAAAAATTCTCAAACCACCACTTTTTCCCTGTAAACACCGAACCTTACTTTTAATGTCTGTATTATTTCACCCTCTGTTGCATATGCTTTTACACAGTCAATAATATAGGGCATCAGATTGTCTCCTCTATCAGCCGCTTCCCCCAATCGCTTTAACATATTTTGAACAAGAATATTATCCCTTTCGGATTTAACCTTGTTCAGGAATTCTATCTGCTTTCTTTCAAGTTCAGGGTCTATTTTAAAAGGAGGAACTTCTATTTTTTCCTCGGGATCAACATATTTATTTACTCCTACTATTATGTATTCACCTGATTCAACTCTCTTTTGAAATTCATATGAAGCATTTGCTATTTCCCTTCTGAAAAATCCTTCTTCAATACCCCTTAATATACCATCAAGAAAGGAGCCGTTTCCCATTTCAAGAATCTTATCAAAATACCTGTATGCTTCTTCTTCCATCTTGTTTGTGAGTGCTTCTACAAAATAACTTCCCGCAAGCGGATCAATCGTGTTTGTTACACCGCTTTCATAGGCGATTACCTGTTGCGTCCTGACTGCTATAACCGCAGGTAATTCAGCAGGAAGTTGAAGTGCCTCATCGTAGGCATTTGTATGCAAGCTCTGTGTCCCTCCTAATACAGCGGACAGGGCTTCAAGTGTTGTTCTTATTATATTTACAAGGGGTTGCTGTGCCTGAAGGGAACATCCTGCTGTCTGTGTATGGAACCTTAGCATCAATGACCTCGGATTTTTTGCCTTATATCTTTCTTTCAATTCCCTTGCCCATATCCTTCTTGCAGCCCTGTATTTTGCTATCTCTTCAAAGAAATCCATATGAGCATTGAAAAAGAAGGAAAGTCTGGGAACAAACTCGTCCACATCAAGCCCCCTTCTTATTCCTGCCTCTACATATGCAAAGCCGTCCGCAAGTGTAAAGGCAAGCTCCTGAACAGCAGTTGAACCTGCTTCCCTTATGTGATAACCGGATATTGAAATTGTATTAAACCTCGGCAAATGGTCTTTTGCAAACTCAAATATATCCGTTATTATCTTTATTGAAGGCTCGGGAGGAAAAATCCATTCATTTTGAGCGTGATATTCTTTTAATATGTCATTCTGAATTGTTCCCCTTAACATGTGATAAGGCACCCCCTGCTTTTCTCCCACTGCAATATACATTGCCAAAATTATTGCAGCAGGCGAATTTATTGTGAAAGAAGTTGAGACTTTATCAAGTGGTATTCCATCAAAAAGGATTTCAAAATCTGCAAGTGTATCTACCGCAACACCTTCCTTTCCAACTTCTCCTTCTGCAAGCGGATGATCAGAGTCATAACCCATAAGGGTTGGCATATCAAAGGCTGTTGAAAGCCCGGTTTGACCGTGTTTTAATAAAAATTTAAATCTCTGGTTTGTATCCTTTGCTGTGCCGAAACCCGAAAACTGCCTTATCGTCCATATTCTTCCCCTGTACATGTTCCCGTAAACACCCCGTGTGAAGGGATATTGTCCCGGAAACCCTAAGTCCCTCAAATAATCGAGATTTTCTACATCAAGCGGTGTATAAATATCGTTGATCTCGAGTCCTGAAATCGTCAAATATCTTTCTTTTTGGTCCTTAAAATCCTTTTTACAATTTTCTTCCCATTTTTTCTTTTCTTCTAAAATTTTTTCTTTATCCATACTTTTTATTCTTCGTTTTCAGGGTTTTGAACCCTTTTTGTAAAAACATATTTAAAAATTTTTTCTTTATCTCTTCAAAAGTTGTACCGTTTTTAAGTTCTATTAAATAATTATCAATAAGACCGTTCTTTTCAAGAAACTCCTGAATCTCATCCCATATTTCATCTCTTAAAAATTCAATTAAAAATCTTTTTCTCCTTTTGTTTATTATCTCGTTTTTTAAACCGGTGCCATTCAAATATCTTTGATGTTCAAGTATATATTTTTTTACTTCTTCCATTCCCTCTTCTTTTATGCCGTTAGTAAGTAGAACAGGGGGATTCCATTCTGTTTCAATGGGTATCAGGTCAAGGGCATTTTTAATTTCACCTGCTATTTCCTTTGCTCCGGGTCTATCGCACTTGTTTATAATGTAAATATCACCGATTTCCATAAGTCCTGCCTTCATTGCTTGAACATAATCACCGGATTCAGGAGTTAAAACTACACATACAGTATCAACTATGAACTTCACTTCAAAATCTGCTTGTCCTACTCCCACTGTCTCAATAATTATGTAATCCATGCCGAAAGATTCCATTGACAGGGACGAAAGATAAGTTCTTCTTGATAATCCACCTATTCCTCCTCTTGTGCCTATGCTTCTTATAAAGGCTCCTTTTTTCATTGCTTCTGACATCCTTATCCTGTCACCCAGAATTGCTCCTCCTGTAAAAGGACTTGTCGGATCAACTGCTAAAATTCCTACTTTTTTGTTTTCTTCGAGCAGTTTTCTTGCAATTATATCGCTCAATGTGCTTTTTCCTGCTCCGGGCGGACCTGTAAAACCGATTCGATGTGCCCTTCCCTCTGAACCGAAAATTTTTTTTATAATATCCGGCTCAAGTTCCTCAAAATCTTCTATTTTTGAAATAAGTTTTGATAATTTCATTTTGTCTCCGTTCATGGCACTATTTTTAAATTTTCTTCATAATAAGAAGGGGCTATTTTTTGAATTTTAGGGAAAAGTCCCCTTTTATATACTTTAAAAGCAAAGAATAAACCTACAAGGACCAAAATCACCACAAAATGTCCGAAAGCAGGTAAAATGTTTACAACTCTCCTTCTCTCTACTTTCACTTCTTTTTTCACTTCTGCTTTTGCTTTCTTTTCTTCTTTCAAGACAGGCTCAATCCTTCCCATTTCATAAAGTCTGAAAAGAGCAAAGTATGTTTTGAATTTTCCTATACCGCTTATTTCTACAAGTTCCTGTACCGTTCTTTTCCCGTTTATAAGCGAAAGAACCTTCTTTTCTTCCTTTTCCGGTTCCAAATCAATCTGAGGTTTTTTCTTACTTACACGAAAGACCATATTCGGGTCATTTATTTTTTCTTTTATTCTCGGCCATTCGTCCTGCCTCCATGCAGCCTCCATTAAGAGGGAGTCAAGCGGTAATTTAATTTTAATTTTTGAAAACTTATAAATTTCCTTATCAGGCTCAAATTTATAAATGCCCTCCTTCCAAGTGATTATTTCATCTATCACCTCCTGAATTTTAAAACTTATGATTTCCATCAACTGATCCGAACCTATTATACCTTCCCTTACAAGTATCTCTTCAATCGGTTCTCCGGTTTCCTCCTTAATTTCTTTTGCCGTTTTAAAATCATGCAGAGGAACAAGCCCTGATCTCACAAGATAATTTTCAAGTGTCTCAAATTTTCCTTCTCTTATAATGTATGCTGCAACAACGGCTCCATCCTCAAATCCCACCGCTGCTTCTGTTTTGCCCTTATAAAAATAAACAACTCCCTTTTTCCTCTGCTGTGAAACAAGCTGTAAAACATCAGGAGCAGAGAAAATTTTCAAACTGCCTGTCATTCCTTCTTTAAATGCTTGCATCTATTCTACCTCCTGTTATGTAATAGATAAGACCTATGATTATTGAAAGCATATATAAAATTATACCAAAAGTTTTAAAACTTGTAAAGAGGATGATAATCAAAGAAATACCGAATATCATTGATGTAAAAGTCAACAGAAAAAAGGAGTTATTTATTCCAAATCCCAACCCCGGTATCATGAAATTTGCAATTAGAATCCCGGTCTTTAACTTGTTATTTCTTTTTGCTCTGAGTCTCATGGCAAGGCGCTGTCTCAATTTAAGGGAAGCAGTGCTTTCAAGTTCCTTAGCACATACATCGCATACCTCTCCCACAGGTTCAACCTCTTTACCACCTTGAGGGATTCCTTTTAAACATGCCCTGCACCTGAAAATACTTCTACCGCTCTTTACAAAAAATATCAGAAATATCAGAACCAAAATTTCAAGAATTAAAAAAGGCGGTAAAAGATATGAATCGGTGAAAAGAAATGTATTTTCACCCTTATATTTGTAATTTTTTATTTTTTCAGGATATGCATAAATGATCGGGATTAATTTGAATTCTTTGATTCTTCTTGTAAATTCTTCTGTTCTTTGCTGATCTATTCTGTTTGCCATGTCAATCTCTTTTTGAAACAATGTTAAATCAACAAGAGAAAATGCGACCTGTGCAAGATTAAAATGTGCCTCAAATCTTTCCGGTTCAATCTCAATTGCCCTTCTGTAAAAAATACTTGCGGAATCAAATTTATTTTCAAGAAAATAAAGATTTCCGGTATTCACTAAAACTTCATAATCAGAACTTGTTTTAATCATTTTTTTTAGTATGCTTTTTGCCTCTTTAATTTTATTGCCTTTTAAATAAATTATCGCCTTTAAAAGCTCAGCTTCTTTTACTTTTACATTGTCCCATTTTTTTATAAGTTCTTCATCATAAGGAGAATTTTTGGTAAGATAAAGTAAAACATCAGGATTATTTTTGTCATTAATAAAATTTACAAGTCTTCTCTCGCATATCATCCCGATAACGGTTATTAAAAAAAGAAACAGGCTAAACAAAAACAAAGCCTTTTTTTCTTTATTTTCCAAATTGAAAACAACAGGGAAAACAAGTAAGAACAAAAAAGGAAGCGGAAGACCTATAAAGATAAACAAAATAAAAATTATACTTAAAATAAATTCAAGTTCAGGAACATGAGGAATATTTTGAGGCAGATAAAAATAAATACTCTGTCTTTTTCTTATCGTAAAGGACAAAATTAATGTTGAAATGAGAACAAAAATAAGAATAATAAAAATTCTGAGCAGTGTGACCTGAAAGATTTTTTTTAAAGCAGGATTCCCTGAGAAAAAGGGAGAAAAATTAAAAAATGTCTTTAATGCATCCAAAAATTTAAAATTCAGGTAATAAAGTTTTATTTTTTCATACCAGGCAGGATAAAAAGAAGGAGAAATTTTGAGTGCTTTATTAAGTTGGGATATTTTTGCGGATAATAGAATTTTCTCTCCTGCTTTATTCAGAAAATAATATGAAATTTCTGGTATTTCTTTTACACCTTTTTTTATCTTTGATTTCAGAAGTTCATTCCATAAATCATTATAAAAATCCGGTAAATTCTGTTTATCACTTATTTTAAGCATCAAAAAAACAATTGCGGGTTCAAGATTTGAAAACAATTTTGCTTTTTCAAAATTATTCCTTGCTTCTTGCAAACTTCCTCCTCTTTCAAATTCTATTGCTTTTAGAAAATATAAAAAGGGATTTAAAGAATCGGCTTCCCCCATCAATGCTTCATTATATAACTTCTTTGCATAATTAAGGTCGCGTTGGAACCATGTTAAGTTAATTATTAAAAGAAAAATCACACTCATTGTTATTAAGTATAAAAATTTTATCCCTTTTATATCAAATTTTAGTATAATTTTATTATGCAAAAAATTATGCTTCTTTTTGATGTTGATGGAACATTGATCTATTCCGGTGGTGCAGGAACCAGGTCAATTGATTTATCTTTTAGAGAAACATACGGGATAAAGGAGGCAATGAAGGGAATTTCTCCTGATGGAAAAACGGATCCTTTGATTATTGAGGAAGTTTTTGTTAAAAAATTGAAAAAGAACCCTGATAAAAAAGAAATAGAGGAAATTTTGCAAAAATATCTTTTATATCTTCAAAAAGAGATAAAAAATCCTTTTTATAAAATAATAGAGGGAGTGAAAGAGTTTCTTGAATGGGCTGAGGATTCAAACAAATTTTTAATGGGTCTTGCGACAGGAAATCTGGAGAAAGGAGCAATTATTAAATTAAGACCTTCTTCTCTTTTAAAATATTTTAAATTTGGGGGATTTGCTTCTGATTCGCATATAAGAACCGAAATTTTGAAGATTGCTTATCAAAAGGGAAAGAAAATTGCGGAAAGGGAAAACTTTGAGATTTCGGATGTATTTGTAATAGGAGATACCCCGAGGGATATAAAGGCGGCAAAAGAGGCGGGTTTCAAATCCATAGGAATGGCTACTTTCAGATTTTCTTTTGAAGAATTAAAAAAGAGTGATCCAGATCATGTTTTTAATAATTTTTTTGAATTAAAAAAATTCTTTGAAAAATATGTAAAACTTTTTGTATAGGAGATATTTTAAAAGAGGAATTTATTATGCGGGCGTCAGTTTTTTTTCATCTGGCTTCCTTAAGTATTTTATGTAATTTTTTTGCTGCGTTTTTATGATCAAATTCTCTTGCAAGTGCGAGTGCATTCATAGAAATCTTTTTTCTCAAATTTTTATCCTTTAAAAGCATAATTACATATTCTGCAAATTCATCATAATCATCCGTAATAAACATATGTTTTCCATGTTCAGGCTCAATTCCGAAAGTAGCAAGTTTGGTAGCAACTACAGGTAACCCGCACGCCATTGCTTCTAAAATCTTACCCCTGAATCCTGTTCCTAACTCTATAGGAGCAACAAATATATCACTGTTCCAATAAAATCTTCTCACATTTTCATTGTCTCCTCCGGGCTGAATAATTATATTTTCATTTCTTAAATTCAAAAGTTCATCCGGAGGATCAAAGCCTATGGCATAAAATTTTGCATCCGGGACAGCTTTTAAAACTTTTTCCCATACCTTAAATATGAAATTTTTTACTGCATCCACATTCGGATAATGTCTAAAATTTCCTATGTAAAGAATATTCTTAGTATCTCTATCCCATACCCTTCTTTTCGGAGGCTTATAAAAATCAGTATCTACACCATGAGGAATTACATAAATCTTTTCTTTCAACTCAGGTGAATACTCTACTAAAAAATATGCATCCTCTTTTGTAAGCGTAAAAATTTTATCAACCGATTTATACATTTTAAACTCGTAATTTCTAAGTTCTTCTATTACTTCTCCACTTATATTTTCTCCTTTTTTCCTTCTTAATTCAAATGCTTTTGTATAACATTCATGGACAGAAATTACTGTCAGTGTGTCCTGAGGAATAAATTTTCTATTGGATTCTAAATATTGCCCCATCATAGAATATTCCGCAATTATTACATCAAACTGTTTTTCTCTTAAAATTTTTCTTAAAGCATTTTCAATATTTTCATCATACCCTCCGTCTCCTGTAAAGAAAAACTTTGGTCTTTTTAATCTTTTATAAAGCCTTTCAATTTCAGAATCGGATTTTTCTTTTTTTGAATCTATTTTTATAACTCTTTCACAAAACTTCTCAAGAGATTTATCCTTTTTATCTTCTTCTGTATAGGAGGGAGCAAGTACGCTTATCTTATGACCCATTTGAGAAAGATTCTTTATTCGGTGATATATAAGTATTGGCCCGCCTATTATGTTTGACCTGGGAAGTAACTTGGGAAGAAAAAGAATTCGCATTTTATATTCTCCCCTTTTTAATAATTTTTTTCAAAACATACCGTACATTTTCTTCATCTATATATTTCATTAATTTCTCCCACATTTTTTGTAAATTTAAGAGCTTCTCAAATACATCAAATTTAAAATTGAGATATTTTTTTGCAAGTTCTATATTTTTTATTGCCTCTTCGCTTCCTTTTTTGTCTCCTTTTTCAAGATACTCTGAGGAAAGGATCCGTGATGATTTTTCAATCTTTTCTTCTAAATCATCTTTAAGAAAACAACCTGGATAAGGATCAAAATCTTCGGGATAAACCTTCCTCATGCCGGAGATTTTTCTCTGTTTCCTTATTTTTTCCCTTTCATAGATAAATCTGTATATGTCTTGCCTCAATTGACGCCATAATGGATGTGCCTTAGGAGGGGGGAGGTGCTTAATTTTAAGTTCATTATCAAGAAAAAAATCTATTCCAAACATTTTTGCATTAATAAGGTAGTCAATATCCTCACCTCTCGGAATATTTGGGTCAAACGGGATTTTTCTTAAAAGACTTCTGTGAATGATCATATTTCCACCGAATACAAAAGGTGTTTCCTTTAATCTCGGACCCTTTCCTATTATTTTATCAAAGGCTTCGTTCATTTTTTCATATTGATTCCAGTATTTCATCCATGGTCTTATTTCCTTCTTAACATGATAATCACCATCCGCTCCAACATAGTAACCTGCTATTCCCCATATCTTTTTTTTACCCAGGTTTTTACCTATAAATTCTTTAACTTTTTTTATAAATTCATGATCTTCAAATACTTCATCGTCATCAATCAAAAGTGCTATATCGGAATTAAAAACATGAGTAATAAAAATACATAAATTTCTTATATTTGAGTATCCGTAAATAGAAAGTAAAGATACAAATTCTTTTTTGCCTTCTTCTATCAAAAAATTATGAATTTCTTTCAAAAGTGAGGGAGTAAAGATAAAAGTTTCGACAGGTAATGAAACCGATTTAACGAGTCTTTTAACTTTTTTCTCAACTTCTATTGAAATATCTTCTGAAACCGGGCATGCTATAATAACCAATTTAAAACTTTTATCCCGTAGTATTCTTATGCTTTCTATGCATCTTCTTAAGGTGCCTTCGGAGTCAAGAGGGGTCGGATGATCATAAATTTCATCTTTTTCTTTCCAGCCTTCTTTTCTTTTCCTTGCCCAATATGTAGGAATTAACATTGTGATTCCCATATTTATAATTTTAACTTCCATTGATTTTGATTCACAATATTAAATATAATTTTATTTTTTATCCGAAGTATTAATTTCTCTGATTAAAGGTTCAATTCCTTAATTAATTAAGAAATCAGGAGGATTTTAAAATGCTTGAGGTTCGGTTTCACGGACGAGGGGGGCAAGGGGCAGTAGTTGCCTCAAAGGTGTGTGCAAATGCCTGCTTTAAAGCAGGATATTATCCCCTTGCTTTCCCCCAGTTCGGTGTCGAAAGAAGGGGTGCACCTGTTCAGGCTTTTTTAAGAATTCATAAGCCGGAAGAAAATCTTTTTATAAGGTGTAATATTTATGAACCCGATATAATTGTGGTGCTTGACATGACTCTTCTTGAAATGATTGATGTTACAGAAGGGCTCAAAGAAAATGGCAAAATACTCCTTAATACTCCTCAATCTCCGGAAAATATAAAATTTAATAAAAATTTTGAGGTTTATACTGTGGATGCAACACAGATTGCAGTAAAATATAAACTCGGTTCAAAGATACAGCCAATAGTCAATACTGCAATACTCGGTGCACTTGCAAAAATAATGAACATCTTTGACATGGAAAATCTCTCCTATGCCATTGAGGAGGAAATACCTTATAAGACAGAAGAAAATAAAAAAGCAGCCGAAGAAGCGTTCAATTCCATAAAAGGGATTTAAGGGAGGTTTAATATGGCGGAAAGAATTCGTTATAAAAACATTGATGAAATCCCGGATGTTGCATTATCAACAGGAACAACGAGGGTTTTAAAAACAGGTTCATGGAGAAATGTTAAACCCGTGATAGAAAATAAAGCAGCGCCTTGCTTAAAAGCCTGCCCATTGGGAACAAAAATTCCTCATTACTTTTATTGGATAATTGAAAAAGACCTTGAAAAAGCAGCAGATGTTTTGCTTGAAAGAAACCCTTTTCCCGCAATTACCGGTAGAGTTTGTCCTGCTTTCTGTCAAATAGGATGCAACAGAAAAAGATTTGATGAAAGAATATCAATAAGAGAACTTGAGAGATATGTGGGTGATTATATTATAAAAAGAGGCTATAAGATAAAAGAACTCCCTTCTGATACAGGAAAAAGGATAGCTGTTATTGGTTCAGGACCTGCAGGAATGGCGGTTGCATATTTTTTGAGAAGATATGGACATTCTGTAACAATATTTGAAAGAGAATCAAAGCCGGGAGGTGTTTTAAGGTACGGAATTCCTTCTTACAGGCTCCCAAAGGATATCCTTGATAAGGAATTTGAGATGCTATTAAATATGGGAATCAAAATTGAAACAAATAAAGAACTCGGAAAGGATGTATATCTTGATGAGTTAAGGCAAAAATTTGATGCGGTATTCATCGGGATAGGGGCATGGGTTGAAAAAAGAATGAGAATGGAAGGAGAAGAGAATCTTTTATCGGGTGTTCACTTTCTTAAAGATGTCAACGAGGGAAAGGAGACAAGTAAATTTAAGGGTAAAAAAGTGGCTGTTATAGGTGCAGGAAATGTTGCAATGGATGTGGTGAGGACTTTAAAAAGAATAGGAGCAGAACCTTGTATTCTTTACAGAAGAACAGAAAAAGAAATGCCTGCTCTTGAAGAAGAAAGAGAAAAAGCTAAAGCAGATGGTATTCCTTTCCATTTTCTTACCTTACCCATAAAAGCAGAAAACAGGAATGGTAAGATTCTTTTAACCAATCAAAAAATGAAATTGGGAGAACCTGACAAATCCGGAAGGAGGAGACCCATTCCGATAGAAGGTTCTGAATTTCAGGAAGAATACGATTTTGTTATCAAAGCAATAGGAGAAGAAGCGGATAGGAAAATTTTGCCGGAAGAATACCTCGGAGAGGACGGATGGCCTTATGCGGATAAAAAAACAGGAGCAACAAAAGTTGAAGGGGTGTTTGCGGGTGGTGATTTCATTCAGGGTCCGTCAACCGTAGTTGAGGCTGAGGCATGGGCTCAAAGGGCTGCAAGAAGTATTGATAGATTTTTGAAAGGTGAAGACATAAATGTAAAGGAAATCCCACCGAGAACTGTCTCCTTCATGCTTATAAGAACCGAATATTTTGATAAAGCCCCTGCAATTCATCCCCAGGAGCTTTCTGTGGAGGAAAGAATTAAAAGCTTTGAAGAAGAGGTTAAAACTTTTTCAGAGGAAATGGCGTTAAAAGAGGCAAAAAGATGCTTTTCATGCGGTTATTGTAATTCCTGCGGAAACTGTTATGTTTATTGTCCTGATATGTCAATCTTATGGAAAGACGGAAAACCGGTGGTGGATTATGATTTTTGTAAAGGATGCGGAGTATGTGCAAGTGAGTGTCCGAGAGGAATCATTCAGATGGTCTCGGAAATTTAAGGAGGTTTAAAAATGGGAGATTTAAAAACAAAAAAGGGTATTAAAAAAGTTTTATACGGAAACCATGCTGTATCTTATGGCGTAAAAGTTTCAAGGGCACAGGTAATATCTGCTTATCCGATAACTCCTCAAACACAGGTTGTTGAACTTTTATCAGAAATGGTAGGAAAAGGTGAACTTGATGCTACATTTGTAAATGTGGAATCAGAACATTCTGCAATGGCTGTATGTATAGGAGCAAGTATTACAGGAGTAAGAACATTTACTGCTACTTCTGCACAAGGTCTTCTCTTAATGCATGAGCTTCTTCACTGGGCAGCAGGGGATAGGTTACCCATTGTAATGGCAGTTATCAACCGTGCAGTAGCAGCGCCATGGTCGATATGGTCCGATCAAAATGACTCACTATCCCAGAGGGATACGGGTTGGATGAAAATTTACTGTGAATCAAACCAAGAAGTCCTGGATTCTGTTATTCTTGCTTATAAAGTTTCGGAAAAAGTTTTTCTTCCTTCAATGCTTGTTCTTGATGCTTTTATTTTGTCTCATACAGCAGAGCCCGTTGAGGTACCTGCTCAAGAAGAAGTTGATGAATTTTTGCCCCCCCTTGAATTACCCCACGCTCTTACACCCGAAAAGCCCTATGCAATAGGAGCGGTTGTTATGCCTGATGGCCCTTACATGGAATTAAGATATAAAATACAAAAGGCAATGGAAAAAGCAATTCCTGAAATTGAAAAAGCATGTAATGAATTTTATGAATTATTCGGAAGGAAATGGGAATTTGTAGAGGAATTTATGATGGATGATGCAGATGTTGTTCTTATAACATCAGGAGCGGTATCATCAACCGTGAAATACACTGTTAATGAAATAAGAAAAAGGGAAGGAAAGAAAATAGGGGTATTAAGAATGAGGATTTTAAGACCTTTTCACTTTGAGAAAATAAGAAAAATTCTTTCAGGAAGAAAAAAAGTGATTGTCCTTGACAGAAACATATCTTTCGGGCTCGGAGGAATTTTCTTTAACGAAATAAGGTCATCGCTTTATTCTGTGAGTGAAAAACCGATATTGCTCGGTTATATATGGGGACTCGGAGGAAGGGATATAACTCCAAAGGATGTTGAAGGTGTGATAAAAGATGCTGAAAAAAGGGAAAAAGACGAAGATATAATATTCTGGGGATTAAAAAAAGAGAATATAAATTTATAAAAATGAAAAAAATGCTCACCTTCAATCAAATAAAAAGAAAATATCCGGATATGTGGGTTTTGATAGGTGATTTTGAAATAGATAGAAAGAATAATATAAAAAAGGGTAGAGTTCTTTTAGCGAGTTTTAGAAAAAGGGATATTCTTTATGAAATGCACAAATTTAAAGGAAAAGTAAAAAAAATAGCAATAGTGTATACAGGTAAGTTGCCGGAGGTAATAGGGCTTTTTTTAAGTAAAGTTATAAATTTTGATCCGTGTGAAAGCCTTATAACTTTAAAGGCAATAATAAAGGGGAAAAATGAAGAAGAAGCTTACATTTCGCTTGCCTTTGATACAGGAGCTACTTATACAGTGATTTCTTGGGATACCCTTGAGTGGCTTGGTTATGACCCTTCAAATGTTTCTTATAAAGATAGAGTGAGACTCGTTACAGGGAGCGGGATAGAATTTGTTCCAAAAGTAAACATAAGGGCACTAAGAATTGATTCGGTCGAAATTAAAAACATAGAGGTTCTTGCTCATGATTTTCCTGAGGAAGGACAGATAGACGGAGTATTAGATTTAAACTTTATAAAAAAACTCAATTATTATTGTATAAATCACAAAGACGGGAAAATAGAAATAAAAAACTCTAAAAAAAGGAGGAAATAAAATGGCTTTTGAATGGGAAGAACTTTTACAGGAAGAAGTTTTAGATCCCGGAATCCTTTCCTGTCAGGGATGCGGTTCAACAATTGCAATAAGGCAAGTTTTAAAAGCACTGGGTAAAAACACAATCATTACTGTTCCTGCCTGTTGCTGGACCATCATTGACGGTCCTTTTCCTTATCATTCTTTGAAAATTCCTTTTTTCCATACTGCTTTTGAAACTGCTGCCGCAGCTGCAACCGGAATAAGAGCTGGCTTAAATACAAGAGGATATAAGGACACAAATGTGTTAGCCTGGGCAGGAGATGGGGGAACATTTGATATCGGGCTTCAGGCGTTATCCGGAGTTGCAGAGAGCAATGAAGATATTCTTTACATATGTTATGACAATGAAGCGTACATGAATACGGGTATTCAGAGGTCAGGCGCAACCCCTTACAAGGCATGGACAACAACAACACCTTATGAGAGCCCGAATAAAAGACCGAAAAAAAACATTGTTGAGATAATGAGAGCACATAAAATTCCCTATATTGCAACCGCAACAGTTGCCTTTCCTCTTGATTTATATAAAAAAGTTAAAAAGGCAAAAGAACTCAAGGGAACAAGGTTTATCCATGTTCTTGCACCTTGTCCCCCGGGATGGAGAATGGATTCAGAACTTACAATAAAGGTATCACGCCTTGCAGTTGATACAAAATTGTTTCCTTTATACGAAGTTGAAGACGGAGAAAAACTCACCATTAATTATTATCCCAAAGAAATACCCATAGAGGAATACTTTAAACTTCAGGGCAGATTCAGACACCTCGAGGAGGAAGATATTAAAGAAATACAGGAAATGATCAATACTTATTTTGAAAAACTTTTGGAAGAACACAAAAGAACGCACGGAACAATTGATAATATAAAAAGAGGAGTATATAAATAACTGTTAAACCGGAAAAAACATTCGCGACTCCGAAGTTGCTCCTGCAGGAGAAACTGAAAAAAGGAGAATTCGAATCCAGATTCCTCAACCCCTAATCCCGAATCCCTAACACCGTAGGAACGGTATCCTTACCGCAATTTGTGTTAAGTAAAAGAAACACATTTTTGCAAAAATTACACACCTTTTAGAAAAGTCAATCTTATTTCTTTCTGTGATAGAGCAGGATTTTTAATGTACCCTTAAGTTCAAATATTTGGAACAAAATTTGCTTTTTAGATAAGTGATGGGTGATAAAAAATACATCCTTTGCCTATGTGCGGAGGAGAATGCAAATCTCCTCGAGCCTGCAATTATTCTTGAAGGTTATGATGTAATAAATTTAAAAGATGGTAATAAAATTGAGGAATATTTAAAAAAGGGGGATATAAAATGTGTATTTATTGACCCTTTTATGCAGGAGGTCAATTTGAGTGATTTAATGGAGGTTAAAAAGAATTATTCAATTCCTTTTATTGCTTTAATAAAAAAGAAGAATGATAAACTTTTAAATGAACTTTTAGAAAACGGTTTTGATAAGGTGCTTGAACTTGAGAAGAATTCCTTCGGTGTTCAGGAAAAGATAGAAAGAATTTTTACGGAAATTTCATAAATATAAATCGTTTATTTTTTTAAGCCAACCCTGCGCGGAAAGTTTTTTAAAGATCTGTCTTGACTTTTCCAGAAATTTCTGCTCGGCTGAAATATCACCTTCTAATTTCTTAAGCCTTGCGTAATAATACCATGCTTCTCCTGATTCAAAAGGTTGCTTCAATTCTTTAAATATTTTAATTGCCTTTTTGAAATAACTTTCCGCCTCTTGATACTTCCTTTCCTGGGTTTTAACCTTCGCATACACCAGAAATACACAACCTTTGAGCTCTTTTGAATCCACTTCCCGAACAAGATTAAAAGCTTCTTTGATATGAATTAATGCTTTTTTAAGATTGTTTTCTTCCAATTCTAAATCAGCGAGGGAAATCTCTGTGCTGCATAAAATATATTTTTCTTTAGTCTCTTGCGATATTCTTTTTGCATTAATGAGGTTTTCTCTTGCTTTCTTAAATTTTCCTAACTTCGTGTATATCTTACCGAGTATGTGAAAACTGTAAGGTTGAGCATTCCGGTCCCCTATCTTTTCTCTTATTTTTAGAGAATTATTATGGTATCTCAATGCTTTTCTGTATTCTCCGATATTCAAAAATACATTACCGATGTTATGAAGACTTGATGCCTGACCGTAAAGGTCATGTATTTCCTCCCTAATTTTTAAAGATTTAACATAATATTTAAACGCTTTTTCATATTCTCCGAGCCGATAGTACACAATACCGATATTGTTAAGACTCATTGCCTCTCCCTTCTTGTCCCCTATTTCTTTCTTTATTTTCAATGCTTCATTGTAATACCTGATTGCTTTTTCATAATCACCCCGATAATAACATATAATTCCGATGTTATTAAGGCTTGTTGCCTCTCCCTCCCGGTCTCCAATCTCTTTTTTTATATTCAGGGAATCAAGATAATATTTAAATGCATTTTTAAAGTCACCGAGCGAACGATACACATTCCCGATATTATTGAGACTTGCTGACTCTCCCCTTCTATTTTCCGTTTCTTTATCTATTTTTAAAGCATCCTTAAGATATTTAAGAGCCTTTTCATATTCACCGACCTGGCGGTAAATAACCCCCATATTATTAAGGGTCGACGCCTGTGTTTCTTTCTCTTTTATCTCTTTTTTTATTCTTAAAGAATCGTTATAATACTCAAGCGCTTTTCGGTAATCTCTGAGATGATAATAAGTAACACCGATATTATGAAAACAGTCCGCGATTTTTTTTCTGTCATTTATCTGTCTGTAAATTTCAAATGCATATTTTGCCTTTTCCAAAGCAAGTTGATACTTACTTATGGAATCATAAATTTTACTCAGCTGTAAAACACAATCCGCAAGTAAGTTTTTATTTCCGATTTTTCCCGCTAAATTAATTGCCCTTTTAATATATTTCAATGCATTCTTATTATCACCGATAAAATTCAAAACATCCGACTTTTCCTTTAATAAAAAAACCTTTTTCTTTATTCGCTCCTCATAAGGCATAAGAGACGGTTTCATACGTGTTAAACAATTAAATGCCCGTGTATACAGTTCTATTGCTTGTTTATTTAAATAAGCATTTTTTGCTTTCTCCGCAGCACGAACCGAATAATCATATGCCTTTCGGTAATCTTCTGCTAAAAAGTATTGAATGGAAAGTAAATCTACAAAGTCTTCAATCCGATAGGAAAATATCTCCTCTATACATTTCCCTATTTCATTATGAAGTCTTTTTCTTTTTTTCTTTAATACCGTATTGTATGTCACTTCCTGTATTAAAGGGTGTTTGAATATAAATTCCACCCCATGTTTCAGCCTTCTTATAAAGTCTGATTCTTCAAGTGATAGTAAATTTAAGGAAAGTGCAAAGGAATCTAACTTTGAAATGTGTTCTAAAATTCTTATGTTAAAACTTCTGCCGATTATTGATGCAATCTGTAAAATATTCCTTGAGTCCTTTTTTAACTTATCAATACGCGACAATATCACGGATTGAATTGTATCAGGAATATGAATATTGACTTTTGTTTTAAGTATCCATGTTCCGTGCTTAAAAATAATGATACCCCTGTCTATGAGGTCTTTTAGTATTTCTTCAAGATAAAACGGATTACCCTCCGCTTTTGCGAGAATCTTCTTCTTAAACTCATCGGGTATTTTTATAATTTTAAGTAAATTGCTTATTAATTGATTACTCTCTTTATAACCGAGGGGAAAAAGTTTGACTTCTGTCCAATTTCCTTTAAAATTTCCTCTTATCTGCTCCCTTATCTTCCAGAAGTTATTTCTTCTTTCGATACGGGATAACCCTATGAAAAGTAAAGGAAGAGACTCAGGAGCGCAGAGAATAAATTGCAGAAGCTCTGACGATGCAGTGTCAATCCAATGAAGGTCATCAATAACAACTACCAGAGGTTTTTCTCTTGCCAACCTAAAAAGAAGTTTTTTGATACTTAAAAATACCCGCAATTTTAATGCTTTTGCACCGAGATATCTTATTTTCCTGTCTATTCTATCGGAAAAGCGCACCGAGAATAAATATCCGATATAGGGTAGAATATCTTCGTATCCCTGGGGAAATATCTCCTGTATATATTTCAATAATTTCTTTTTAAGCACTTTAACAGTGTCCCTTTCTGTTATTTGGAATACGGACTCCATAATTTTCAAAAAAGGGTAATAATGTATTACATCTCCGTGTGCTAAACAGTGAGATTCAAGAAAAATGGGAGTATTTCGGTTTATGTCGCCGAGAGTAAAATGTTTTTTCACTTCTTCCAACAGTCGTGATTTTCCGATTCCTGCGGAGCCCAAAATAAGAATCACACCCCCTTTTCCCTTTTGCAATTCCGATATTTTTCTTTTAAGTAATCTAAATTCCTTACCTCTACCGACAAGCGGTGAATGGAGTCCTTTTATACCGCGTTTTGCCCCGGGTTTTTCTTTTATCTTTAAAACTTTAAATACTTTTACGGGTTTATCAATGCCTTTTAACTTCACTGATGAAATTTCCTCATAATCAAAGAGATGCTTTGATGACTTGAAAACCGATTCTGAAACAAGAATCTCTCTATCTTTTGCTGTATCTTTAAGTCTTGAAGCAATATTTACTACATC
The DNA here is from genome assembly GCA_024277525.1 of Caldifarciminota bacterium. Classification (GTDB taxonomy): domain Bacteria; phylum Hydrothermota; class Hydrothermia; order Hydrothermales; family JAJRUZ01; genus JAJRUZ01. The sequence goes on along the minus strand of JAJRUZ010000042.1, from coordinate 95,904 downwards.
TCCCATCACGGTATATTCTTTTTTCTCACTTGAGCCGATCTCTCCAACTGCGACTATCCCGCTTGTTATTCCTATATGAAGTCCGAGTCCGGTTTTGAAGTCAATTTTATCGGAGAGTTTCCTATTTAATTCCGGTAAATTTTCCATCATTTCCAAAGAAGCCTTCACCGCTCTTTCACCAGCATCTTCATAGGCAACAGGGATGCCGAAAAGAGCAATTACCAAATCCCCTTCATATTTATGAATTATTCCTCCGTATTTTGTAATTATAGGATTTAATTGTTTGAAACAAATATTGACAACATCCGATGTGTCTTCCGGGTCCAGTTGGTGTGCCAATCTTGTAAAACCTGATAAATCTGCAAATAATATTGTGAGCAGGCGTCTTTCCTCAAAAATTTGGGAAAGCATTGTTGCACATTGAGTGCAAAACTTCGCATTCTCGGGGTTATTGAAACCGCATTTTGGACATTCTCTCATATTTCCCTCTTTCCCATTATAATTCAAATTATTAAGAGTCATTACAAATGCACATCTATAAATAATTTTAAAAGATTTAAATCACTTATTAACTCATTATTTAAAATTTTGTATTCTGCTCCGAATCTTATATTTTCCTGAACAAAAAGGTATATTGAAAATCCGGGATAAAATTTTTGATTTTTGTATTCTGAATCAAAAAATAAAAACAAACTGAAAGGATTTTTGAACATTTTTATAATTCCTGTTTCCACATTAAAATAATTTTCGAGGCTTTTCACAATGAAAATTCCCCTCATAAACAAAGGCTTAAAAATAATTTCGGAAATAAGACCGTAAGTATAATTATTTTCATTAAAATAAAGAAAAAATAAGTCCGTAGAAAAAACTTTACTATAAAAACTTAAAGAATAAAATGAATATTCAGGAAATTTTTCATCTTTTTTCGGAAACGGATAGTTGAAAGATACCCTTGTTATAAAATCTTTAAAATGAAAATTTTTAAAAATTCCCCATGAAAATTCCTTATGCGGAAATAAATTTTCCGGCACATAAAAAAAAGAGAATATTGAATCTTTAAAAACAAATTTCAAAGGGCTGTGAAAAAGAAAATTTGTCATACCCGCAAAAAAATTCGCTCCGAATCTTCTGTAAGTGAAAAAAAATTCCTTTATATAAATTTTTTCTGTTCCCCTTATTTTCAAATAAAGTTTTCTGTTAGCACTTGCCTGACCCGCTATAAATATATCGGAAAAGAAATTTTTATTATTGTCAAAATAAAGTTGTACAGATATCGGAAAACTTCTTTCCATATCAAGATCCGGAGAAAGAACAAGTAATTTTCTTTTATCGGGATTTTCATAATTATGCATATAATCTTTCCCCTCTTGTGTCAAAATTTCAGGAGTAAGATGACAGGAATAACATCTTATATTTTCCTTTCTTGAAAAATAGGGAAAGGATAGAATAAAAAAAATAAATAAATTCAAAATCATGATTTGCCTCCATAAAATTTGTTATTTTAGAATTATAACATATTAAATATGAATTACAAAATGGAAGAATTAAAGGATAAATTTTATCAAATAAAACATCCCGTCTGGCTTGCATTATTCACAAAGGGTAATCATGAAAAAAAGGTTCACAACTATTTAAAAAAATTTGATATAGAAACTTTTTTACCGACCAGAATTATATATGTTTCACCCGGAAAGGAAAGGGAAATTCCTTTATTCAGGTCTTATGTTTTTGTAAAAGTTACTCCGAGAACAAAACCTTTTTATATTGCAATGGATGCTGAAGGAGTTGTCGGTTATGTTAAGTTCAACAATATTCCAGCGATTATAACCGAAGAAGAGATAAAGTCTTTAAAAATTATCACGGATAAGCATAAAAAGGATGTTTTTCCTGTATATTCTTTGGAAGAGGAAGAAGAAATAACTTTTAAAAGAGGACCTTTGAAAGGAGTAAGGGCAAAAATAAAAAAGATTGATGAGAAAAATAATCTTGTTATTGTATGGATAAAGGAACTTTTATCAGGTGCAGCGGTGAAGTTGAAAAAAAACTTGTTAATTGAATGGCTTTAAATTTGAGTGCAGTAAGTTCAAAATAAGGGTCCAGGTATGAAACAAAAGAGATTGTAGAAGTGGATTAAACAAAATTGAAAGCTCAAAAGGAGGAGAATATAATTTAAATATGGAAAAGAAACCCGAAATTGAAGCATTAAAATATTATGAAAACGCAAAGGAAATTTTGAAAAAAGCGGAACCCGATTATGAAATAGGATTTTATGATAATATCAAATATGTTCAGGAAGCATTCGGAACACTCTGGCTTGCTATTTTAAAGGCAATTGATTATGCATTATTGAAAAGAGGTTTATCCAAAGATGAATTACCCCAGAAATGGGAAACTTATGAACTTTACATCGGGAAATATCTTTCACACAAAGATGGAAAACTGAAAAAATGGGCAAGTAAATTGTATGACCAGATTCACATTGCTGGATATTATAGGGGAAATTTAAGTGGAATTGAAACAGTTAAAGATACTTTCCAGCTTGCCAAAAGATTCATAGAAAAACTTATTAAATGATAAAAAAGTTATTCAAATTCAGAAAATAACTTGTCATCTCCGCTCCTGGGGTGTATTTTTGTTTTAAAGAATTGAATTCTTATTGAATATTTTTTATAATTTTATTAAGGCGGCGTAGCTCAGGGGTAGAGCGGGGGTTTCATAAGCCCTGAGTCGGCGGTTCGAATCCGCCCGCCGCCATTTCTTTTAAATTTGTTCAAATACGAATCTCCCACATCGCTTTCCCTTAAAACAGGGGGCTTTTCTTTAATTTTAAAAAAAGCAAAGGGTGATTATATCTGGGATAATAAAGGCAAAAGATATTATGACTTTACCTCCTTTTTCGGTGTTTCCCTTTTCGGACACTTCAATCCTTTTATAATTAAAAGGGTCAAGAATTATTTTAAAGAAAAGCCCCACTCAATGGGAGACCTTTTTCCCTATGAAGAAAGGGAAAAATTATCAGAGAAAATTGTTTCGCTTTTTAAAAATAAAAACCTCTCTGTTACCTTCGGTATCTCAGGAACGGATGCCGTTGAGCTCGCAATAAAAACCGCTTTTCTTTATACAAAAAAAGAAAAAATTATTTCCTTTAAAAATTCCTATCACGGTCTTTCAATGGGCATCCTTCCTTTAACAAATTTAAAGCACTTTCAAAATCCTTTTAAGAAATTTTTAAAGAATTATTCAATAGAACTTAAATTTCCTGAAAAAGAAGAGGAACTTGAGGAACTGGAAAAGAGATTAAAAAAATTAAATCCCTCAAAGATTGCAGGGATAATTGTTGAGCCGATTCAGGGAAGAGGCGGAATAAGAATTCCTCCGAAAGGTTTTTTGAAAATTCTTTATGATTTCTGTAAAAAAAATGATATTCTTTTTATAATTGATGAAATATTTACGGGTTTTTCAAGAACGGGTAAAGATTTTTGCTTTCAATATGAAATTGATTTTCCTGATATTTTGTGTCTCGGAAAGGCTCTCGGAGGCGGTTTCCCCCTTTCCGCATGTGTTGGAAGAAGGGAAATAATGAAGGTATGGGAGGTAAAAGGTGACCCCCTTTATGCAACAACTTTCCTCACCCACCCTGTATCCGTTATTTCTTCCCTTGCTTTTCTTGAACTTTATAAAAAAGAAAGACCCGTTAAAATTGTCAAAGAAAAAGAAAAAATTTTTGAAAAACATTTATTAAAATTAAAAGATTCTGAAAAAATTAAAGATATAAGGGGGAAGGGGATAATGTGGGGAATTGAATTTAGGGATGAGAAATTTGCTTTAAAGGTCTGGAAAATTCTTATTGAAAGGGGTTTTTTAACACTTCTTGAAGGAGAAAAACATAATGTTTTATCCTTTGTGCCTTCTGTTTATTTTAGAGAAAAGGAACTTAGGAAAGCTTTAAAGATTATTTTTGAGATGTAATGTTTATTTTGTCTCTTCACAATTTTTTAGATAACTTTTTATAAATTTTTCCCTTGAACACACTTTTATTTTGTGGTTTTTAAGAACATTTAGTAATGGATTATCGGTTGTAATAATACATTTTTCTTTTTCTTCAATTAAAATATATAAATTATATAAGTAGATATCGTCCTCTTTAATTCCTCCCAAATAGTGTTTATTTTCATATTCATATATTCTGCATTTCCGGGAATTGTGTAAAATTTTTGATATAAAAAATTTGACTATTTTAATCGTCTTAAGGTCTTTATTCTTAGCAACTTTCCAAAGTTTTTTTGAAAATTTTGATTTTTTCATTATAGCAATTTCATCGCATATTTTTAATATACATTCAAGAAACTTGAAACTTTCTTTTCTTTTTTCTTCTCCATTTTCACCTGTTATATCATGCCAAAGCCATTCATCAATTATGAGTATCACTTCTAAATTTCAAGCATTGTCCTTAAGTCCTCCAATTCTCCTTCTATGAATGAACTCAAGCCACCTTCAATTTGACCTTTATCGTTTACTTTTTGTTCTTTAAAAATTGTTGCTTTATTGTATTTTTGAGTTAAAAATAATTTAACTTTATTCACGGATATTAATTCTTCTTTAATTGCTACAAGTAAAGAACCAACCAGAACCTCTGAGTGTGTAGTAAATATTATCTGTTTTTTTTCTTCTTCTATGATTGAACATATCCGCCTAATAAAACTACGTATCACGGTAGGATGTAGATGAACCTCTGGTTCTTCAATTAAAATCGTTTTAACTTCTTGCCTATATATTTTAGCTAATATATAAACAAGCTGATTTACCCCGAACCCATCATTTACAAGATAAGAAGGCATTCTGGATTTCTTATCTATTGTTTGAAAATAAACGGTTGCTGTTCCTGGTGGAGTATAAATTCTGAATTCCCTTCCTGTTATTTCCTCTAAATCTACCGAAATTCTGGGTGCAAGATTTGCATCTGTAATAATAAGCGTAGCCACTTCGGCTTCTGATACAGGCAAAGAAGATACCTGAGAAGGTGTGTAAAAGGGTTGAAAAAAACCTCTTCTATGGGGGACAATATCAACTCTTCTTAAAATTTCTGGAATCTGATTTAATTGCTCCGCAATATTCTTTGCTATTTTATTGGACTCCACGGTAGGTTGTGATGGAATAACGTTTGCAGTTATACCGTTCCAATTTATTGTAAAATCGTTCTGATCAATCTTTTTCCTAACGGGGAAATTTCGATTTAATCCGTATGGTATCGGGATTGTGCCTTCCAGGTTAATACCCATATTGTCTGTTTGTAGCTTTATAAAAATTCTCCCTCCTATCTGGGAAAATGAAATACCGTATTCAGCCTTATCTACAGAAATTATAAACTCTATTTCTGAATTTTTATCTTTGTTAAAAATAACATCCTCAAAATTCCCTAAGTTTTGGAAACCCAGATTAAAGAACCCATCCAATTGCTGATTGGGATTTATAATGAAATTTCTGAATACAAGAAGAGAATAAAGCAAGGTGGATTTACCAGAAGCAGTAGGTCCATATAATACTACTAATGGAGATAAATTAATTTCCTGTTTCTCAATTGAACGGAAATTCTTAATAAATAATTTTTGGATCATAATTATATTATAAGCTTTTTAAATTATTAATTCCATTTTTTTAAAATTTGGTTATATTAAAATCATTTATTAAATTTTCCTTTTCCTCTCCATCTCAAATATTTTCCTTATCTCATTTATATCCGCAATTTCATTAACATTTTTGTCAAATCTGAACCTTTTTACCCTTGCAAATCTTAATGAAAATCCTGAATTATATTTTTTACTTTCTATAACTTCATCAAAGGCAATTTCAACAACATAAAAGGGTTTAACTTTTATCATCCAGCCGAAATCCTGTTTTTTAAATTTCGGAAGATTTTGAGTCAGAAAAATGAGGTCTTCATCTTTTAAACCTTTAAAGGTCTTACCGAGCTCCAGAAAATTTTCCCTTTTTTCATCAATGCATGCAAGATGAAGATTTGATAAAAATCCCTTTCTTCTTCCGTGCCCCCATTCAGCACCTGTTATTGTTAAATCAAGGGTATAAAATTTTTTCCATTTAAACCAGTGCTTACCTCTTTTACCGTAAACATAGGGACTTGAAAGTTCTTTAATTAAAAGACCCTCATTTCCCTTTTCTATTGAAACTTCATAGAATTTCTGAGCTTCTTCTCTTTTATCGGTTATCAAATAGGGCATTCTTATTTCATCGGATATTGTATCCTCAAGAATTTTAATTCTTTCCCTTAAAGGATACTCAAAAAGGAATTCACCGTTTTTGTAAATTATATCAAATATAAAGGGCTTTATTTGTGAGATATTTATTATCTTTTTTCCGAATTCTTTCATAAAGTCCTGAAAGGGTAAGAGGGTTCCTTTTTCCGTTAATATAACTGCTTCTGAATCCAGGATAAAATCATCCTTGAAGTTTTTGAAGAAATCTTTTAAATGAGGCAGTTTATCCGTTATATCCCTGAGATTTCTTGTAAATATCTTTACCTCATCCTTTTCCTTATGAATCTGGAGTCTTGCCCCATCCATTTTAAATTCAAGTAAAAGAGGTTTTCCTGTTCTGAAAAGTTTAAGGGGGTTTTCCTCAATTTCGGCAAGCATCGGAGAAACGGGTTCAAAAATCTTAATCTTTTCTTCCTTTAAAATATTCTTACCCTTTAATGCAATGTCATAAACAAGTTCAAGTATGTTTCCCCTTTTCAATAATTTTTCTCCCTCTTTTAAATCAATGTTTTTTGCTTTCAAAAGTGCTTTAAAAATAATTTTCTCTTTTGCCCCCTGTCTTATTTCCCCGAGAAGATAATAAAACATAAAAATTCTTTTCTTTTCATCAAGTTTTTTGAAAAAATCCTTAAGCATCCTGTATCTAAAGCTGACAGCTCCCTCTCCTTTTATTTCTTTTAATTTGCTCAAAAATATATCAATTTCTTTTAATGTTATGTTTTTCTTTATCTGACTTTTTACCGTATTTATCATATCCTTTAAAATTGAATATCCGACATTAAGTTTTCCGTAAACAGGAATTCCTGATAAAAGGGCAAAAGAAATTTTTGTTTCTTCGGGATTTAATTTGCCGAAAAAATCTGAGAGTATCAAGATTTTTTTATTCAGGGAGTTCTCATTTTTTATTCTTTCAAAAATATAAATTATGTCTTTCAAATACATATATTACCTGACACAATTCTGTATCAAATTCATCAAAACAAAAATATCCATCTTATTTTTACTGCGGAAATTCTTTCCACCGTGTCATAAATATTACCTGTTTTGTTAAAAAGGTGATTATACACGAAGTGAATTTTTGATTTCGGTTTTACTTCCCATGTGTAATAAAGAGAAGTTCTGATGAGGGATACATTTATGCTGTTTTTTTCAATTACCGATACCGGATTAACATAAAGGGTTATGTGCATAAAAGGGGTCATTTTTAATGTAAGCCAGATATTTTTGCTGAGTGTTGTGCTAAGGTAATGCATGGAGGTGTCAAATTCCATCCATCCGTTAAGATTTACACTGAGATGGAGTCTTGAGCCTATCGGAAAATTCATCCCTCCCCATAAATTTGAGCTCCATGCAAGAAAATCGCGGTTATAATTCCAGTCATAACTTGCAAAAAAACCTGTCCATAAAGAAAACTGAGAAGACCTGAACCATATATTTGCATTTATTGATTTATAATTAAATGAAGTATCTTTTTCAAAGCCCTTCCCGAAACCGACGGAAAAATGTAGATTGGCGTTAGGATTTCTCAAATTTACATTTGTCTCAATCATCCCTATCATTGAATTTTCTTTTTCATATCCCTCTTTTGTATACCACATTCCGCTGAATAATGAATAACTTGCTATCTTTCCTTTTTTCGGGAAATTCCAGTATCCTACTCCTGTGAAAAATCCTTTGTCACCCGGATAAAATCTTTGAAACCCCATTTCCGAAATATCAAGATAATCATTTACATATCTTGTGCTGAAAATCCATATAAATTTATCCGTGATAAACATGTTTCCACCGGAATTAAACAAAAATCCGGCTTTTTCCTTATCCTTTACACTTGAAACTAATTGATAAACAACTTGATTTTTACCCCATCTTAAAGCACCGTCTACGTCTCCTCCGAAATAATATTCATTTTTTTCGAGATTTTTCTTATAAGTTAATAATATTCCTGTTTCGGAATTTAAAAAATAGTATTTTTTTAATCTCACAACATTCCATAAACTCTGGTATGCGGTGTCCCAGTCACCGTTCTTTCTATCGGTCAAAACACTTAAAAATCCTGTCTCGTATCTGTTTGACTTATATGTATATTTAACACCAGACAAAATAGGAACCTCGCCCGTTCCGTCCAACATCTTCCTTCCTATCCTTCTTGAGTAAAACAATCTTACGGGAGAATAAAAACCCATCTGCCCGAATCCTGTGGGTTCAAAGATATTTTTCCCTTCAATGAAAAAAGGTCTTCTTTCCATATAATATATCTCATATTTACTGAATGACATTGTAAAAGGATCGGACTCTATCTCCGCAAAATCCGGTAAAATTGTCACATTCAGTGTATGATTTTCTTTTTTATAAAATATATCAACACCTAACCAGGGGGTTGTTTTTCCTTTTAAACTTGTATCCCGTGCAAAATAGTAATTATTTTTCAGGAGTAACACAGGAAAAACTTCAATTCCGTACCCCTTGCTCCCCGGTTTGACATTTTTTAACAATCCGAATTTAGAAACCCTCAATCCTTCGTTCTGGTCAGGTAAAATTAAAAAATTTGTTTCTTTATTTTTATAAAAATATGTCTTGACCTGAAATCCCCATTCATTTTTATCCTCGGAAAAACTTATAGTCTTAAAAGGTATTTTTATTTCGGATACAAGTATATATTCTCCTTTTTCGTTTTTTAGAATTTTGATCTTATTTTCCCATACTCCATCCCATGAAGGATCTCTTCTTCTTCCATCCTGAATAACAATACCGTCCCATCTGCTCCCATCCGGGGTTATAGTGAAATAATACGCATTTACTTTTGATAAAAGAGGATCAATATATATCACAACTTCATCATTTTCTCCGCTTAATGCTGTTCTGGGTTTGTCTTTACCGTAATTTATTTTTACTAAAAAATATAAGTTATCTTCGTCCTGAAGGGATTTTATAACCGTAATGCGGTTTGTTACAGAATCGTAATATGGATAGAACTCTTTATATACCCTTATTGAGTCGCATTCCTTCCAGATACTATCAATTTCTCCATCAAAAATAATACCGTTTTTGCTGAATTTAACTTCAAGAAAGTTTTTTATATTCAGAATCAAAAAAAATAATAATAAATTCATTTTTAATTTTGAAATTTATTTGGGATTTGAACCCTAATTTATATAATTATAACGAAAAAGTATCAAAAAAGTTTCATTTAGTTAACCCCTTTTTTCCTATATCTGTTCTATAATGCATTCCTTCAAATTTGACAAGGGAAACCCCTTCATAGGCATTTTTAATTGATTCCTTAAGGGTTTTTCCATAGCCTAAAACACCCATAACTCTTCCTCCGTCTGTATAAAGTTTACCCTCTTTTTCTTTCACACCTGCAAAGAACACTTTTCTGTTCTCGGTATCAACTTTTTCCCACCCTTCTATTAACTTTCCCTTATCGTATTTGCCCGGATAACCCTTAGATGCAAGTACAACATAGGTTGCAAATCCTTCTTTAAATTCCAATTTTCTTAACTTTCCGAGTTTAAACTCTCGGGAAAAAATTATAATTTCAAAAAGGTCCGTTTCAAGCAAATAAAGTAGAACTTCCCCTTCAGGGTCCCCCATTCTTACATTATATTCCAACATAAAAGGACCTTCATCTGTGAGCATGAGTCCGAAATAGAGAAAACCTTGATATTCAAATCCCCTTGATGCCATTCCTTTAATTGTTCTTTTAATAATTTTTTCTTCTATTTCCTCAAACAAGAATTCTGAAACAAAAGGGCAAGGAGCATAAGCTCCCATTCCTCCGGTATTCGGACCTTCATCATTATCAAATACGGGTTTGTGGTCTTGAGAGGTTAAAAAAGGTAAATACTCATCTCCCGCAACAGCAATAATCACGGACATTTCTATTCCCTTAAGAAAGTCTTCAATCACGCATAAATTTCCTGCATCTCCGAAAATTTTTTCCTCCATTATTTTTTTAATTGCGTCATGTGCTTCTTCTTTTGTTTTACACACAATACTTCCTTTTCCTGCTGCGAGCCCGCTTGCTTTGACCACTAAGGGTGTGCCCTTTTTTTCCACATATTCGTGTGCTTTCTTATAATCATCAAAAACTTCAAACCTTGCGGTAGGAATTCCGAATTCAGCCATAAATTCTTTTGCGTATGCCTTTTCACCTTCAAGAATTGCTTCTTTTTTAAAGGGACCGAATACAAAACAGGAGTCTTTAAGATAATCCTTTATTCCTTTTACAAGAGGCTCCTCAGGACCTACAATCACATATTTTATATTTTCTTTTTCAATAAATTTTTTAATATTTTCAAAATCAGATTCGATTTCAGGACATAGGTGCATTCCTTCTTTCATTCCCGCATTTCCGGGTGCCACATATACCCTGTGTCCCTTTTTCAGAAGGCAATAAGAAAGGGCATGTTCTCTTGCTCCTTTTCCGATTACAAGTATTTTTTCCATAAAAAAATTTTAATATAATTCAAATAATTTTTGAAAATTTTTCTAAGATTTTTCTAAGACAAAAAAGTTAAGTTTTTCAACCTTATTATGGATTTTTGATTTTTTTTATGTTAATATTTTAAAATATAAAAATTTAAATAACAGGGTTCAATTCCCTAAAAAATATTTTAAGGAGATTGTATGAAGTTAAACAAACTATTTGTAATGCTCCTCATAGGGGTAATAGGAGTAAAAGCCGGGTGGACTCCTCTTTTTCAAGAAGACTTTGAGACAGGGGTGATACCGCCCGGATGGACCGTAATAGATGCAAACGGAGACGGGTATTCATGGGTTGTGGGGACAACCGGTGATATTGACGGTTACGCACCTCCGAATTATGGAACAGCATATGCATATTACAGTGATGATGATGCCGGTTCCTCGGCACCTGCAAGTGATGAACAACTTATAACACCTTCAATTGCATTGCCTTCCGTGGGTAGTCTAAGGTTAATTTACGGCTGGGGAATATACACCTGGAGTGCAGATGATTATCTTGTAGTAAAAGCAAGATTCTTTTCAGGCGGAAGCTGGGGAACTTGGGATACCATAGCAACTCACTATCCTGATGCAAACGGACAAGATACAATTGATTTAAGTTCATTTCTTCCTGCAGAGAGCCTTCAAGTGATGTTCGAATATATTGATTCAGGAGGTTGGAACTGGGCGGTTGCTGTTGATAATGTCTCTGTTGAGGGTGTTCTCAGTTACAATCTTACGACCACACAAATTGTTGAACCTCAAGGGGCGGTGAGCAGGTTTTCTGCAATTTACCCCGAAATGGAGGTCACAAACACTGGGGCAAATGATGCGACTTATGACGCCTATTTTGAAATTTATGACTCCCTCTTTTTGAATCTTCTCTATGCAGATACACTTACCGGAAATACATTACTTACAGGAAATAAAGATACACTTCATTTTAATAAAATATTTAACCCACCTTATGATGGATGGTACAACGCTAAAGCTTATGTTGTATATACCCTTGACCAGTACCCTCCTGATGATACTCTTGTTTCTCAATTTTATGTTTACACTCCTCAAGAATCCCTTATTGAGAGCTTCGAAGAAGATACATTCCCTCCTCTTTCCTGGACCTTAAACGGTGCAGTTTCTTGGAGACAGGGACCTTATTACGGCGATAATATAGTAGAACCTTCATATGCCTACGATGGAACCAGATATGCTTCATTTCCTTCTTTTAATACCTATGCCGGTCTTTCAGGTGAACTCGTTTCTCCTTTTGTATATCTCAATCCTGCAAACGGAACACCCGGTGTTTTCTTCTGGGGATGGAATAGAGGAACAAGTAATAATGATGACACCCTGAAATTGTATGTATCAACCGATGGAATAAATTGGAATTTGCTTCAAGTTATCTCCGGAAACTATGAAAAATGGTTTGCTTTTGACCTTTCCGCATATGCAAATCAGACAATTCAGGTAAAATTTGTAGGCATATCGGATGATGGAACCTCAAATATTGTTGTTGATTATGTAAAGATAGGCTACGGAACAAATGTACGGGAAGGGGTGTATAAAAATGAAGAATTCATAAAAATCTCTCCCCTTTCGAAAAATCTTGATGTGAAATTATTCACAAAAAATGTGTCGGATTTAAACCTGCTTATATACTCAATCAACGGAAGAAAGGTTGATGTCTTAAAAATGCAAAATATAAAAGGATATTTCAATTACAGAAAAAATCTCCCTGCAGGAATTTACATGATTAAAGGAAACATAGGTAAAAAAGAGATGAAATCAAAAATTATAATCGTTAAATAAAAAAGGAGGTGAAGAGATGTTCGGAATTATTCTTTCAATTTTAATAACAGCCCAAGCAGGACCTAAATTAAAGGAAATTCTTGCAAAGGGTAAAGCCGGAACATATCCTGTCATAATTTATATGAACGAAACTTTATCCGAAGATAAACTTGTTCCTCTTATAAATGGAAAATCAAAGGAACTGAGAAGGAAAATCGTTGTTCAGAAATTAAAGGAATTTGCAGAAAAATCACAGAAAGGGCTTCTCTCCTACCTTGAATCTCAGAAAAATGTAAAAGATATTAAACCTATCTGGATCGCTAATGCAATATACGCAAAACTTGATATAGAAATAATAAAGGAATTGCTTAAAAGGGATGACATTTGGGGAATTGAGATAGATGAACCTCAAAAAGCAATTTTGAAAGATACCAAGAAAGGGAGTAAGATTACTTTAAAATCCCTTCCTCCTGCACCTGATACCGCGTGGGGTGTTGAATTCATAAATGCGAGTGCGGCTTGGGATCAGGGATATAAAGGAAACGGAATTATTGTAGGTGTCTTTGATACAGGAGTTAATTATAATCATAATGATTTAAAAAACAGAATATGGAGAAACGAAGCAGAATATAACGGAATAGAAGGAGTTGATGATGACGGAAACGGATATGTTGATGATTATATGGGATGGGATTTTGCTAATTGGGATAATGACCCGATGGATGATTTAAGGGATATGTGGGGAAATCCTATTTATCACGGCTCCCATGTTGCAGGAACAATCGCAGGAGACGGGACAGGCGGTCTTCTTACGGGTGTAGCACCCGAAGCAACCATTATGCCTTTAAAAGTGCTAAATTCGGTAGGTTACGGAGCAGAAGGATGGGTATGGCTTGCGATTGAATACGGAATTGAAAACGGTTGTGATGTAATGAGTTTCTCAATCGGATGGATGAATGACTGGACACTTGATAGGTCAAGATGGAGATATGTTTCAAAGATGGCACGTCTTGCGGGTGTTATAATGTCATGTGCTGCAGGAAACAACGGAAACGATTCTCCGAACAACAACATTGTTAATCCGGGCTCATCCCCTCCCCCTTGGCTTCATCCTGACCAGATTGCAACAGGGAATGTGGGGTCTTTATCCGGAGTTATAACCGTGGGAGCAATAGATCAAGCCGGTGACACCGCAGGATTTTCCTCTGTGGGACCTTCATATTGGAGTGATGTTTATCCCTGGAATGACTTTCCGCTTCCAGAAGGTCTTATTGACCCTGATATTGCTGCACCCGGTGTTTATGTTCCGAGTATTGCGGGTGAGACAAATGATGGATACAGATTAATGAGCGGAACAAGTATGGCAACTCCTCACATTTCCGGTGTTCTTGCACTTTTACTTTCAAAAAATCCTGAATTAACCCCGAGAGAGGCAGATTCTATATTAGAGACAACTGCTACTGATTGGGGTCCGACTGGAAAGGATAATTCTACGGGTGCAGGCATTGTAAATGTGCCTTCAGCTATTACTGCAACTCCTTTACCTCAATATCATCTTGTGATAACAGGTGATTCGGTTTCTGACCAGAACGGAAACGGATTAATTGAGCCCGGTGAAAATGTGTCATATTTCCTAAAGGTTAAAAATGTCGGAACAAGTTCAATTACCGGAGTAAATGCCTATTTAAGTACCTATTCTCCGTATGTAAATATCACAACAAATTCTGTAAATGCGGGTGATTTTGCTTCTTCTCAGGAAAAATGGGTCGGACCTTTTCAATTTACTGTTTCAAATGATGTCCCGAATGAAAAAAGAGCGGTATTTGATGCGGAATTTTACGGAAATTCCGGGAATTATTATGCCAAGAGGTTTGCAGTTGTAGTTTTGAATCCTTATTTACCTACGGATGTGTACGGTCCGGATGATTACGGTTATTATGCCTACGAGTCAAATGACCCAGATGCAAATTCTCCTACTTATTCGTGGGTTGATGTTTCCTTACAGCCGGGAGCAGTCAACCACGCTGAGCTCGGAGACGATGACGCGATTTATGTTCCTTTACCTTTCACTTTCAGATACTACGGTATGCCCATTGATTATATAATTATAGGAAATAACGGTCATTTAATGGTTGCTGTCAATACTTCATATTCCCCTTACATGAATAAACCTCTTCCTTATCATGATGCTTATCCTATGATAGCGCCTTTATGGGCAGACTTTGACTCAAGCGGTAATGTCTTTTCATGGTATGATTCCACAAATCACAGATTCTTTGTTTCTTGGGAGGATGTTACTCACTGGGGGCTCACAACCTTGGAGAAATTTGAGGTCATTTTGTATGACCCTGCTTATTGTCCCACCCCGACAGGAGACGGAGAAATTGTATTTAAATATGCAAGGGCTCCTGCTACCGGAGACAATACGGAGTTTTGGAACATAGGCTCTGTAATCGGCATTGAGTCACCCTATGAAAACACAGGAATAACAACATGGTATGCGGACGCTCCGAGACCGGGATTTCATGACCCTACCGCTTCATATGCTATCAAATTCACAACAAAACAACCCTCACCTTTCCTTTCCTCAACCGAAGATACAAAAATGAAAAAGAAATTCAGTTTTATACCTTTAATGAACACAAACGAAATATTGCTTACACTTCCCCAAATCGAAAAAGGAATACTTGAAATTTATAACTCGGCGGGCAGAAAAGTTAAAATTCTTAAAAAAGGAATATTTGCAAGTGAAAACAGATTCAAAATTCCCTCTGAACTTCCGAAAGGAGTGTACTTTATAAAGCTTGAAACGGATAAAAGAACAGAAACAAAAAAGATTATAATTTCAAAATAGAAAACATCGGGGGAGGGGCAAATTCCCCTCCCTCTTTTTAAAAAGTGCGAGTTTTATCTTAAAATATTTATATGAAAATAAACCCTTTTATTTTTCGGGAATACGATATTCGCGGAATTGCAGACGAAGATTTAAAGGATGAAAATGTATGGCATATAGGAAAGGCAATAGCTTCTTATTTAATTTCCAAAGGAGGTAAAACCGTAACCTTGGGGAGGGATGCGAGATTGTCTTCACCGAGAATTAAAAATGTCTTACTTGATGCTTTCTTGAAGTCAGGACTTCATGTAATAGATATCGGTATGGTTCCTACTCCCCTCCTCTATTTCTCGGTTTTTCACCTCGGAGTTGACGGAGGAATACAGGTTACAGGAAGTCATAATCCCAAAGAGTTCAACGGAATAAAAATAATGTGCGGAAAAGAAACCGTTTACGGAAAAGAAATACAGAAAATAAAAGAGATGGTTGAAAAAGGAGAATATACTGAAGGACATGGTAAAAGATGGATTAAAGAGGACATTGTTGATGAGTATATAAAAGAAGTGAAGGAAAGAATAAAAATATGGAATCCGGAAAATTTCAAATTCGGGGTTGATCCGGGAAACGGAACATGCGGTCCTGTGGTTGAAAGACTTTATAAAGAGATGAATATTAAATTTGAGGGAATTTATATGGAACCTGACGGAAATTTCCCAAATCATCTCCCTGATCCGACTGTGGAAAAATATATGAAAGATTTGATTGAGTTTATGAAGAAAAAAGGAGATTTTACAGCGGGTTTCGGATTTGATGGAGACGGAGACAGGTTCGGGGTTATAGATGAAAAATATAGAATCATTTATGGAGATAAAATTCTTGCAATTCTTTCAAAAAAAGTTCTTGAAGAAAGAAAAGGAGAGAAAATTATTTTTGATGTGAAATGCTCACAAGGAGTTTATGAATACATAAAATCCTTAGGAGGAATTCCGCTTATGTGGAAAACAGGACATTCTTTAATTAAAGCAAAATTGAGGGAAGAGAACGCCCCGATAGCAGGAGAAATGTCAGGACATCTCTTTTTTAATGACAGGTTTTATGGATTTGATGACGCAATCTATGCTTCTTTAAGATTTATTGAGGTACTTGATTCTTTCGGTAAAAAGGTATCTGAACTTGTTGATGAAATCCCCTTTTATTATTCCACTCCAGAAATAAGAATAAATTGTCCTGATGAACACAAATTCAAGGTAGTCGAAAAACTCAAGAAGAAATTTTCAAAAAAATATAAAATTTTGGACATTGATGGAGTGAGAATTATATTCCCTGACGGTTTTGGACTTGTAAGAGCATCCAATACTCAGCCCGTACTTGTATTGAGATTTGAAGGTAAAACCCCTGAAAGGATGGAGGAAATTAAAAGTATTATTATGGATGCTCTATCAAAATTTGAGGAAGTTGAACTCGGTTCAATTCCATGAAAATTTTTTTGATTCAAAATGAATAAAGGAAACACTCCACAGGTTGATACCCACATAGGAGAAACCACTGTTATTAAAGGTGAAATAAGAGCAAAAGGAGGTGTAAGGATTGACGGTGATTTTGAAGGAAATCTTGAAACAAAGGATCTTTTGATAATCGGCTCCAGCGGAAAGGTAAAGGCAAACGAAGTAAAGGCAAAAAATGCAAAAATAGGGGGCGTTTTTTCGGGTAAAATGATCATTGAAGGCAAAGTTCACATGGAGAAAACTGCAAAGTTTGACGGAGAACTTTACTGTAAAAGTCTCATGATTGAAGAAGGTGTTATTTTTAACGGAAAATGCTTGATGGAGGAAAAAATAAAAATTAAAGAACAAAAGTGAAATTTTCTATCATTATAGTAAATTTCAATAGCGGAGATTACCTTTTATATACTTTAAGATCAATTGTATTGAATCCCCCTTCCGGGGATTACGAAGTAATAATCATAGATAACGATTCCAGAGACGGTTCAATAGAAAAAGCAAAAAAAGTTTTCCCTCAGTTTAAATACGTTTTAAACAGGAAAAATCTCGGTTACGGTGCAGGGTGTAATCTCGGCGCAAAACTCGCAAAGGGTGAGATATTAATATTCTCCAATGCGGATATTATTATAACAAACGGGACATTTGATAAGGTTAAAAAACATTTTGAGGAAAACAAAAAAATAGGAATCATAGGTGCAAAACTTTTTTATCCGGATGGAACATTCCAAGCAAGTTGTAGAAGATATCCAAGGTTTAAATATTTACTTTTCGGAAGAAAATCCATAGGTTCTTCTTTACTAAAAAATAATCCTATTACAAGAGAATTTCTTTATCTGGATTTGAAAGACATAAAAGAACCCGTAGAGGTAGAAGGTGTTGTTGGTGCCTTCATGGCAATAAAAAAAGAAATATTTTTTAAGATCGGAGGATTTGATAAGAGATTTTTCCTTTTTGCAGAGGATATTGATTTATGTCTGAGAATAAAAAAAGAGGGCTATAAAGTAATTCATGATCCGACAATAAAAGTAATTCACTTTCACGGGCAATCAAGAAGGTATCTCGGATTAAAATCCGATTATTTTTTAAAAAAATCCATTTACAAGTTTTTCTATAAACATAACTCAATAAATTTTACAAAAAAAATTATTCTAAATCTCGGGCTTGCTCTCTCTACCGGATTTTCTTCTTTGACTTCAATTTTTTATAAAAATGATAAGCACTGAAATACCTTAAGCAACCTCTGTCAGCCAGAGTCTTTCATCCTTTGTCAGGAAATTTTTTAAGAATTTATTTTCTTCCCGTAAAAGAAAAGGATCCACTTCAAGTAAGTTTTTAACAGTATTTCTGACTTTTTCAAGCAGTTCCTTATCTTCTATCAAGTCTCCGAAATTAAAAGAAAAAAAACCGTGTTGAGCAAAACCGAGTATATTACCGGGTCCCCTTAATCTTAAATCAATTTCCGAAAGCCTGAACCCATCATTTGTCTTTCTGAAGGCGGATATTCTTCTCAATGTCTCAGAAGGCATTTTTTTGAACAAAATATAAAACAATACCCTTTTTTAATTTTCCTTGCTATCCTTCCTCTTAACTGGTGTAATGTTGAAAGTCCGAACCTCTCAGCACCTTCAATCACCATATATTTTACATCAGGCACATCTATTCCGACCTCAATTACGGTCGTTGCAACCAAGACTTTTATCTCTCCATTTTTAAATTTTTTCATTATTTTTTCCCTCTCCTCGGGTTTCATCCTTCCGTGTATGTATGCTATATTAATATTCTGAGCCCATTTATTTTTAATTTCTTTATAAAGTTTAACTATTGAGGCGGTAATAATCTTATCCGATTCTTCAATTAAAGGTGCGATTATATAAGCCTTTGCATTTTCCCTTTTTAAAGCAGAAAAAAATTTTTTATAGAATTCCTCCCTGTTTTCATAATAAATGACCTTTGTTTCTATTTCTCCTCTTCCTGGGGGCATTTCCTTAAGTGTTATAACATCCAGATCCCCGTATAAAGTCAATGCAAGTGTCCGGGGTATCGGAGTTGCAGTCATTACAAGAAAATGAGGACTTTTGCCTTTTGATAACAATCTTGCTCTCTGTGATACCCCGAATTTATGTTGCTCATCTATTATCACGAGACCGAGATTTTTAAAATTTACTTTTTCTTCAAGCAAAGCGTGAGTGCCGAGTAGTAACTGTGTTTCACCTTTTCTTATTTTCTCATAAATTTCCTTTTTTTCCTTTAAACTTAAAGTTCCTGTCAAAAGTTCATATTTTATATTCAATTTATCCAAAAATTCATTCATTGTTTCGTAATGTTGCTCTGCTAAGATTTCGGTAGGAGCCATAAAAGCAACCTGATAACCGTTTTCTATTGCTTTTAAAGCAGAAAAAAGGGCAACAATTGTTTTTCCTGATCCTACATCCCCTTGCAGAAGTTTTCTCATGGCATAGGGTTTTGAAAGGGAAATTTCGATTTCTTTTATCGCCTTTTTTTGAGAATCGGTAAGTTCAAAAGGGAGAAGCGATAGAAATTTCTCTGTCAGTTCCCTCTTTTTTAAAAAAGGAGATGCTTCCTTTTTTCTTCTTTTATAAATAAAAAGTTTAAGAAAAAAAAAGAAAAACTCTTCAAACTTCAATGTAAAAAGTGCTTTGTCAAGTTTATCATGAGATTCCGGAAAATGGAGATTTCTAAGGGCTTCCCTCCTTGAGAGAAGTCCGAATTTTTCTCTTATCTGTTCAGGAATTGTTTCTGGAATGTAATTGTAATACTCTCCTATTGCCTCATATATTGCCCTTCTTATAAATAAAGAACTTATTTTGTTTTTCCCTGAGCCTATAAAGGTATAGATAGGAACTATTTTACCTGCATGAATTAAATCCTGATTTCTCTTATCAATTATTTCAAATTCCGGGTGAAAAATCTGAAAAACTGCGCCGTATCTCTTTATTTTACCGGCTGCTACTATTGTTTTATCAAGGGGAAAATAATCTTTCATATAGGGAGTATTCACAAAAACAAGCTCCATAAAACCCGAATTATCTTTAATTATCACAATAAAAAGGGTCCTGTCCCTTCCTTTTCTTTCACCTCTTGAAAATATCTTTCCCATAACAACCGCTTCCTCATCTTCCTTGAGATCTTTTATTTTTTTAATCCTTCTGCGATCAATATACCTTTTGGGCTTAAAATAAAGAAGGTCTCTGATTGTTTTAATTCCGTATTTGGAAAAAAGTTTCTTTCTTTTATACCCTATACCTTTTAATTTATCAATAGAAATAAAAAGGTCGGATGTTTTTTCAGTCACTCACTACAAAGCTTATTATTTTACCCCTTACATAATGAACTTTCTTTATATTTTTTTCATTTAAATACTTACTCACATTTTTATTTTGCTTAGCAATTTCAATAACCTCTTTTTCATCCGCATCTATATTTATTTCTATCTGCCCTCTAATTTTTCCGTTTATTTGAACGGGTATTATAACTTTTTCTTCTTTCAGGAATTCTTCAAATACAGAAGGCCAATTTGCTGTTAAAATACTTCCTTCATTTCTCCATGACCATATTTCTTCTGCAAGGTGTGGAGCAAAGGGTGATAGAAGTTTTATAAAAATATAAAGACAATGAGCAAAGATTCCGGATTTTTTATCTTCAAAAACATAAAGATTATTCAAAAATTCCATCATTGATGCAACTGCTGTATTGAATCTGAAATTCTCTATATCTTCTGTTACTTTCTTCAATGTTTTATAACATTTTTTTATTAGAGCTTTTTCTTTTTCGGTTCGGGGGGCGGGAGGTTTATCTGTGATATTTATAAAAATTTCTATATTTTCATTAAAAATTCTTTTCACCCTCAAAAGGAACCTTTCCGCACCTTTTACTCCTTCATCCGTCCATTCAAAGTCTTGATCAGGCGGACCCGCAAATAATGTATATACCCTTGCAATATCCGCTCCCCTTTCTTTTACAAAATCCCTGATTCTTACAGCGTTTCCTGCTCTTTTACTCATCATTTCTACATTCCCTTCGTCCGTTCTTCTCAAAACCATTCCCTGAGTAAATAACCTTTCAAAAGGTTCGGGAGTATTAACCAATCCTTCATCATAAAGAACTTTATGAATAAATCTTGCATAAATTAGATGTCCTGTCGCATGCTCAATACCTCCTATATAATAATCAACAGGAAGCCACTTATTGACGAGGGTTTTATCAAAAATTTCCTCATCATTTTGAGGATCAACATATCTTAAAAAATACCAGGAAGAATCAACAAAAGTATCCATTGTATCCGGGTCCCTTTTTGCTTTCACTTTGCATTCAGGACAAATTGTATTTATGAATTCTTCCGAAGAAGCAAGAGGGCTTTTACCTTTTGGCAAATAATCCACAACTTCTGGCAAAAGGACCGGCAGGTCTTTTTCAGGAACAGGAACTATTCCGCATTTTTCACAGTGCACCATAGGAATAGGTGCACCCCAATATCTCTGTCTTGATATGAGCCAGTCCCTTATTTTATAGGAAACAGCATATCCGCCGAGGTTTTTTTCTCTCAGATATTCATTTAATTTTTTTATCCCTTCTTCAGAAGAAAGACCGGTAAATTCTCCGGAATTCACCATTACCCCGTATTCCTCCATTGCTCCATCCATAGAATCGACATTTTTGGGTTCTCCATTTTTTTGAATAACAATTTTTATCGGCAAATTATACATCTTTGCAAATTCAAAATCCCTCTGGTCATGTCCGGGAACACCCATAACAATCCCTGTTCCGTAATGGGCAAGAACATAATCAGCTGTAAATAAAGGTATTCGCTCTTCTGTCAGGGGGTGTACAGCATACAGTCCAGTAAAAATACCTTCTTTTTTTCTCTCTTCTCTTGTTCTTTCAATTTCTGACTTCATAAGGGTTTTTTCTCTGTATTTAATGAGTTTATCCCTTTCAGGTGAGAGTTTAATTATTTCATCCATCAATTCATGTTCAGGAGCTATAACAAGAAATGTAACTCCGTAAATTGTGTCAATTCTTGTTGTAAAAACAGGCAAGTTAATATCTTTTTCCTTCAGTTTGAAAATTATTTTTGTTCCTTCACTTCTTCCTATCCAGTTTCTTTGCATATCAAGCACCTGTTTCGGCCATTTTCCTTCAAGATATTTCATGTCTTCCAACAATCTATCCGCATATTTTGTTATTCTGAAAAACCATTGTTCAAGATTCTTCTTTGTTACAGGAGTATCACATCTCTCACATCTTCCTTCGACGATCTGTTCATTTGCAAGAACAGTCTGACAAGAGGGACAAAAGTTTACATATGCTTTTTTCCGGTAGGCGAGCCCCTTTCTATAAAGCAAAAGAAAAATCCATTGGGTCCATTTGTAATAACCGGGTTTACAAGTAAAAATTTCTCTTGACCAGTCATAGGAAATTCCCATTTTCTTTATGTCTTCTCTTGATTCCTCTATATTTTTAAAAGTCCATTCTTTCGGGTGGATATTCCTTGTAATAGCTGCATTTTCAGCAGGTAATCCGAATGCATCCCATCCGAAAGGATGTAATACATCATAGCCCTTCATTCTAAAATATCTTGCAAGTACATCTGTTATTGTGTAATTTCTCGCATGTCCCATATGAAGGTCACCTGAGGGATAAGGGAACATTCCGAGAACATACATCTTATTCTTAGGAGATACAGGAGCTTTAAACAGTTTTTTCTCTTCCCAGAATTTTTGCCATTTTTTTTCAATTTCAGGAAAATTAAACTCTTTCATGCTGCAAGATATTCTTCTTCCTCCTCAATTTTCGGCAATACTTTAATTTGCTGAAATTCTCTCATACCTGTACCGCACGGAACAAGTGAACCCACTATCACATTTTCTTTTAAACCCTTAAGTTCATCCTTCCTTCCGAAAAGTGCAGCAGATGCAAGAACTCTGGTTGTTTCCTGGAAAGAGGCAGCCGAGATAAAGCTATCCGTAGAAAGAGCCGCCTTTGAGATTCCCAGAATAACAGGAGAATATACAGCAGGTCTTCCACCCCTTTCTATTGTTCGTTTATTTTCTTCCTCCAGCTTCACAATATTAACATATTGCCCTCTAACAAAATGAGTATCCCCCGGATCCTCAATCCTTACACTTCTCATCATCTGTCTCACAATAATGCCTATATGTTTATCATGAATTTTTACACCGGACAATCTGTATATTTCCTGAATTTGATCAAGAAGGAATTCCTGAACTTCTATTCTTCCTTTTATTCTTAAAACATCATGAGGATCTATCGGACCGAGTGTCAAGGGTTCACCCGCATTAATCTTTTCTCCGTCATCAACAAGCAAATATTTTGTATAGGGTATCCTGTAAGTTTTTTCCAATCCGGATTCCGATACAATTTTTACATCCCTGAACCCTTTTTCCGGTTTTCCGATCTTTACAATTCCACTTATCTCTGCAAGAATTGCTTTATCCTTTGGAACTTTTGCCTCAAATAAATCATTTACCCTGGGCAAACCTCCTGTTATATCTCTTGTCTTACCTGCTTCCCTGGGCAACTTTGCTACAATATCTCCTGCCTTTATTTCCATATCATCCCTTACAACAACCCTTGCATCTTTCGGTAAAGCAATTTCTTCAAGGACCTTACCCTTTGAACCGATAATTTCCAATCTCGGATGAAGTTTTTTTGTCCTGTCCTCAATAACCGTAATCTCAACCTTTCCTTCTTCTGCTGTCTCTGTGTAAGTAATCCCTTCTTCAAAATCAACCAATTTTACTTTTCCGTTCTTTGTTGCAAGAATGGGTATGATATAAGGTTCCCATTCACATACAGGATCACCTTTATCAACTTCTTCTCCGTTTTTAACAAGAACTTCGGCACCCTGAGGTATAGCAAATGACCTTTTTACCTCCGGATTCTGAATATGAGATATTCGGATCATACCTTTTTTTGAAATTGCAACACTTTTACCTTCACTGTTTGTTGCCACTTTAAGGTTAACAAATTCAACTTTTCCTCTAAAAGGTGCCTCATGCCTGGATTTTTCCATAACCCTTGAAGCCGCTCCTCCTACATGGAATGTCCTCAATGTAAGCTGTGTTCCGGGTTCACCGATACTTTGAGCGGCCAGGACTCCGACAGGTTCTCCTATTTCAACGATTCTTCCTGTTCCCAAGTGTTTACCGTAACATTTTACACATATACCTGTTTTCGACTCACAAGTTAAAACATGTCTTACCCTTACCTTTTCGATTCCAAGATTCTCTATTTCCTTTGCTTTTTCCTCTGTTATGAGTTCTCCTGCCTTTACAATGATTTCCTTTGTAAACGGATTCCTGACATTCTCTGCTGCGAAATGTCCTTCAATTCTTTCGGATAAACTTTCAATAACAGTTTCACCTTCCTTAAGAGCAGAGACTTCTCTCCCTTGAATTGTTCCGCAATCTTCTTCACTGATTACAACCGCCTGAGCTACATCAACTAATCTTCTTGTTAAATATCCGGCATCGGCTGTTTTCAAAGCAGTATCCGCAAGACCTTTCCTTGCTCCATGCGTAGAAATGAAATACTCCAGAACAGACATACCTTCTTTCAGATTTGATTTAATAGGAGTTTCAATAAATTCACCCGTAAGACCTATTATTCTCTTTGGTCTTGCCATAAGACCCCTCATTGCCGCAAGTTGTTTCACCTGATCAAGAGAACCCCTTGCACCCGAATTCATCATCATATAAATTGAATTAAACCCTTTTCTATCTTTTTGCATTAAGTCCACCATCTTATCGGTGAGTAAATCGGTTACCTCTGTCCATAAATCGAGAATCGCATTGTACCTCTCACCCGCGGAAATTTTACCTTTTATGTAATCGTTCTCGATTTTATGCAACTTTCTCTCTGCTTTTTCCAAGATCGTCTTTTTATCGGGAGGGACAATCATCTCATCTATACCGAAAGTAACACCCGCTCTTGTAGCCCATTTAAATCCCATATCTTTCAAATTATCAAGGAATTCTTGACATATAAGGGAACCCTTCTCTATATATACCCTTTTTACAAGATTTGCAAGTTTCTTCTTGTTCATTTCCTCATTTATATACTCAATTCCTTCAGGAACAATCCTGTTAAACAATATCCTACCGACAGTTGTTTTCTTATTTTTGCTTTCGATTTCTTCAACCTCTATTTCTGCATGTAAATCAATTTTACCCAATTCATAAGCAAGTATTGCTTCGTTAAAGGTGGCAAATTTCCTTCCTTCTCCTCTCGCTCCCTTTTTAATTTTTGTAATGTAATGAATTCCGATTACCATGTCCTGAGTTGGAGTCATAAGAGGTGCACCGTGTGCAGGAGATAAGATGTTATGTCTTGAAAGCATCAAAAAGTGTGATTCAAGACGGGATTCGGGAGAAATAGGCACATGAACAGCCATCTGGTCTCCATCAAAATCCGCATTGAAAGGGGGACAAACAAGCGGATGGAGCTGGATTGCTTTACCTTCTATCAATTTGGGATAAAATGCTTCTATTGATACCCTGTGTAATGTCGGCGCCCTATTTAAAAGAACGGGATGGTCTTTCACAATATTCTCAAGGATTTCCCACACTTCCACCGGTCTTTCCCTTACAAGTCTTCTTGCACTTCTTAAAGATTCTGCAATACCTTTTTTCTCAAGTCTTCTTTCCACAAAGGGTCTGAAAAGTTCAAGTGCCATCTCTTTCGGAACACCCACTTCATGCAATCTAAGTTCGGGACCCACCACTATTACTGATCTACCTGAATAGTCAACCCTTTTCCCGAGGAGGTTCCTTCTGAATCTTCCTTTTTTACCCCTGAGCATATCTGATAATGATTTATAAGGTTTACCTTGTTTGCCCATCACAGGTCTCGATCTTCTGGAATTATCAAGAAGCGCATCAACTGCTTCCTGAAGCAATCTTTTTTCATTCCTCAATATAATTTCAGGCGCTCCCATCTTTGTTATATTCTTAATCCTGTTATTTCTGTTTATAACCCTTCGGTAAAGGTCATTCAAATCACTTGTAGCATATCTTCCTCCTTCAAGAGGAAAAAGGGGTCTTAGATCAGGAGGAATTACAGGCAAAACTTCAAGAATCATCCATTCAGGTTTATTTCCGGAATTTAAAAAGGCATCAACTATCTGTAATCTTTTCAGGATTTTTCCTTTAATATGCTCTACTTTTTCTGACCTTAATTTAACCCTCAGTTCAGCGGATAATGCTTCAAGATTAATCTCTTTTAAGAGTCTTTTAATCGCAGGAGCACCCATTTCAGCCATAAATCCCCCTCTATATTCTCTCATATATTCCTCGTATTCCCTGTCTGATAAAATTTGTTTTTTCTCAAGGGGCGTATCACCCGGGTCTATTACAATATATTTATCATAATATAAGATACTCTCCAAATCCGTAGAAGGTATATCAAGCAATAAAGCAATTGTTGATGGGGGTATTTTATAAAACCATATATGTGCAACAGGTACCGCAAGTTCAATATGTCCCATTCTTTCCCTTATAACGGATGAAGAAGTTACTTCAACACCACATTTATCACAAACCGTTCCCCCGAATCTTTTTCCTTTAAAAGCCCCGCATGCACATTCGTAATCCTTAACAGGTCCAAAGATCACTTCGCAGAATAAACCACCCCTTTCGGGTCTTTGGGTTCTGTAATTTATTGTCTCGGCTGACTTTACTTCACCATATGACCATGACCTTATTGCCTCCGGAGAGGCAAGTTTTATCCTCACCGCCTTTAAAACTTCAGGCAAAAGTCCTGCGACACTTTGTTTCATAATTTTTAACCTCCTTTAAATTTTTTCCTTTTCGGTTTCAATTTCAATGTCCAAACAAAGACCTCTTAATTCATTTAAAAGGACATCAAAAGAAACCGGTAAAGAGGGCTCAGGTGCCTCTTCTCCCCTTATAACAGCTTGATATAACCTGTTTCTTCCTTTCACATCATCCGATTTTACTGTCAGCATTTCCTGAAGTGTATATGCAGCACCATAGGCTTCAAGTGCCCACACCTCCATTTCACCGAACCTCTGACCGCCGAACCTTGCTTTCCCTCCGAGCGGTTGCTGAGTTATCATTGAATAAGGACCTACTGCTCTTGCATGAATCTTATCTTCAACCATGTGAACAAGCTTCATCATATAAATGTACCCTACTGTAACTTCGTTATCAAGATACTCTCCGGTTTTTCCGTCTCTAATCCTTACCCTTCCGTTTAAAGGTAATCCGGCTTCTTTTAATTCCTTTTCTATTTCCTCAATTGTCATACCTTCAAATACAGGACATGCATAATATACTCCTTTTTTCTTACCCGCCCAGCCGAGAATAGTCTCAAGAACCTGTCCTACATTCATCCTTGAAGGGACTCCCAAGGGATTTAACACAATATCAACGGGTGTCCCGTCATCAAGAAACGGCATGTCTTCAATAGGTGCAATTTTTGCAACAACACCTTTATTACCGTGTCTTCCCGCAAGTTTATCTCCGACTTTTAACTGCCTTTTTTGAGCAACAAAAACCTTCACAAGCATATTAACTCCGTGAGGAAGCTCGTCTCCCAGCTCAACGGTTTGTCTCTTTGCTTTATATTCTTTTTCAATCTCTTCGAGTTTTTGTTTTGCAAGTTTCGAAAGCCTTATAACCTCTTCTTCATTTTTAGAATCACCCAAAAATCCTTTTTCAAACACGATATCCAAATACTTGGTTCCTCTGAAAAATTCCTCACTGAATGACGCTCCTTTCCTTAAAAGCACCTTTCCTCTTTCATCTCTTAAAGATATTTTTGTTTTTTTACCCAAAAGCATATTTTTTAATTTATCCCTTAATATGTAAATGATTCTTTCCCTTCTCTTCATGAATTCTTCCTCAATTTTTCTTCTTCTCTCTCTTATAATTTTTTTCGCAAGGGGATGTTCATAATTTCTGGTTAAAATTATCACATCCACAACAACTCCTTGAACCCCTGGAGGAACCCTGAGGGATGTGTCTCTCACCTCTTTTGCTTTTTCTTGGAATATTGCTTGTATCAATTTATCTTCTGGAGCATACTCTCTCTCGCCTTTTGGTGAAACTTTACCCACAAGAATATCATCAGGTCCGACCTCTGCTCCGACTCTCACAATTCCATATTCATCAAGGTGCTTTAGTGCCTCTTCACTTACATTAGGTATATCCCTTGTAATTTCTTCTGGTCCCAATTTTGTCTCCCTTACCGAAACCTCAAGTTCCTTTATATGAATTGAAGTAAATACATCATCTTTTAACACCCTTTCGGATATAACTATTGCATCCTCATAATTGTATCCATACCAAGGAATGAAGGCAACTAAAAGATTCTTACCTAAGGATAATTCTCCTTCATCTGTTGCTGCATTATCAGCAAGAAGGTCTCCTTTTTTTACCTTTTGCCCAGGATTTACCTTTGGTCTATGGTGCAAAATCGTCTCCTGATTCGTCTTTTTGAAATTTGTAAGATAATAAACATCCACATCTTCCTCTTCAAAAGGGTTCTTAGAAGAAGGCTTATCAGGCTTTATGACAATTTTCCTTGCGTCAACTTCAATAACAGTTCCACTTCTTTTAGCCAATAAAACCATTCCTGTATCGTATGCAATCTTCTTTTCCATACCTGTTCCTACTATAGGAGCTTCGGGCTCTAAAAGCGGCACTGCTTGCCTCTGCATATTTGAACCCATAAGTGCCCTATTTGCATCGTCGTGTTCAAGAAAAGGAATTAAAGAAGCGGAAGGAGAAACAAGCTGTCTGGGTGAAACATCTATAAAATCAATCTCCTCCCTTTTAACAGTAGGATATCCTCCTCCGTATCTGACAGGCACAAGCTCGGGTATTATTCTACCGTTTTTGTCAATCGGTACATCAGCAGGAGCTATTTTGTAATTTTTCTCCTCAACCGGAGTCATATAAACAATTTCATTTGTTACTTTTCCTTTTTTGACCTTTCTTAAAGGAGTCTTTATAAATCCGAATTCATCAACCTGAGCATATGTCGTTAAAGAGGTGATAAGACCGATATTCTGTCCTTCAGGGGTTTCAATCGGACACAGTCTTCCGTAATGACTGGGATGAACATCTCTTACTTCAAATCCAGCAGTTTCCCTGGTTAAACCTCCCGGCCCGAGCGCTGATAATCTTCTCTTATGAGTTAATTCTGAAAGGGGGTTTGTCTGATCCAGAAATTGGGATAATCTGTTCACCGTAAAAAAGGATTTAAGCAAACTTGCTATTATCTTAGGATTTATAAGTGCTCTGGGAGTAAGTATCTGGTCTCTCTCGGAAAGCATTTTCTCCTTTATATTTCTCTGTAGCTTCATAAATGCCATTCTTAAATGGTTAGTCAGAAGTTCTCCGACCCTTCTTACCCTTCTGTTCTCAAGATGATCCACATCATCAGGTTTTTCTTCTCCGTTATATAAATCAAGTAATTTTTTAAAAATAGCAATAAGGTCTTCTTTTGTAAGTTCATATTTATCCTCAGGGATACTGAGTCCCAAGCGTTTGTTAAGTTTATATCTTCCAACCGCACCGACTTCCATTCTGACTTTTGAGAAAAATGTCTCATTGAAAAACTCCTGTGCCTCTTCCAAGCTCGGAGGAGCGATGTATCTCAAAAGCCGGTAAATTGCAGTAAGGGCATCCTCCTTTGTCTTTGCTCTATCATGCCTTATTGTGGTTAAAATGACATCAAGACCGGGAGTACCGATCGGATACACTTTAATACTTTCATACCCTGCTGCCTCAAGACCTGTAAGAGTCCTTTCGGTCACAATTTCACCGGTGTCATATAGAAGTTCACCCTGAGGTCCTACAACTTCTTCCGCCAGAATGTGAAGCTCCGGCTCAATAGATTTAATATGTTTAAGTTCCGGATCACCGAAAAATAACTTAAGAATATCCGAATTTGTCTCATATCCCATACTTCTCAAAATTCTTGTTACAGGAAATCTTCTCCTTTTCAAAATTGTAACCCCGAAAACCTTTTGTGTGTCTATTGAAAATTCAATCCAGGGTCCCCTATAAGGAACAAAAAGTGCTATGTATTTATAACCCCCTTCTATCTGCTCAATATCAAAGTATATCCCCGGGGACCTGTGAAGCTGATTCACAATAACCCTTTCAATTCCGTTTATTACAAACGTACCTTTATAAGTCATTAAAGGAAGGTCAAGAAAGAAAACCTCTTCCTCTCTTACTTTTTTTATGTCATTTGTTTCCGGGTCTAATTCTTTTAATCTAAAAGTTGCATAAACCGGTGCACTGTAAGTCATACTTTTTTCAATACATTCCTCGGGTGTAAATCTCGGTTTTTCAACCCTGTATTTTACATATTCAAGGACAAACTTTTTTCCCGGGTCTTCTATAGGGAAAAATTCACGAAATAAAAGTTCAAGTCCGACATTTTTTCTTTTCTCAGGCTCAACATCTTCCTGTAAGAACTCCTTAAAAGATACCAGCTGAACCTGTAAAAGGTCAGGTATAGGTAATATTTCGTTTTTTGCTCCGATTCTTTTTCTTGGCATGTTTTAAGCCTTTAAAAAAGGGTTATAACCGGATTCGGACCGGTTAAAAAAATATCTTTTTATTTTGAATTTTATATTTATTTTAACTCCACTTTTGCACCTAAGGATTCAAGTTTTTTCTTTATTTCTTCCGCTTCATCTTTGGAGACGCCTTCTTTTATGGGTTTCGGAACACTATCAATGAGTTCCTTTGCCTCTTTCAATCCGAGACCCGTTATTGCTCTTACCTCTCTTAAGACCTTAATTTTTTCGGATCCGACTTCTTTTAATATCACATCAAATTCAGTTTTTTCTTCCTTTTCCTCAGCAACTGCTGCTCCGGGAACCGCCCCTGGAGCAGCATATACAGGTGCCTGTGCGGTAACACCGAATTTTTCCTCAAGTTTTTTAACGAGCTCAGCAAGTTCCAATACGGATAGGTTTTCTATCCCTTCTATTATCTGATCA
Source organism: Caldifarciminota bacterium (assembly GCA_024277525.1). GTDB lineage: Bacteria > Hydrothermota > Hydrothermia > Hydrothermales > JAJRUZ01 > JAJRUZ01. The sequence continues at coordinate 65,019 of JAJRUZ010000042.1, read as the reverse complement.
AGGGTTAATTTTTCCGCCATTTTTTAAAAATTTAAGTTAAATATCAGGGGTTGGAACCCTCTTTTTTGTTCTTTATTTCATTCAAAATAAAAACAAGATTTCTCATAAGACCACTTAACACAAAAACAAGCCCATACACTGGACCTTTAATTCTTGAAAGGAGATTCTGAACAAGTACATCCCTTGAAGGTAATTTTGCAAGAAAATCAACTTTATCTTTCCCGAATACCTCACCTTCAACATATCCGCCCTTTATAACACCCTTACCTTTTTCCTTTGAATAATCATAAAATACTTTAAGCGGCTCAACAGGATCCTCATAGGCAATCAGAAGCGCGGAAACACCGACAAGGAAATCATCAAGCCCATTTACATTTTTTTCTTTTAAAGCAATTTTAAAAAGCCGATTTCTTCCCACTTTTAAAAGCCCTTTCCTTTCTTTTACTCTTCTCCTTAACTCGGTCATCTCAGGCACGGTAAAACCCGTGAAATCAATCACATAAATAGCTTTAAAATTATCCAGTAATTCTTTGTAATTTTCAACCATTTTAATCTTTTGTAAAGAAGGCATTATTCCTTCCTCCTTTTTGCTTCTTCAAGCACATAATTTACATCAATTTTAAGCCCAGGACTCATTGTAGTTGATAAAGCAATCTTTTCAATATAATTTCCCTTAACACCAGAAGGTCTTGCATTTATTACTTCATTTATGAAAGCATAGAAATTTTCAATCAGATGTTCTTCCGGAAATGTAACCTTTCCGATGGGTGCATGAATATTTCCTGTTCTATCAACTTTAAATTCAATTCTTCCTTTTTTAAGTTCGGCAACAACCCTTCCAACATCTTTTGTTACAGTTCCCGTCTTGGGAGAAGGCATAAGCCCTCTCGGTCCCAAAATCTTACCAAGTTTTGAAACCTCTTTCATTGCATCAGGCGTTGCAACAACTGCGTCAAATTCAAGCCATCCCTGTTTTATTTTATCTATATATTCCTTAAATCCAACATAATCCGCACCCGCCTCCTTTGCCTCTTTTTCATTCTCTCCGGGCGTTAAAACAAGAACCCTTATTTTTTTACCCGTTCCGTAAGGCAACATGCATGTTCCTCTTACCATTTGATCTGCTTTCCTGGGATCAACATTTAATTTAATTGCACATTCAACTGTCTCGGGAAACTTAGCAGTTGCAAGTTCTTTTAAAAGAGGGATAGCTTCTTCAGGTGTGTAAAATTTACTCCTGTCCACCTTTTCAAGTAATGCAATGTATCTTTTGCTGTGTTTTGCCACCTTTTCCTCCTTATTTAGTCAATAACTTCAATCCCCATGCTTCTTGCTGTTCCTTCAATTATTCTCATGGCTGCCTCAAGGGAACCTGCATTTAAATCTTTCATTTTCATTTTTGCAATTTCCTCAATGTCCTTTTTTGTGACTTTTCCCACTTTTACTTTATTCGGTTCTCCGGAACCCTTTGCAATTTGCGCTTTTTTCTTCAACAGTACCGAGGCAGGGGGGGTTTTTATAATAAAAGAAAAGGACCTGTCCTTATAAACCGTTATTACGACAGGAACAACGAGTCCGGGTTCCATATTTTTCGTTGCATCATTGAATTTTTTACAGAATTCCATTATATTGACTCCGTGTTGACCGAGTGCAGGACCGACCGGCGGAGCAGGATTTGCCTGTCCTGCCGGAATCTGCAATCTTATTTCAGCAATTACCTCTTTTTTTGATTTCATAATTTCACCTCACCCTTTCAACCATATCAAAATCGAGATCACTTACCATTGTCGCTCTTCCGAAAATTGTAACAACCACATTGAGCTTCCCCCTATCAGGAAAAACCTTATCAACAACTCCTGTGAAATTCTCAAACGGGCCAGCCATAATTCTGACCTTATCACCGGGCAGAAACGGACTTTCTGCTTTTCTTCTCTCTTGCTCCTCTTTTATGGTCGCGAGCAGCTTTTCAACCTCTTCTTTTTTAAGCACAGGAATATCCTTTTTGGGGTCACGGGCAAGAAGGGGTCTTAAACCTGCATAACTCTGAAGCATGCTGATTACATCCTTTGCATCTTTTCTTATTTCAACCAGAACATAACCTGCAAAAAGCGGTTTTTCATGCGGAACCCTCTTTCCATCCTTTAATATTTTGACCTTTGTCTCCGTTGGAACAAGAACCTGTTTAATTTTCTCCTCCAATTTATTCTCTTTAATAAAATTATCAAGGATCTTTTTAACCCTTTTTTCCCTTCCAGAAAGTGTCCAGAAAACAATCCATTGTGTTTCTTCTTTTTCTTTGACCTCTGTCATTGCAATATCACTCCTATGATTCTTGAAAAAATGAAGTCAAGCAAACCGATAAAAATTGCAACAATAATTGAGAATATAATGACACCTACGGTTGCATTCATTGTTAATTTTCGATCAGGCCATGCAACTCTTTCCATTTCAACTTTTACCTCCTTTAAAAAATTTATAAAACTTTTGACATATCTCATTTTATTTTTGTTTCTTTATGTAAGGTGTGCTTTCTGCACCATTTACAATATTTTTTCAATTCCATTTTAATCATCTTTTTCTGTTTTGATTTTGTGGTTCTGTAGTTTCGTCTTTTACAAACAGAACAAGTTAAAAAAATAATATCCCTCATTATGAGGCACCTACCCTCACAATTTCAAACAGGCCCGGAGGGATTTGAACCCCCAACCATCGGATTTGGAATCCGACGCTCTCCCGAGTTGAGCTACGGGCCTATAATAAAAAGGGGTATTAAATTATACATTAAATATTCCGATTTGTCAAGTCGACTGCACATGAAAATCATACATAGGGATGATAACTGTATTTTTACGGGGAATAATTTGCAATTTTTCTTTGTAATTTTTTTTCTAATTATCCTCTCATTTCTTTTATCCTCTTTTCAGCCTCGTCCACGGTTATTTCTCCCTTTTCAAGCATTTCAAGAATCTCCGGTATTCTTTCATCGGGCTTTTCGGGTTGCGGTTCTATTCCGATTTTTTCGAGAAATTCCTCAAATTTTACCCTTATTGTAGGATACGAAACTCCCATAATCTTCGCAAGTTCGGACAAGTTTCCCCTGGTTTTGAGAAACAAACACAGAAACTCAAAATCCTTCTTATCAAGATTTAAAAGCGGAGAAAAATAAAAATTGCCTTCAATTTCTGTTTCACATTCAGGACAATAATATTTCCTGATTCTGAGCTCCGAACCGCACACAGGACATCTTGTCATCAAATATTTTCTCATCTCATTCCTTTAACTCATCTATTGCTTCATCAGGGCTTATTTCCCCTTTTTCAAGCTTTTTTATAACTTCTTTAACCTTTCTTTTGTCAGGTTTTTTCCTTTTCAATCGTTTGGCAATACTCTCACAAACCAGATATATTCCTATAAGCACAAAAATCAAGGGCCAATCCCTGCTCCATTTCCAGAAAGAAAAGACTCCCAGATTAAGTCCCCAGACTATAAGTCCTATAACAATAAACCAAATTCCTGTACCCATAATTTTCCTCCTCATTATTCAACCCATATTCTTACAACTTCACCCTCTTCTGATTCAATGGATACAATTTCACCTTCAACATCCTCGGACAGGGAAGAGACAATTGATTCAATATCAATATCTTTTTCTCTCAGTTCTTTTATTTTATCCTTCGGAATAAATCTGAGAGCAAACTTCACAAGAGAAAGGGGAAGGTTTACTTTTACTTCTTCACCCTTTTCATCCTCTATATGAATTTTCAGGATTTTCTTACTTTTTTTAACATTTTCGGAAAAGAGGGCTTCAATGAGCCTTGTCCCTTCATCGGATGTTATTTTACCTTGTTCAACCATTTTTAATATTTTTTTAATTTCTTCCTTCATTTTTAATATTCAATTTTTAATCAGGATTTGAACCTTAATATAAATTCGCCTCCGGTTAAATTCAGGGAGATTTTTTTCTCCGGATTTTCACCGAAGACATATTTTCCCTCTTTTTTAACAAATCCTGCGGGTAAATCAATATCTCCTCCGAATTCCCTCACTTTTACAACCATGGGCTTTCTTTCTGTCTTTAATTCAAATTCACCTCCTATAACATAAATATCCGCATATTCAAAATCGGCTTCTGAATAAATCTCACCTCCCATTAACTTCACAGAAAAATTTTTACATCTTCCTTCCATTTCAACCTCTCCACCCAAGACTTTTAAATAAAGATTTTTAAAAGCAGGAATTTGAACATCTGCTTCACCTTTTATTCTTATTTCTTTTTCCTCCTCAAGATGATAGAATCCACCTTTGCTTTCAATAAGAACTTTATCAGAATTCCCCTCTCTTATTCTTACCTCTCCTCCGAGAATGGAAATATTTATATCATCCTTTACAGGAATTTCAGTTGAAACAGCCCTTGACCAGGATGTCTTTGAGAATTTTATAGCATCCTTTACCGTTTTACCCACAATGTCCGAAATAAGCCCCGAAATTCCGAAAAATCCGGATTCATCTTCTTTTCTTTCTTCATTTACATCTCTTATTGCTTTTATTAATCTTTCCGCTTCTTCCGCACTTATTTTACCTGCCTCAAGCAACTCCAAAACCTTTTTTATTTCATCCATTTTTTAAACTCCTTTCAATTTTTTTATGGAATTGAACCAATTTATAAAATTAATATTATAAATTATAAAATCTTTTTTATAATTTGTCAAGTATTTTTTAAAATTTTAAAATAAGAATTTTATTGAAATTTTTGGGAAGTTGTTTTAAAATTTTAATAATGATAAACTTAATTTATTTATTTTTATTTTTCTATTCCGTAGACACGGTTTTGGTTCCGATGAGAGATGGAGTTAATCTTGTTACAGAGGTCTGTTATCCCTGGTGGTACAGTATATTTCCTGACCCCAGTCCTGTTTTAATTTCAAGAACACCTTATCCGAGAGACCAAATATTGAGTGATGAATTAAGGTTTTTAATCTGTGATATTTACAATTATATTTTGGTTATCCAAAGTGTCAGGGGATATCAGGGTTCTGAAGGAGAACCCACCGTATTTTTAACCGATGGTTGGGGAGAATTAAAGGATGGTTATGACTTAATTGAATGGGTAAGTAATCAGGATTTCTGTAACGGAGATATAGGATTGTTCGGACCATCTGCACTCGGAATAACCCAGTATATGGTGGTGGGTGCCTCGCCTTCCAATTTAAATACAGCCATCCCTTGGATTGCCTGTGATAACATGTATTACTATGCTGCCTTTCCGGGAGGTGAATTCAGGAAAGCACTTGTTGAAAACTGGTTAACAGGAATAGGCACGCCCTTTCTCATTGACACGGTCTGTAACCATCCTGCTTATGATTCTGTATGGGAACAGTTAAATTTAAATACAAGACTTGATTCCATTATACATCCCATGTTTCATTTCACAGGCTGGTTTGATATATTCCTTGAATCTCAAATAGAGGCATTTACAAAAATAAACTTTTTAGCAAATCAAAGTGCAAGGGGACAGCAGAAACTTATTATCGGTCCTTGGGGACATAAAACATTCGGAGACAGTGTTCAAGGGGATCTCGTGTTTCCCGGAAATGCAGACTGGTTATCTGACTTAACAATTCTTGATGTTCAATTTAAATGGTATGATTATTATTTAAATGGTGTTATCAATGATCCCGATGATTCCTTTTTAATTTTCGGTCCCAGGGTTCAGTTTTATTTAATGGGAGATGTGAACGATACAGATACCGTTGTTTTTAACAGATGGTATACATCAGATACATTTCCGCCCCCGGGCGTGAAATATTATAAATTCTTTTTACATTCCGATAGTTCAATTTCTTTATACCCGCCTGACATTAACGATACATTTTCATCCTATGTTTCAAGACCATGGGACCCTGTTCCCACAATTGGAGGTAATGAGTTCATAGGAATTCCGAACGATGCCTACGGTCCGATGGATCAAACTCCTATCCTCTCAAGGGATGACATTCTGGTTTTCACATCAGAGCCTTTGGATACTTCTTATGCAGTGGTCGGAAAACCAGTTGCTGTTTTATACGCTTCATCCGATGCCTATGATACCGATTTCAGCGTAAGATTATGTGATGTATATCCTGATGGAAGAACAATACTTATCCAAGATAATATTCTAAAAGCAAGATTCAGACACGGATTTAAAAATGAGGAGTTGCTTATACCAGGAGAAATAGATACTTTTTATGTTGAATTATGGAGTACTGCATATGTGTTTAATAAAGGACACAGAATAAGGATAATAATCTCTTCCTCCAATTATCCGAGATTCGAGGTAAATCCTCAAACAGGTGCTCCTTTTATGAGAAATGATTCAAACTGGGTTGAAGCGGTTAATACAATTTATCACAATACATCCTATCCTTCCCATATTCTTTTGCCTCTCTGGTGGCCTCATCCCCTTTACGCAAAAGAAAACACAAAACAGGAGAATATGGATTTAAAGTTTTTTGTAAAATATGAAAATAAGAATACATCTTTAATTTTAAAAGCACCCTATCCCCTTGAGATAGAATTTGCTGTTTATGACATAAAAGGAGCAAGACTTCTGAAAAATAAAACAAAAATAGAAAGGGATACCAAAATCAATCTCTCCGACTTTAAAGCAGGTGTTTATTTTTTAAGAATCAATAATAAAAAACTTAAAAGAAGTTACAAATTTGTTATTTTTAAGTGATTTGATTTTCAAATGAAATTCATGGATCTTGTTTTAAAAAGGTTTAGTTGCAGAAAATTTCAAAACAGACCCGTTGAGAGGGAGAAAATTATAAAGTGTATTGAAGCTGCAAGGTATGCTCCGTCTGCCTGCAATTCTCAGCCGTGGAGATTTATAATTGTGGATGATCCGGAACTTAAAGATAGACTTGCAAAAACTGCCATTTCCGGGATTTATGGTGTTATAAATAGATTTCTTCCCACAGCACCCGCAATAATAGTTATATTTGCTGACAAAGAAAAATTTATTGCTCAGGTAGGCGGAAAAGTGATGGGAACGGATTATTATTTAATAGACATCGGGATTGCATGTGAACATTTAGTTTTACAGGCAACCGAACTCGGACTTGCAACATGTTACATAGGATATTTCAATGAAAAAGGTATAAAGAAACTTCTCGGTATTCCGCAAAAATATAAGGTCATCTTATTAATGGCAATAGGCTATCCTGACTCGATTTATACAGAGGAAAATGTGAAAGAAATGAAAATAAAAAACAGAAAGAAACTGAAAGATATATTATATTTTAATAAATTTTGCTCTGACTGATGAAGATAGGTATTCTCATTGCTTCACATAGAAAAAAGGGAAATTCCGAGATTCTTGGAAAGTTTATTTTAAACAATGCGGAGAACAATTTGTTTATAAAACTTATATATCTAAGAGATTTTGAAATAAAGCAATGTAACGGGTGTATGGCATGTGTTTTCAAAAAGAAAAAATGTACAATTGAAGATGACCTTTATAAATTAATGGATGAAATTTTAAACAATGATGCCCTTATTTTAATTGCTCCTACCTATGTACTTACAATTCCCGGAAAATTGAAGACTCTGATGGACAAGTTTCTTTCTATTTATGAATTAATAAAAAATAAACCTCCAAAGCCTGCAATCAGTATAGGTGTTGCTTCTCCCATAGATTATTATCAGTTCCAGTTGCCGTTCATGAATTTATTTTTATTATCAATGGGTTTCAGGGTTATTGACAGTTTTTTGGTATTCGGAGCAGGTCCGGGTGAGGTTTTGCTGGATGAAAATTTGAAAAGAGTCAAGGAGAGTGTAAACAAAATTTTGAATTATAAGGAAAAGCCTTTTGTCTCATGTATTTCAAAATTCTGTCCCGTGGATTACAGTACTTTTTTTGAGTATATTGAGGGAAACAAATACAGATGCCCTATCTGTTTAACCCCTGCGATTTTAAAAGATGACGGATTTTATTTTGATGAAAAGGATTTAAACAATCATAGATGGACAAGAGAAAATTTGGAGAAACATTTTGATGAATGGATTTTAAAAACATTATCAAGATTTAAAAAATTATTACCCCAAATTTATAATAAAAAGAAGGAATTGAATTTATGATTTTCACTCTATTTACTTTACACTTACCGTATACGTTATATCTCATTCATTATGTATAAGGAATTTATGTCAAACGGCTTAATGTTCAATAATAATATTATTAAAATTGTAAAGATGAAATCTTAATAAAGTAATTTTTTGTCCTTTATTTTTCATTTAAAATTCCCGAATCCTAAAATTATTTCTATGAATTTAGCAGATTCCCTTATTTTAACAATTGCCTTAATGGGTGACCTTTTGCCTGGAAATGTTTTAAAAAATAGAATTCCACCTGATTCAGGATTTATTCTTTTTGAAAAAGTTCATAAATTTATTGAAAATTCCGATATTTCCTTCGCAAATTTTGAGGGAACCTTTGAAGGAGAGGAAGTAGAAAGGGAAAAAGAATTCAGGTTTATTGTACCTTTAACTTCTATAAAAGGTCTAAAAAAAAGCGGAATAAAGGGATTTTCAATTGCAAACAATCATATTTTTGACTCAGGAGAAAAATCAGCAAGAAAAACCTATGAAATTCTGAAAAAGAAAGGTTTTATTGTTTCGGGATTAAAGGGAACATGGGATACTCTGACTCTCAGAGGAATTAAAGTAGGTTTTATTGCCTTTTCTGTTTATGATTACACAAACAATTTACTTAAGGAAGAGGAAGCAAAAAATATGATAAAAGAACTTTCGGAAAAAACGAATATTTTGATTGTTTCAATGCATGCAGGAGTTGAAGGAGATTCTGCAATGCATGTTAAGGATAAATTTGAGTATTTTTATGGAGAAAAAAGGGGAAATGTTAAAAGATTTGCGAGAATGGCAATTGATTCAGGGGCGGATATTATTTTCGGACATGGACCGCATGTCATAAGAGGAATTGAAATTTATAAAAATAGAATAATTGCTTATTCACTTGGAAACTTTGCCTGTTATGGAGGATTTAATCTTGAATATCCCAGAAATATTTCATTTATTTTGAAAATAAGAGTTAATAAAAAGGGAGAATTTATTGATGGAGAAATTATTCCTTTAGTTTTAAAACCTCCCGGAATTCCTGAATATGATAAAGAGGAAAGAGCAATAAAATTATTGAAAAGACTTATAAAAGAGGATAAATTAAAAGGTGTTGAAATTGAGAAAAATAGGGTTTGTATAATTTATAATAAAAACAATCTTTATGAAAAATAAAATGAAGCGGAAATATAATATATTTTCAAATCCTCACTGGATATTATCTGGAAGTAAAGAAAATTTTAAATATGCTTTATTTTCTACACCCAATATATGGGGAGTTTACGACAAATGGTTTCCTCAATGGAAAGCACTTTCAAAAGGTGATGTTTTGTTTTTTTATGTAAGCGATAATATAAAAAGGATTATAGGAATAGGAAAAGTCGGAAACAAATTCATTCAACATAAACCCCTCTGGCCTGATGAATTAAAGAGAAATGAAGTGTTGTACCCTTTAAGGTTTGAATTCGTAATAGAATTTATTCTTCCTGAGAAAGAGTGGAAAATAAGTGGAATTACAATAACTCAATTTATTTATAAAGAATTAGGAAAAGGAGCATCAGCTGACTTACTTAGAGGAGGGATAAACTTTATTCGCCATAAAAGGCTTTTAACTTATCTTTACCAAGAGTTCCAGAAAAAATTTAAATATAAACTTGATATAGAAGAGAAAGAAATACCGAAACTTCCAGAAGAACGTAATAAACTAAGACATAGTTTACATTCTTATTTACAGACATTATTAATAAAAATCGGAAAAATGAATAATTTTATAAGTGAAAAGGAATATGTGTACGAAAATTTAAAATTTGATTGTGTGTGGAGGAGAATCGAAAAGGGGGCTCCCACCTATGTCTTTGAAATCCAAGTAGGAGGAGAAATATATAGAGCTTTAAGTAAATTAAAGCATGCATATGATCTTTGGAACAGTAATGTATTTTTAATAATATTAAACAATAAAGATAAAAAAAGAGTGTTCTCGCTCTTACACGGAACATTCCATGAAATACAGGGTAAATTAAAAATCATAATGGCAAATGAAATTGAGACACTTTACAATAAGAAAAATGCATGGATAGAATTTGAAAGAAAACTTGGTATTTTATGAAAGAAAATCTCTTAAACGGAAATAATTAAGGGCTTCATGTTGAATTTTAATAAAGGAAGTAAGAAAATATCAATATTCTCATGCTCTATAAGGAGAATAAATCCATAAAAGATTGGGATATAATTCGTCTTTCCAGAATTTTCTAATAGATGTTTAAACTTGTGATTGAAAATATTTTAGATTTTTGCCACTTTTTTTCTTTCAAATTGAATTCCCATTTGTACCCGATTTCATTCCATCTGTTTACTATTAATAAGCAATTTGTATCCAAAGGAGAAAAAATCAGACACTTTCCCTCATATAAATAAACATTCTCAGGGAATTTGTACACATTTACATTCTTATTACTCGGAAAGCTTCCTGTCAAAAGCTTTACAAATAATATACTACTTAAAATCAAATCTTTTTAATATAATTTTTTTATCTTATTTAAAAAGTTTTACTTTCGTTTTACTTTTTAAAAATCTTAGGATTTATTATAACACTGAAACCTAATCTCGGTGAAAACTTCCAAGAACCAAAAAAGTGTTCAAATTTTGTAATAGCAATATTTACTGCCAGCATCGGCTGGGTGTATCGGAATCCGATATTGAAATCCCTTCCGTCAAAATCGACCATTACTCTGTATTTTTCATTTATTATATAAGTAAGACCCCAGAAAAGTCCGAAAGTCCAATTATGTTTTGAACCTGTGAAAATATCAAAATTGAAAAGTCTTGACCTCGGTCCGTATCCAACAAATCTTCCTCTTCCGAGTCCTGCGGTTAAAATGAACTGATAAGATAAGTGTTTTGAAGCCACCAAGAAGAGAGAAAAAGTCTCTATCATTCGCGTTGTATCTCCTGCCTTCCATACATCCCAATAATAAGAATTATCATCATTATATCCACCTTCAGGCGGGCTGGAGCCGGTTGAAGAAATATGTTTCCTATAAGTCAAATCATAAATTCCAACTGCAACAGCAGGTGTCCCTCCTATTTCGGGCATAACCCTGTAAATAATATCAAGTGCCCAGTCAGTTAAGGTATAGATTTTCAATGTCCCGAAAACATTTCCTAAAGCCATTGTTCCGTATAAATCAAAATCAAAAGGCTTTGAAGGATCAAAATTTTTCACATAATTCCACTCTTTCCTTAATCCGAAATGAGTGTAAATGGAAATTTCAGCATAACCAGGAGTAGCAGGAAGAAGAGCAGTCGGAATGTCTATTTGCGAGAAAGTATTCTCAAATTCAGCATAAGAAATTGAAAATATTAAAGCACTTATTATTAATAGTTTCTTCATTTTTTTGTTTTATTTTTTTGGGTTTGAACCATCCTTTTAATTATACCATAAATTTTAAAATTTGTCAAGTTTCTGTTAAAATTAAAATCCAAAAAATGGAAAAAATAATTTTTAAAGTAATCCCTCCACCGGTTGACTGGGAGAAAGAAAAAATAAGGAATTTTTCAAAAAAAATTATTAAAATATTGGAAAATAATGAAATTAAGTTCCTTAACCTCCCGGAAGTAGTAGATGAAAGTTCAAGAAAAGAAAAAAGAACCGTGCCTTATAGGGAAAAAATTGACAATATTAAGTTTTATTCGGTCTTAAATAAAAAATTTGAATTCAAACCAATAATAAATAAAATTTGCGTGAGAATTAAAAAGAAAGATTTTGAAGAATGGATTTTAAGAATTTACAAAAAGGGAATAAGACATCTTGTATTGGTGGGAGGGGAGTCAAGCAAAATCAAATACCCGGGCTATTCTGTAATTGAATCCGCAAAATTCATAAAAAAGAACTTTCCTGATATAAAACTCGGAGGAATTACAATTTTTACAAGATATAAAGAACCTTACAGAATTCTTGAAAAGATGAAAAGCGGAATTGAATTTTTTGTCTCACAGATCATCTTTGAAACTTCAAATATGAAACAGGTTCTCTTGCATTTATGGCGTCTTGTCAAACTTGAACAGATGAAATTTCCCGATATTTATGTTTCCCTTGCACCTGCAAAGAGAATAAAAGATATTGAATTCATGAAATGGCTGGGTGTGGAATTTCCCACCGCTGTCCATTTTTACATAACAGAAAATGAAAGAAAGGTTGAATCAAGAACTTTTGAGGTAATTGAGAGAATGCTTGATGAAATCTTTGATTTTATGAGAAAGGAAAGATTAAAATTGGGCTTTAATGTTGAACATGTAATGTATTCAAATCTTGAATTATCGGAAAAAATAATTAAAGAAATAAGGAGAAGGCTATGAAAATAATTTTACACGGAGTATATCCGAGAAGTGAAAAACTGGTCCAGGCGACCAGGGACTATGACCGAAAAAGGATAACACAGGAAGAGTTGAATCAGGTGTTCAAAGAGGATATCAATGCTCTCAGGGAACTGCAGAAGAATTTTGAATATAAAACACAGGGGCAGTTTTATTTTCAGGACCTTTTAAGACCCTTTTCTGAAATCACAGAGGAAGTGGAGATAAACGGTCTTAAAAGATTTTATGAAACGAACTGCTTTTACAGAACCCTTATTTTCAAAAATTTTAAATTAAAAGAAAATGAAAATTTCTTTAATCATTATCTTTTATGTGACGGCATGTTTGAAAAAGAAGAAAAACTTGTTTTTACATTTCCCTTTGTTTTCTTTTTTAAAGAATACAGTAGAGGGATTCGCGTCCCGGAAATTAAAGAACTTCTCTTATATGTTATAAGTGAGATAGATAAATGGGGTAACAAAATAATCGTTTTTTATGAGCCCTCTTTCGGATGGAGAAATCTGGATGAGGATGAAAGAAAAGAGGCAAAATTATTTGCCGAGGAATTAAAAAAGTTTAAAAACACGAAATTTTTCCTTCATACCTTTTTCTTTGATGTGGAGAAGGAAATTCCCTTTATATTTTCCCTTGATTTTGATGGATACGGCTTTGATTTTTATTCAAATTCTGTCCAGAAAATAATGCAAAATTTTCCGAAGAATAAATTTCTTCTTGCAGGAATTATAAATACTGATTCCACGCTTATTGAGAAAAGGGAAATGATTGTTGATTTTATTGATAAAATCAGTAAATTTATTGATACGGATAAAATATATCTCTGCCCTTCAGGGGTTCCTGAGCTTCTTCCGAGAGAAATTATGGATGAAAAAATTAAAAATTTAAACAAAATAGGGGGATTGTAATGAAACTTCTGACCCATGAAATCGGTTCACTTGCAAAACCCTCATGGAGGGTGAAGCCCTTCAGAAACATAAAACTTACTGATAATGATATTGAAAATGCAAAAAGATGGGGAGAGTTTCTTGAAATTGATGAAAGAAATGAATTGTTTGAAATACTTTCAAAAAGAGAAAATTTTACAAAGGAGGAAAAGGAGAAAATTCTTCATTTTTCCTCCCTTTATGCTGTCAGAATGCTTGAAAAGGCAGGAATTGACCTGGTTTATGACGGAGAACAGCACAGGGTTGAAATGTATGAATACCCTGTGAGAAGAATAAGGGGTTTTGAATTTAAGGGACATGTAAGAAGTTTTGATAATAAGTATTACAGAAAGGCATCCCTTACATCAGAACCTGAATTAAGGGAATTCTACCATGATAAAGAATTTGAAAGAATAAATTCTTTTGCTAAAAAGCCTGTTAAGATACCTGTAACAGGTGCATACACAATTGTTGACTGGTCCTATGATGAATATTTTTTAAAAGATATAAAACCCGGTGAGGGAAATATAAGAGAAAAAAGGAAATCCGCAAGAAGGGAGTTTTTGCTGGAAATTGCAAGGAATGTAATATATCCTGTTTTAAAATCCCTTTATGAAAAAGGAGCAAGGTATTTACAGATAGACGAACCTGCTGCAACAACAAAAAGGGATGAAATTGATCTATTTATTTTAACAATGAAGGAATCCATCAGTGATTTAAAGGGAAAGGTATTTTTCGGAACCCATATATGTTTTTCCGATTATTTCCTTTTGTTCCCTGCAATTGAAGAGCTTGAAGGTATTTTGAATGAAATTCATTTTGAATATGCAAACAGGGACACAAGGGAAATGGGTGTTAATTCTGAGAAAAGAAAAGGTTATGAAATTCTTGAGAAATTTAAAAATAACAAATTTGTCGTGGGTCTGGGTGTTCTTGATGTTCATACAGATTTCATAGAACCGCCTGAACTTATAAGGGACAGAATTTTATATGCCCTTGATATAATTCAGGACCCTCAGAGAATTTATGTTGCACCCGATTGCGGTTTAAGAACAAGAACATGGGATATAGCCTTTAAAAAGTTGAAAAACATGGTGGAGGGAAAATATCTTGCAGAGAAAGAGGCAGGGCTCTGAAATTTCTTTATGAAACAAAATGTAGGAGCGGTTTCCTAACCGCGAATGTGTAGGGATGCGATTTCTCGCACAAATAATTTGTCGCATAAATGTGACTTAGATGTTTGTTGAAATATTTCTAATTGAACCACCTTATATAAAATCCCGAAACTTCACGAATATTTATATATCTGTGAACGGTTGGTTGACTCATTGATAGTTCCCTTGAAATAAGCATCTCATTAAGAATACACCCGTTTCTTAAAGCAAGGAGTTCCATAAGATTTTTGAAATCAAGTTTTACGGAATAAAGAAAGTATGGATTTTTAAAAGGTTTTAAATTATTATTTTAAATGTATCGGATATCCGCATCAAGAGTTTTTCTTTATGTTTCGTGTCCGAGATGTTTTTATCTTGAAGTTAAAAGAAATATCAAAAGACCTGTTGAGTTTTTTCCGGGAATTCCATCTGCTCTTGACAGGATTTTTAAAGAGGTAGCAGAAGAGTTCAGGGAAAGAGATTTGCCCTCTTATTTTAAAAAATTCGGATTAAAGGGAAGATTAAGAAAGATAAAACTTGAGGATAAAAAAATTGAAGAAACCGATTTAATTTTAAGAGGAATTCCCGACGAAATTATTGAAGACGAAAACTCAAAACTTATTCCCCTTGACTATAAAACATCATCAAAATTTCCCGAAAAACTTCCCTTTCCGGTTCAACTTCAACTTGACACATATTCCCTTTTATTTAAACTCAACGGTTTTAACATAGATGATAAAGGTTATGTTTTTTATTTTGTTCCCTATTATTCAAAGGATGAAAAAAGAATAAGATGGAATATAAAACTTTATGAGCATAAGATAAATCTTAGAAGGTTAAAAAAATTTATAATGGAGATTGATAAAATTTTGAAAGAAGATAAAATTCCAGAACCTTCGAAAGGGTGTGTATTTTGTAAGTATGTATTAAAAATAAATGAAACAAATTTTTTATAAAAACCGTTATAATATATAACATGAGGAGGATAAAATGGAAGCATATGAAAAATTCGCAAAAGATGTAACCAAAATAACAAAAATAGGTCTTATTATGCTATGCATCGCAAATCCTCTACTTGGTCTCATTGCAGGAATACTTCTGAATAAATATACATTATCCGAAGAATTTCGGAATGCGGGAAAACTGGGAATAATACTGTCCCTGATTCTAATTATAATTATCCCGATTGTATTCTTTATCTTTTTGAAAATCCTCAGACTGAATTAAAAATTCGGATCGTGATAAAAATTAACGGTATCTCAGGGGTTCAATTCCCCTTATGGATTTTCTGTTTAAAAAATTGTGAAGTTTTAAAAATGGATTTTATAATATAAAGGGTTCAAGTCCGAATTAAATAAATTCGGAGGAAAAAATAGCACAATAAGTAATTAAAAATAAAGAAAAAGTGAAAAAATCACTTAAAGAAGCTAAGGAAAAATTCGGTGAGGAGTATGAAGTTTTGAAGTCAGATTTTAATAATATGTATATAGATCTGAGAAATACTATAAAAAATGATTTTTTAAAAGGGTTTTTATTAAATCTTAAAGATTTAAGAGCATCGAAAAAAGAAATAAATTCTAAGGTAGTGAATATCAAACATAATATAGAAGAAAGGAAATATAAAAATAAAGAAAGTGTTAATAAATTTTTTGACATCATAATCTCTAATTTTGTAGGATACTTAGATTATGTGGACAAAATAAAAAACAAAGAAGACTTTATAAGGATTATGGAAAAAGAAGAAATATCCGGTCCCCAAGAATTGTCAGATTTTTGCATAAAGATGAGAAAGCAATTCCCTTCAGCTGTATCTACTATTTCTTTTCTTGCATTTTTAATAGATAAAAAATGGGCTTTTGTATTGGATGACCGGCTTCGTGGATTTTTTGAAGATAATAAAATCCCTAAAGTATGGAAAGGGAAGAAAAGAAGCAAATTTGAAGAAATTCTTAAAGAGTTTAAAAATATTTGTAAAGATATAAGTGTAGAAGACATGATGGAAGCCAGATACTATATGGTAAGGTATGGAGAAGAAAGAAAAGGCGAAGAGGAGTCGAGAGAAATATTAGCATTAAATTTAGCTTGGAATAACAATAATTGGAGAGGCTGGGACAAAGAAGGTTTTCATAAATTTCATAAGGATAAAGAATACAGAAAAAAAATGGGAGCAGGTGATTTCCCTAAAAAATATGGGTTCGGACATGAATGGTGGAATTTCTATGATTTTAAGGGTGATGAATACTTTTATGGATATTACTATCAACCTGGTAAACCCAAAGTCAAGGAATATCCTGTTGTTTTATTTTTCTCTAAGAATCCGATGGATAAAGATAATGAAGATAGATATTTCGTAGGTTTCTATGGAAATTCTGTTATTGAAGAAGGGAAAGTAGTATCCCAAAAAAAACTGAAAGAATTAATACCAGAAGAGGATAAAGAAAAATTAAAAGAGATTCTGGAAGAAAAAGATAAGGAATTAGTCGAGGATTATGAGAATGATAAAGAATTTGAATACAAATATAGAATAAAAGGAAGAAAGGAGTTCTCCACTTATTTAAAAGAAAAAATTAACTTTAAAGAAGTTGAGACTAAGGAGGAGTTAAGATTACCTGGTTCAGGACCTAGATACTATACAATAGATACAGCAAAGATATTATTAAAAAAGGCTCTGAACAAACATGAGAATAAATTGAAAGAGATAAAAGATGAAAATGAGAAAAAAGAGTATGAGATTATCATAGAGAAAATTAAAAAGGTTTTAAATATTCTAAATGAAGGAGGTGAAGAAATGAATAAAAAATCTATGCTTAATCTTTACTTCCAATCCAAAAACTTCCATTTCCAACCCCATCAAATCTCCTCCTTCTACACCGCACTTAAAACAAAGGGATTTGTTATTCTTGCGGGACTTTCAGGGACGGGGAAAACCAAGATGGCTCAGTTGTTCGGAGAGTTGTTCGGAAAAGATAAAGTTGAATTCCTCCCCGTTCGTCCTGACTGGAAGGATTCAAAATCTTTAATAGGTTACTATAACCCTATTATGAATAGATATGAATCAACTCCTTTGTTTGAATTTATTTTAAAGGCAATTGCGGATTATAAAGAAAACAAACAAAATACCTCTCCTTATTTTGTTATCCTTGACGAAATGAACCTTGCAAGGGTTGAATACTATTTTGCAGATTTTTTGAGCATTTTAGAAAGCGGAAGAGATGAAGAGGGATTCACAAAGGAAGGGATTAAAATTCAGATAACAGGAGAAAATCCACAGAAACAGGAAGAAAAACAAAAGGAATTATTTGACCTATTGGAAAAAGCAAAGATTGACTATAAATCACCCTCCCCCAACCCCTCCCATCAAGGGAGGGAAGAATATAAAACCTATATTGAATTAAAACTCCCTCCAAATCTCTATTTCATAGGAACGGTGAATATTGACGAAACAACCTTTATGTTCTCTCCAAAAGTCCTTGACAGGGCTTTTACCATTGAGTTTAAAGAGGTGGATTTTGATAAATATAAACCATTTGCTCCCGAATTTTTAATGATATCAAATTGGGAAGGACATTTTGATGAAATAAAAGACTCTTATTATTGGGAAGAGAAAATATATGACTTAGATGTTTCACAGATAATAACAGTGGAAAAAGCTCCGGCTTTATTTATAAAAGTAAATAAAGAGAACAAAAAATTTGAGAAAGCTTGGATGGGGTATATCTTTAATTTTAGAAAAACAAGGGAAAAAAGAGGAGAAGAAGAAAAGCCATCAATTAGATTTGAAATTGAAAATTCTACATTAGAAGAACTAAAAGACAAATGGGAGAGTTTAGCAGAAAGCCTCTACAATAATATAAATACAGTAGGATGGTTTAACTACAAGAAAGAATTAGAAAAATGGACTAAAAATTTTTCAGGAACAATTAAACAAGACTTCTCAAATTATGGGAAATTTATTATTTCTTACTCTATGAAAGATAGTATATCTGACGCTTTAACGATGCTTAAATCTTCAGAAAAATTTTATGATAGATTAAAAAATTTGTCAACAATTCTCAAACCCTATAACCTCCATTTTGCCTATCGCGTGCTTGATGAAATTGCATTGTTTTATAAAAATGCAAAAGAGGCAAAAAAGAACAAAATTGTATCATTTAAAAATGATGATGAAATTATTGACCTGGCTGTTCTGATGAAAGTTTTACCGAAATTTCACGGAAGCAGGGCTAAACTGGAAGAACCGCTCTGGAGAGTCTTAAATTGGTGCTTAAATCCGTCCGAAGAAATAAAGGAGATTGATAAGAAAAAAATATGGAATAAAATTAAAGAGGAAGAAAAAGAACCGGGTCCACAAGATATTATCAATCTATTGGAAAAATTTAAAGAATTTAAAAACAAATTCAAATTCCACCACACCGCAAAAAAGGTCCTTGAAATGCTTTATAAATTGCATACGGATGGGTATACGGGATATCTGTGAGAAGCTTATTTATTCTCTTTTTGTCAATCTGTATCAATTTTTTCAAACCTTAAAGACGAAATACCCTTTTTTAATAAAAGTTCCGCAAAAGTCCTCTCGGAATAACCTGCTATTTCGGCTGCTTTACCCAGACTCACTAACCACTCCTCAAAGAGTTTGACAGCAAGAAAAAATCTTATTTCTTCTTCTTTCATATTTATATCAGGCAATCTGATATTTATTTTTTTCATATACTAATTATATACGGAAAATGCCATGAATTTAAAATTGAAAAAATCAGGAAACAGAAATATAATTTAAACATGAAAAGAAATTCAAAATCTGAGGTTTTAAAATATTATAAAAATGCAAAAGAAATATTGAAAAAAGCAGAACCGGACTATGAAACAGGCACATATAACAATATAAAATATGTCCAGGAAGCATTCGGAACATTATGGCTCGCAATCTTAAAAGCTATTGATTATGCATTAATTAAAACCGGAAAATTAGAAGAAAAGGATTTACCCCAAAAATGGGAAACCTACGAACTCTATATTGATAAATACCTTAGACCCAAAAACGGAAAACTGAAAAAATGGGCAGATGACCTGTATCATGATATTCACATAACGGGCTATTACAGGGGAGGCTTAAGAGGAATAAACCCTATTAAAGAAGTGTTTAAGTTGGCAAAAAAATTTATTGATAAGATTATTTCTTAGAAATGGAAGAAGTTTACATAAACATAGAGGACGGTAAAATTTATACTTCAAGCGTTGAAAAATACATAGAAGGTAATGAGATAAAAATAAAAAATATAGGGACCCTTAAAGGCAAATTTTTTCTTTTTAATTCAAATAATAAAGAATTATTAAAAATAAAAGAGCAGGAATTATCTCCGTTATGGATTTTTGAATTTAAGGAGTATAAATTTGAATCAGATGAATGGGAACTTGAGAAAATAGGTAAGGAAAATAAAATCACGAGAGAAAAAAACAATGAAAAAATCACGCTCACCCATAAAATTCCGTTTACAAATTATATCGGCAAATCAGAAATAATAATCAAAAACAGAAAAACAGGTAAAATTAAAAAAGTTCCGGTAGAAGTAGTATCAGAAACCCTTATTCCCAAAAATGGAGAAGACGGGCTTGACTTTGATTCTCCGCTTTTTTATAAAAATTTTGTTACAAAACTTATAGATGAGATATGGAGATTAATCTCTGCCCTTCCCTTTAACATTGAAACTCCTGTATTTGTGTCATCGGGTTTTTCTACGGGTGCTCCTCACAAAATTTTCACTTTCTTTTTTCTTAAAAACTATGCAAATGAACTTAAATCTTCCCTCAATATAATAAGAGCAAATCCATACAGGGTTTTGTCAGAGGAAAAGGAATTTGTAAATATAAGCGAGGTTTCGGAAATTGATAATGACACAATTTATAATATACTAACACATCCGGAATATTTGTATGAATGTGAAACAGGATTTGAAGTAAAAGGTAAATATTATGCCCCTTTAAAATTACTGCAACCCGTAAAATACGAAATCCTTGATACACCGGAAAACAGATTCGTCCTGTATTTTGTCAAATTACTTTTAAGGGATATAGAAGATTTAATGGAAGAAATAGAAGAAATTTTTAAAGAAGAGAAAAATAAAGATTTTGGAAAAACAAAAAAAGATATAGAAAATCTAAAAGGACTTTTTGAGGATTTTGTTAAGGACCCTGTATGGGAGGAGGTGGGAGAACTCCTTATATTTCCCTCAACCTCAACAGTATTGAGAATGAGGGACGGATACAGGGAACTTTATTCCCTTTATTTAAAATATCTATTTTCAAGAAAACCCTTTGAAAAAATCCAGGAAGCAATTGACTTGAGAAAGGTCTATGACTTGTATGAATTCTGGTGTGCCTTGAAATTGTGTAAGATGTTGAATGATAAGGAAATCGGGGTTGACAAACTTGTGTTCAGAGCAAAAGGAGAATTACCAGAATATCCTGAAATAAAAGCTATAATAAAAGATAAAAAATTTATCTATCAAAAAGGGTACCGATATAGTGAAAATAAAGAATATCCTTATACACCACTTAAGCTTAAACCCGATTTTGTTATAACTGATAAGGATGAAAAACCTATTTTGATTCTTGATGCCAAATTTTCATTTGATATTTTTGAACAGACTGAAAGTGCTGAATCTGAAGAAGGACTGGATTCCGAAATAATAAAAGGTGCAGAAACGACAAAATATTTTAAACCAAAATTTTCAGACATAGTGAAAATGCATGCTTATAAGGATGCTTTAAAAGCAAAATCTGCCATTGTGTTATACCCTGCAGAGGATAAAGAAGAAAACAGACTATTTTATTCTGAAGAGAAGAAGGAAGAGGTAAATATAAGTCTTAAAGATATTCTGAAATATTTTATAAATTATGAAAATACAGAAAAAGAAGAAAGCAAACTTAAAGAAAAAGATTATAAAGGAATAGGCTGGATTCCTTTTTTACCTTAAAAAAATTTGTATCGCGGTTGGGAAACCGCTCCTACATGTTTGCTTTTATATCCGTTTGAAAACCCATATTCTTTTATTTCCATAAAAATCTTTTCTTTCCTCAACCAAATATTTTTCAAATCCTCCAAGTATTTCTTTAGGTTGTGTAACGTTAATTGTGTATGGGATTTTATGTTAAAATTAAAAAGCCCCGACAGAGTCGGGGCAGAAAGGAGGTTACGGGATGAAACAAAAACATTCCCAACCTATAAATATTTTAGAGTTTTTAAAGCCGATTGTCAAACAGGTTTTGGAGGAGATTATGCTGGAAGAAAGGAAAATATTTCAGGAGGAAAATCCTGAATCAGTGGGAAACGGTTTTTACGAGAGGGAATTAACAGGAATATTCGGTAATATTGAAAATCTCAGGGTTCCAAGGACAAGAGACTCAAAATTTAAGAGTTCTATAATTCCTTACAGAAAAAGGATGTCTCCTGAACTTGAGGAACTTATTTTTTATTTGTTTCAAGCTAATGTCCCAACCAGAAAAATAGGGAGAATCCTTGAAATGATATATGGAAAAGCAATTTCACATCAGACTGTTTCAAGAATAATAGATGTTTCAAAAGAAATTATAGAGAAATGGAAAAAAAGGAAATTGGAAGATTTTTATCCTGTTATATTCATGGATGCTTTCTTTTTCCCTATAAAAAGGGTTCAGTTTAAAAAAGAGCCTATATACATTGTTTACGCAATAAAGAGAGACGGGTCAAGGGAAATTTTGGGCTTTTGGATTTTCGGTTCTGAGGGAGAGTCAAGTAAATTATGGGAAGAGATATTAAAAGAGCTTAAAGAGAGGGGATTAAAGAAAGTAGGGCTTTTTGTCACTGACGGGTTAAAAGGATTAAAAGAAGCAATATTCAAAGTTTTTCCTGATACAGAACTTCAATACTGCTGGTTACACCTCACGAAAAATATAATTAATAAAGTAAGAAAAATCCACAGAGAAGAAGTTGCTTATGACCTGAGGACTATCTATACTTCTCTCAATGAAAAAGAAGCAAAAATGAGATTAAAAATACTCCTCAACAAATGGAAAAAACTCTATCCAAAAACTTTTCTAACACTTGAAAAAGAGTTTGAATTTTTTACAACCTTTCTTAAATTTCCTGAACCTGTAAGAAAATTCATCTATACAACAAACTCCCTTGAAAGAACTATCAAAGAAATCAAAAGAAGACTAAAAAGACAGAGGCTTCGCCTCGGTCGGAACATTTTCAAATTAAAATATCTCTTACCTGAAATGATAAAGTTTTTTAACCTTTTGATATTTATTCTCTTGGGGAGTTTGAGGGGCAAGCCCCTCAATGGAAATACTCCACCCCCATGAATCAGCCGAAAAATCCTGTTTATCATTATAAAAGAATTGAATGAAAAAAGAACAAAACATAAATTACCCCACTTCTCTTTCTTCTTTGATAAATACCAAAAATGAAAAATAAACCTAACTTGAATAACACCTCAACTTTAACATATCATACACAATTAAACTGCCACTATGAAGGTTCTCAGATTTTATAAAGAAAAAGGTGAAGAAGGATTAAAACCGAAATCAAAAAGACCTAAGAAAATGCCAAATAAAACTCCGGAAGAAATTGAAAAAATGATAATTGAGATAAGAAAAAAGACAAAATAACGAGATTTTTATGTTTTTCTGATGAAAAAATTTCGGTAAAAACCTTAAAGGTAAAACACCCTACTCTCAACTCTCCCAATACCACAAAATACCTAAAAACCTCTTAGGGCACTCCCACCCCTCATACTCGAACACCTACCACCTGGGGTCCATCTCCGTAGATATTACACTATAGCACTCCCAGCCCTGGCTCTGTCTCCTTCTCAGTTGTAAGAATTATAACCCTTCCATCCTTATCCTCTGCTGCAAGAAGCATTCCCTCTGATAAAATTCCTCTTATTTTTCTTGGCTTTAAATTTGCTACAATTATAATATTTTTACCTTCTAATTCCTCTTTCTTATAATGTTCCCTTATTCCTGCAACAATTGTTCTCACTCTATCACCTGTATCAACTTCAAGTTTATACAACTTATCAGCACCTTCGATATCATACACATTCAAAACCTTTCCGACAACAAGTTTAACCTTCCTGAATTCTTCGTAAGTAATGTATTCCTCCTTGGGTTCCTCCTCTTTCTCTTCGGTAACTTCCTCCTTGACCTTCCCCCTGATTCTCGGAAATAATATGGGCGGGGATTTCAAAACTTCACCTTCATTTAAAAAGGGATTTTTAACCTCATCCCAGGAAGGTTCTCCTAAATTCAAAGAATCCCTCAAGGTTTTCATTGTAAAAGGTAAATAGGGGTATAAAAGAACAGAAAGCAATCTTATTGCAGAAAGGGAATTATAAATTATTTTTCCACCTTCTTCCTTATCTTTTTTCAGAACATCCCAGGGTTTTGTAAAATCAATGTATCTATTGACTTCCTGGGCAATTTCAATTATATCCTGCAATGTCTGTCTGAATTTAAAGCTTTCGAAATTTTTCTCTATTTTTACAATCTTTGAATTGATTATTTCCCACATCCTATTTTCGTATTCTCCTGAAGTTTCTCCCTCAGGTACCCTGTTATTAAAATATTTCTCAAATAATCTGAAAACCCTTGAGACAAGGTTTCCTATGTCGTTTGCAAGATATGTGTCACACTCCCTTTCAAAATCTTCAAGGGAAAATTCGGAGTCCTTTGTCTCGGGCAAAACTCTCGCAACTCCGAACCTCACATAATCGGCAGGGTACCGGTCGAGAAAATCATCCAGCCATAAAGCCATTCCCCTGGATGTGGACATTTTTCCGCCTTTCATAACAAGATACTGATTTGCGGGAATTTCATCAGGAAGAATATACTCACCGTGAGCAATGAGCATTGCAGGCCATATAACAGCATGAAAAACAATGTTATCCTTTCCAAGAAAATGAATGAGTTTTACTTCTTTGTTTTTCCACCAGTCTTCCCAATTCTCATTATTTTTGTTTGCCCATTCCTGTGTTATCGAGATGTAACCTATTGGAGCATCAAACCATACATATAAAACCTTTCCCTCTGCCTCCTCCAAGGGAACAGGCACACCCCATGATAAATCCCGTGTTATTGACCTGGCTCTCAGACCTTCTGTGGTCCATGAAAGGGCAAAATTTCTTACAAAATCCTTCCAGTTTTCTTTCTCTTCAAGCCATTTTTTCAAATCATCTTTTAATTTGGGCAAAAGAAAGTAATAATTAAAAGTATCTTTTAAAACAGGTGTGTTACCGCAAATTTTACATTTCGGGTTTAGAAGTTCAAAAGCTTCAAGCCATCTTCCACAACTCTCACACTGGTCACCCCTTGCTCCCTCTGCACCACAATGAGGACATGTCCCCTCAATGTATCTGTCAGGTAAAAATCTTTTACAGTTTTCACAATAATAATTCTTCTCTTCTCTTTTCTCTATATATCCCTTTTCGTAAATTTTTAAAAAGAACTCCTGAGAAAGTTTTTTATGACGCTCTGTTGAAGTTCTTCCGAAATATTCAAAAGAAATTCCGAGTTTTTCAAAGGAATTTTTTATTATTTCATAATAATAATCAACAAGTTCCTGAGGAGTCTTATTTTCCTTTTCAGCACTTATTGTAATGGGGACACCATGTTCATCGGTCCCGCATATATGGATAACCTTTTTCCCTTTTATTCTCAAATATCTCACATAAATATCAGAAGGAAGATAACAGCCTGCTATGTGTCCTAAATGTAAAGGACCATTTGCATAAGGCAACGCGGAAGTAACAAGTATTTTTTCCATAAGAAAATTATAAAGAAAAAAGGAAAAAAATTACTAAAACAAATCAGTTAACCCAAGGGTGTTTCTGGAAAACCGTGTAAAGTGAAGGTCTTCAAATCAAAAAGTGAAATTTAAACTTCGGAAAGTCACTCAGAATGAAAATTTAAAATAAGTAAGAAGGAAAATAAAAGGATTAAAATAATTGTTGGTTCAAAAAAGTAAAGAAAACTGTAAATGATTCTTTGATATTCGGAATCATCCGAGTTTTTCTGAATTTTTAAAAACAAATCAACAGAACCCGACTTAAAGGATGTCAGAAACATATCCTTTTCCAGATATACATTTAAATTATGTAAACAATTATTTACAAAATTCAGTTCATTTAAATCAAATTTTTCAGCATAAAGAAGTTCAAAATTTTTTATTTTAGTCTTATGATATCCGATTGTAAAGAAATAAAAATCTTTGGATGAATTTGAAATAATTCTGATAGGAACTGTGTCGATTGAATCGTAAAAGAAAATTCTGATGATGGTTTTATAAAAAGAATAATATCCTTCTGATGTATCTCTGAAGATTACAAAGTATCTGAAATTTTCATTTAAATAAAGTGATAATAAACTTATTTGTTCGTTATTTATCTTATAGCCCAGATTATTGATTTTTGAAACAAGTGAATCGATGTTCTTTTCATAAAGAATATCAATTTTAAAATATGGTGTTATATCAGAATAATATGACAGAGGCGGAGGATATTCTGATGATTCAGAAGTTTTATTCAAGTAAAAGCAGGATAATATTTTATTATTTTTTATCACAACAGGTTCTGATATATATGAAATCTCATCAAATATACTGGAATGTAAAATCTTCACGCTATCAGGCATATCTTTGAATGGAATAACAAGATTATAGTAATTTGAATCCGTTACTGAATAATAGATGTAAAAAGGATAGGAATGGATTAAAACCTCGGTTTTTTTTATTCTTATAAATCCATATCACGCCATTAAAAAAGAAGGAATAGGGTGGAAGCGGTTCTGTGTTGAAAATTAAAAAAATCAAACAACTACTCATAATAAAAAATAAGATTTATTTTTATTCCATCAAGTGAAAGCCCGGAAATATAGAGATAATCATAAGAGATTCTGATTGTTCTGAAGGAGATAAAAAGCATTTCGGCTCTTAAATTTGTTTTAATTTTGTGAAACAGCTCATGTTTGCCTGTTTTAAAATAGAAAAAAATTCCGGGAGCAGTATCTGACCCTTCCAAAATTTCTGTCGAGTTACCGTCGGTGTAATCCAAAGGTCTTTTTTCCTTAATCCATCCCAATATCACCCCTATTCCAAGATTTTTTAATAAAGATAATTCTTCCGAAAAATTTATCCCTGCTTTAAATAAAAACCCGTAAAAGGACATTTTTAATTCACGCTTATTACTCAGATAACAATAAGAATATGCTCCTTTATCCCCCAAAAGTTCTATCTCTTCAAAATACTCTATAGTTCCTTTTCCTTCAATACCCATGTTAAAACAAGGGATAAATCCGTAAGTTAAATTTACGAATTCGGAAAGACCGTTAAATATCCCAAATCCTGAATAAAAATTTAATGAAAAAAGTATTAAAAGCATCAATTAATTATAAAATAAGCTATCTTTCAATGTAAATTTTTAATTTCCTCCGGGATAAACAATAAAGCATTTGTAATATATCACCCCTTGCAATTTCCTTCGGGCACAAACTTTTTTCGCACTCAACTTAAAACCTCGATTTTACCTTCAAAAGCATCCATTCTTATTCTCATTCCGTTTTTTAACAATCTGGTTACATTTTTAACTCCTATCACAAGGGGAACCCCGAGTTCCCTCGCTATAATAGCAGAATGTGATAAGGCACTGCCTCTTTCCACTACTATTCCCCTGACTATTCCGAAAATATGAACCCAGCCGGGGTCGGTTCTCTCTGCTATTATAATCTTGTCTTTCAAAAAGTCGGCTTTCTTCGGGTCTTTAACAATAACCGCTTCTCCTTCAACAACACCCGGAACACAAGGAATTCCCTTCAAAATTCCTTTTTCTTTATGAATTTCCGAAACTATCTTATTCTTATATACAATCTCATGTGTTTCAAAATGTTCGGGGAAATATTCCGTTTTTTTATTTTTTTCAAATTCCTCTTTCCTTATTCTTATTATCCTCTTTAAGTCCTCATTTATAAGTGTTCCTTTAAAAAGACCAATTATTTCCCCTATATGTAAATAAAATACATCTTCCTCATTCTCTATTATATCAAGAATTTTAAATTTTCTACCCATCTCTCTAAATAACTCTCTCAATATCCCGAATATAAAAGTTCTTGCAAATCTCATATCTTCCCTTCTTCTGATACATTTTCGTGCATTTGTAAGTAAAAAATTAAAAACTGAATAATCAAATAAAAATCTAAATGGTTTTTTCCTTAAAATGTTAATCATTTTTCTTTTTGCCTTTTTAAAATTTTCTTTTGAATTTTTCATTCTTTCTTCAAGCGGGACTTCAATCAAACTGTTTATCAGAAAACTCAAATATTCTTCATCTTCCTTTAAACTTTTTTCTTCAAGTTTCAATTCATTTATTGTTCTGTATCCGAATCTTTCCATATAATATTCAATTAAATTTTTAATTTCCTCATCTTTTTTCCAGTCCTTTACATTCTTTTCCCTTATTCTCTTTACAATTCTTTCAAGCTCTATCAAAGGTAAAAGACTCCACATTTTTTCCTCACCGGATAGAAGATAAGCAAATATTTCTTTATCAGTTGTTCTTTTTTCAACAAATTTCTTTAAAAGTCCGAAAAATATCATTGTGAAAAAATCGTTTATTATAGGGGCATTCCATTTATATATGAGTCTTCTTCTCATATAGAAGTAAATGTCAAGCAACTCCGAAGGAGAAAGGAGAGAGAAGTCTTTTCTTTTAACATAAGATATTGTTTGTTCAAAATTTTTAAAGAAATTTTTTGTTTTCAAATCAATTAAAAGAAAATTAATGAAAATTCTTAAAAAGGTATAAAAAAGGAAAGGTAAAGATAAAATTTTTGTCCTGAATTCTTCCTCTTTAAATTCCTTTTTTTCTCTCAATCCCATCATCTGTTCCATGAATCCTTTTGTATATTTAAATCCGGGGAGCAAAGCAAGTGCTTTATACCAACTCAAAAGATTGTAATAAATTCTGTTTTTTACATAACCTATCATGTTCAGGAAAATGTCCTCATTTTCTTCTATTTTTTTAGCACTTGCTCCGAGTATCTTGCACACCGTTTTATATATTATGAAATAACATTCATTTGCTATTGAAAAAGTGAGCGGTTTTGTAAGACCCGGAAAGCTCTCTATAATATTGGAATTATCCCATACAAGATAATTTTTAATAAAACTTAAAGGACGGGCTTGAAGAATATAAAGGGTTTCATCCTTAAAACACCATTCAATATCTTGAGGAAAACCGAAAAATTTCTCAATTTTAAGCGCTTGTTCTACAATTTTTTCTATCTCTTTAGAGGTTAAAATTTTATCTCCCTGCACATTAAAATTCTTTTTATCCCTGTAATAAAAAAGTCTTTGTTCGGGTACACTCTCTCCTTTTACAAGCCTATCTCCCGGTCCTGATGTAATCGATATTGTGATTTTATTCGGTTCATAAAAACTTTGGGTAAAAATGACTCCTGATTTCTCC
The DNA here is from genome assembly GCA_024277525.1 of Caldifarciminota bacterium. Classification (GTDB taxonomy): domain Bacteria; phylum Hydrothermota; class Hydrothermia; order Hydrothermales; family JAJRUZ01; genus JAJRUZ01. The sequence goes on along the minus strand of JAJRUZ010000042.1, from coordinate 35,958 downwards.
GCATCAATCATTCTTTGCACAATTGCAGCCATTTTTATATCAAAAATCGGTAAATCATTTTTCATTCTATATTCTATTGCTCTCTCGGAAAACAGAGATGAATAAACTTTTTTTATTGCTTCAAAAATTTTACTTTTTTCAACATTTAAAAACGAATCATATTGCCCTGCGAAAGAAAGACCTTTCTCATCTTCAAGTTCACAGGATGAACGAACCGCAATTTTTTCAAAATTATAAATATTTAAAAAATCTTTTATTTCTTTAATTTGTGTTGATGTGAATTCAAGACTATCAAAAAGTGTTTTCATTTTTCTGCTTATTTCAGCAGGATTAGGATTTTTAATACATTCTTTTTCTATATCTCTAATCTTGTTTATTACAGGTTTTATAAAATCCTGAAAAAAGGATAGGGGAATAACAAAAAAATCGGGTATATTGAATCCGGCTTTATAAAGGAGGTAAAGATTTTTTCCCTTTCCTCCGAGTTCTTCCAGATTAATTTTTTTATCTTTTTTAATATCAACAATTCTCATAATGAAGCAATCAAAACAAAAAGATAGGTAATAAAAACGTAAATATTATAAGAAAAAGTAATTTTTTTTGTGAAATCAGGGGAGGTTTTTTGAAAAAGAAAAAAGCTGTAAAGGATGGAAAATAAAGAAAATATTAAATAACCCAAAGGGATAGAAAAATTTTTGCCTCTCAGGATGAGGAAATATAATATTAAAAATATAGAGACCAAATGGGAAAAAATAAGGATAAGAAAAGCATTTTTAAAACCGATAGCGTGGGTGTAGGAATAAAAAGGTGGTAAATGAGAAGATGGAAGGGTTAATTTTCTTGAAATTTCGAGACAAAGTCCTGAAGAATAAACAAAGATTAGCAATAACAAAGAGTGAGGTGCAAGGGCAAAGTCGGGGTTGTATTGAAAAATATAAAAGGCTAATAAGGGAATTATCAAAAGATGGGGCAATGAATAATACAAAATATTTTTTCTTAAAATTTTTTTCAAAAAGAATTCAAAAAACATAAGAAAGGAATAGAAAAGCACAAATAAAAAGGATATAAAGATTTTTAAACTCAGAAACATATTAAGGAGAATTTCGGCAAATATTGTTATCAAAAGAACAACTTTTATTTCTTTTAAAGAAATTAATCCTCTTTGTACGGGTCTATCGGGGAAATATAGTTTATCCTCTTCAAAATCTTTTATTTCATCCATTAATCTTAAATGAAGGAAGACCAAAAACACGGTTAAAAAGCCCAATATTGTAAAGCATGAGAATTTTGCAGGTTCTGTTGAGAGGTAAATGGAGAAGAAAAAAAGGAGTATAAAAATGAAATATAAAAACGGCGGAAATCTTTCTTTGAGATAGAGATAAAATCTTTTCGGAAAATTGCTCATAAATTAAATTTTACGGATTTGAATTTACATTTTTAAAAATTTTAAAATTTATTTATGGGTTTGATATTTCTTGTTCAGCACGGTGAGGCAAAATCAAAGGAAGAAGACCCTGAAAGACATCTTACCGAAAAAGGCAGGAAAGATGCGGAAAAAGTCGCAAAATTTTTGGCGGAAAGAAATATTAAAATAGATAAAATATATCACAGCGGAAAAACAAGGGCAGAAGAAACTGCTTTTATTTATGCAAAATATCTGAATCCTCAAATTGTTGAAAAGAGGGAGAATTTAAATCCTCTTGATGATCCCGGATATTGGCTTGATGCTTTAAAAAAAGAGGATAAGGATATAATGTTAGTCGGGCATCTCCCTTTCCTTTCAAGACTTGCTTCTCTTTTATTGGTCGGAGATTCAGAGAAAGAAATTATAAAATTTGAATACGCGGGATGCATCTGTATTTTAAAAGAAAATAATGAATTCAAAATAAAGTTTTTAATTATTCCTTCGGTTCTTTAAAATTATCATGGTTGAGAAGGTTATATCTGCCTCCTATTTCGGGATAAACGGATTTCTTGTTGAGGTAGAAGTTGACCTGTCTCATGGTCTTCCAGGATATACACTTGTTGGTCTGCCCGAAACTGCTGTTAAGGAATCAAAAGAAAGGGTTTTATCCGCAATTAAAAATTCCGGGTTTCAATTACCGGTTAAAAAAATAGTTATAAATCTGGCACCTGCTGATATCAAGAAGGAAGGGGCAGGATTTGACCTTCCGATAGCACTCGGAATATTGGCATCAGCCGGGCTTATTGAATCTTATATTCTGAAAAACAAGGCATTTCTCGGAGAGTTATCCCTTGACGGAAAATTGAGAAAAGTAAAAGGGGTTTTGCCTGTGGCTCTTTTGTTGAAAGAAAAGGGAATAGATAATCTATTTGTGCCCGAAGAAAATGCAAAAGAGGCTGCTCTTGTTGACGGATTGAATGTCTATCCTGTTAAAACATTGAACCATACAATAGAAATTTTAAAAAATGAAAAAAGTTTGGAACCTTTCAAGGTGGACAAGGTTTCCATTTTTAAGGTTCTTTCGACTTATAAAGAGGACTTTAAAGATGTAAAAGGGCAGGTTCATGCGAAAAGAGCATTGGAAATTGCAGCAGCAGGAGGGCATAATGTTTTAATGATAGGTCCGCCGGGTTCGGGAAAGACAATGCTTGCGAGGAGGGTTCCTTCGATTTTGCCTCCCCTTTCTCTTGAGGAGGCACTTGAAGTTACAAAAATACATTCTGTTTCAGGGACATTGCCTCCTGACAAGCCTCTTTTAGCAACAAGACCCTTCAGGTCCCCTCATCACACAATCTCCTCAGCAGGGATGATAGGAGGAGGACAGATTCCGAAGCCAGGAGAAGTTTCTCTTGCTCATCACGGTGTTTTATTTCTTGACGAATTGCCGGAATTTAAAAGGGATGTACTCGAGGTTCTGAGGCAGCCTCTTGAGGATGGGTTTGTTTCAATTTCAAGGGCGAAAACTTCGCTTTCTTATCCTTCAAGATTCATGCTTATTGCTGCGATGAATCCCTGTCCATGCGGTTATTTGACTGACAGAAGAAGGGAGTGCAGATGTACTGCAAATGAGATAAGGAGATATACGAGAAAAATATCCGGTCCTTTACTTGACAGAATTGACATACACATTGAGGTTCCTGCTTTATCTCCGGAGGAGCTTAAAGATAAAGAAGAAGGAGAGCCTTCGGAGAGAATAAAGGAGAGAGTGATCAAAGCGAGGGAAATTCAGCTTGAGAGATATAAAAATGAAAAAGGTATTTATTCTAATTCTCATCTTGATTCAGGATTAATAAAGAAATATATAGAAATTGATGGGGAGTGTGAGAATCTTATATTAAAGGCGATGGAAACCTTAGGTTTATCTGCAAGAGCTTATTCCAGAATATTGAAATTATCACGTACCATAGCGGATCTTGAGTGTTCAAAACATATAAAGCCGCATCATGTAGCAGAGGCAATAAATTACAGGACCCTTGATCGGGAATACTGGTTGAGTTATATTTGATTGGGAAACGCCCGGGCAAGGATTAGAGGTTCGAAGACTCGGAAAAGGGTCAAACCCCGAAATAGGGACATACTTATGCTAAGGAATTTATGGAAAGAACCGGAACGGATGTAAATTTCCATAGTTAATGTAAAACTAATTTATAACAAATGATTTCAATTATCTTTATGCTTTAAACTTTTTAAAAATGAAAAGCAAAAATAAAATAAATGAAATTTTTGAAAAAGAACCTGAGAAAATATTAGAATTATCTCCTCAAATTTACAATCTTTAAAAAAAACAAAAAAGAAAGAAAAAAATTTAACTTCCCTATTTTTTAACAGAAGGCACAAAAGGTTTGAATTGACAGCAAGAGAAAAAAATTTTATTTAGACATTTTAAAAAAAGTAAAACAAAATTTGAGAAAAATAAAAGAATGTCAAAGGAAGAAGGTTTAAAACTCCTGGAAGCATTAATATTTCTCGGATTAAGCGAGATTGAGGACTATGAAACTTATATAAACATTATTGAAAAAACCTAAAGATTGATTTTAATAAAGAAATAAATAAGGTTTATAAATTCTCGGATAAAAAACCTGTGGAATCTATAGAAATTTTATTAGGAGTCGTGATTAAATTAGGGTGGGATGGTGAAATTATAGAGATAGAGCCGAATAAAGAAAAAATTAAAAAAAGAAAAAAATTGATGAGTTTTGTTGGAATTGCAAAAGATAGTAAAGATACTTCGCTGGAACACAATAAGTACATAAATGAGAGTATTCTTTGATACCTCGGCATTCTACGCTTTGATCTCAAAAACCGATAAATTCCACAAGGAAGCAAAAGGAAGGTATGAAGAGATTCTATCAAAAAATTGCATTTTATATACTTCCAATTACGTATTGCTTGAGACAATAGCTCTTGTTCAATATAGACTCGGAAAAGAAATTCTTTTAAAAGTAATCCCTCCTATAGTGGAAAACTTTGAAATTTTCTGGATAGATGAAAAATTACATAAGCAAATATGGGAAGTTTTTTAAAAAATAAAAATAAGAAATTCGGTTTTGTAGATTTTTCAACTATAGTCCTTGCTCAAAAAGCAAATGCTCAAATATTTACTTTTGATAGTCTTTTTAAAAAGAAGGATATAATACAATTCCTTAAACGGAGGGGAAAAACCAAAAAGACCGACATCAAGAAGGCAAACTCCGAAACAGGGAAATAAGAAAAAAATCAAAAGTTAAAACTCATAAAAGCTTTATAAAAACCTCGATTTTTATTTAAAAACGCCCCGGGCAGGACTCGAACCTGCAACCTACGGGTTAACAGCCCGCCGCTCTACCAGTTGAGCTACCGGGGCATGTTTATATTATACACCATTGTTCATTAAAATTCAAAAATTTTAATAATATTAGACTTAAAATTAAAGAATGAATTTTAAAAAATTGTTCCCGGTTAAGCAAAAAATTGTATACCTGAACTCCGCATCAACAGGACCTATTTCAAAGCCTGCCTTTGAAAAAATGAAAGAAGCATGCAGGATAAGTATGTGTACCGGCAAACTTGACTTTTTCAGAGACCTGTTACCGGTTCTGGAAGAACTGAGAAGGAATTTGTCAGAATTTTTCGGATGCAAAAAACACGAAATAGGGTTTATAAAAAATACTTCTCAGGGAATACTTTTGTCTCTTCTTTCAATCCCTTTTAATAAAAATTCAAACATAATAGTCCAAAAAGACTCTTTTCCTGCAATAAAAATTCCCGCACTTTATTCAGGGCATAAAGTGATATTCTGTGATTTCTCAAAAGACCCCGTAAAAAACTTAAAAAATAAAATAAACAAAAATACCAAGGCAGTCCTGATAGATTGGGTTCATTTTTATAAAGGATATGTATTAAATTTAAAAGAAATATCCGATTTTTGCAAGGAAAAAGGGATATTTTTAATTGTTGACGGAATCCAGGGAGGGGGTGTAATCCCGATTAATCTTAATGAACTTAAAATAGATTTCTTTATTACCCAAGCAGCAAAATGGCTGTGCGGTCCCAGGGGGATAGGATTTATATATGTGAATTCCGAAACAATTAAAAAATTAAATAGAAATTACATAGGCTGGATCTCTTTGAACTGGAAAAATTTTGAAGATTTCAGCAAATTACCGGATTTAAGAAAAGGAGCTCAGGTTTTTGAAGAAGGCACCTATTCTGAAATACTTGTATTCGGATTTAATGAAAATATAAAAATTTTAAAAAAATACGGTATAAAAAATATTTACAAAAAAGTCAAAAACTTAGTAAATATTCTCAGAAAAGCACTTATGGAATTAAATTTTGAAATATTGCCTGAACGGGTGAATGAAACAATAAGCGGTATTATATCTTTTAAAGCCCCTGATTCTGTTGGACTTTTTAAGAAATTAACCCATAAAAAAATAATAATTTCTCTGCGAAACAATTACATAAGAGTTTCTCCCCATTTTTTCAATGATAAAGAAGAGATAAAATATTTTATAAATAATTTAAAAACGGGCATCAAGTGAAAAATCATAAAATATTAAGATAAAATATTAATCAAGGAGGTAACAATGAAAATCAAAAAAGCTTTGGTCCTCGGTGCAGGAACAATGGGGAGTCAAATTGCTGCCCATTTGGCAAATATAGGAATAAAAACTTACTTGCTTGACATTGTTCCGAAAGAAGGAGAAGATAAAAATAAACTATCAAAACAGGGACTTGAAAGAGCAAAAAAGATTTTTCCCCCTGCCTTTTATGATATTGATTTTGCCGATGATATTGAAGTCGGGAATTTTGAAGACGATTTAAAACTTGTCAATGATGTTGATTGGGTCATTGAGGCTGTTATAGAAAATATTGAGATTAAAAGAAAACTTTTTGAAAATGTTGAAAAATACTGGAAAAAAGGAACAATTGTTACTACAAATACATCAGGGCTTCCTGTGAACGAAATATGTGAAGGAAGAAATGAAGATTTCAAAAAACATTTCTTCGGAACACACTTTTTTAATCCTCCGAGATACATGAAACTATTGGAAATTATTCCTTCAAAGGACACATCTCGGGAGATTATCCAAAACTTCATCAAATTCGCGGAAAGGGAATTGGGAAAAGGAGTAGTAATTGCAAAGGATACACCCAATTTTATAGCAAACAGGATAGGTGTATTTACAATAATGTATATATTAAAGTTAATGCAAGAAATGGAACTTTCTCCGGAAGAAATTGATGCACTTACAGGGAGGGTGATGGGAAGACCGAGAACAGCAACTTTCAGAACGCTTGATATGGTCGGACTTGATATACTTTACCATGTTGCAAAAAACTTATATGAAAGAGCAAAACATGATGAAATGAGGGAATTTTTTAAACCCCCGGAATTCCTTGAAAAAATGGTAAATTCGGGGATCTTGGGAGATAAATCAGGCGGAGGTTTTTATAAAAAAGAAAAAAAGAACGGAGAAACAAAGAGATTTACATTTGATATAAACAAAATGGAATATAGGGAATATAGAAAATCAAGTTTTCCTTCTCTTGAAAGAGCCATGCAGGAGGAGAAAGTTAAAGACAGGATAAAATATCTTATTCAGGGAAAAGATAAAGGAGCAGAATTTGCATGGAAATCACTCTCAGAGACTTTACTTTATTGTGCAAGAAGAATTCCTGAAATATCGGATGATATTATTTCCATAGACAATGCAATGAAATGGGGATTTAACTGGGATATGGGTCCTTTTGAAATATGGGATTCCATAGGAGTTAAAGAAAGTGTAAAAAGAATGGAAGAGGAAGGGAAAAATATCCCTGAATGGATAAGAGAATTTTTGGACTCAGGTAAAGAAAGTTTTTATAGAAAGGAAAAAAGTAAAAAATTTTATTTTTATTATCCTGAAAAGGATTACAAGTTACTTTATGTGAGTCCTTATTATATTTCTTTAATTGATTTAAAAGAAGAAGGTAAAGTTATAAAAGAAAATCCCGAAAGTTCTCTTATTGATTTGGGAGACGGAGTTGTATGTCTTGAATTTCATACAAGGGCAAATGTAATAGGACCCGGTATTGCTGAGATGACTTTTGAAGCAATTGATTATGTTGAAAAAGAAGATTTAAACGGTCTTGTAATAGGAAATCAAGGAAGGCATTTTTCAGCAGGAGCAAACCTTGCAATGATTTTAATGATAATTCAGGAAGAAGAATGGGATGAACTTGAAATGTTAGTAAAAGAATTTCAGAGAATGACGACTGCTATAAAGTATTTTTCAAAACCGATTGTAACCGCTCCTTTCGGAAGGGTGCTGGGAGGTGGATGTGAGATATGCCTTCATTCTGCCCACATACAGGCGTCTGCCGAACTCTACATGGGACTTGTTGAAATTGCGGTAGGACTTTTACCTGCGGGTGGCGGAACAAAAGAAATGCTTTTAAGACATATGGATTTAATACCTCCTGATACCGAAGTTGACTTTTATCCCTATTTAAGAAGAATTATAGAAATAATAGGGATGGCAAAAGTATCAATGTCTGCTTATGAGGCTAAGAAACTCGGATTTTTAAGGGAAAGTGATGGAATAACCATAAATCAGGACCATCTTATCCATGATGCAAAAGAAAAGGTCTTGCATCTTGCAAAAATGGGATATAAGCCACCGAGAAAGAGGAAGATAAAAATGACAGGAAGGGACGGAATGGCTTATCTTGAAATGCTTATTTTTAACTTAAAGGACGGAAACAGAATTACGGAACATGAATCCCTTATTGCAAAACAGATTGCAAAGGTTTTGACAGGCGGAGATATTCCGGCAGGTACATATTTAGATGAGCAAGAGCTTTTGGACCTTGAGAGGGAGGCATTTTTATATCTTTGCGGTACTCAGAAGACGAGGGAAAGAATAGAACACATGCTTTTAAAAGGCAAACCCCTGAGAAACTGAGATATATATTTTTAATTGAATCGCAAATTTCCGTAATCTTATAATTTTGATACTATGGATATCTTAATAATTTCGGGTGCAAGGACACCTTTTTGTGAATGGGTCGGTGGTAAAAGAGGTGATGGAAAACCCGGAGGTGCGCTGGCTGATGTTACTGCTATTGATTTGGGTGCAATAGCACTGAAAGAGGCAATTAAAAGAGCAAATATTGAACCTTCAGACATTGACCATGTTATTTTCGGGAACTGCCTTCAGACAAGTTCTGATGCAATTTACGGTGCAAGACATGTTGCATTAAAAGCAGGTGTCCCTGTAGAGGTCCCTGCACTTACAATATCCAGAATATGCGGAACCGGAATCCAGGCTGCTGTAACAGGTGCTCAGCATATTTTACTCGGTGAGGCAGAAATTGTGGGAGTCGGCGGAACAGAAAATATGAGTCAGGCTCCGCTTGTTATAAGAGGTGCAAGAAGAGGCGTAAAATTAAAACACCTTCAACTTGAAGATTATCTTCTTGCATCATTGCTTGATCCGATGTGCGGTCTTTACATGGCTCAAACAGCAGAGAATCTTGCTAAGAAAAAAGGAATATCAAGGGAAGAACAGGATGAATACGCTTTAAGAAGCCATACCCTCACAACAAAGAGCGTTAGAGAAGGAAAATTTAAGGAGGAAATTGTACCGGTAAAAACAAAGAAAGGAGAGGTTACTGATGACGACCATTTTGTCCCCAATTGCACAATGGAAGGACTTTCAAGACTGAAACCTGCCTTCGGTGAAGGAGGGACGGTTACTGCGGGTAATGCATCAGGAATTGTAGATGGTGCCTGTGCCTTAATACTTGCTTCAGAAAAAAAAGTTAAGGAGAAGAACTTACCCGTTCTCGGAAGGATTGTCTCATGGGGTGTTGCAGGAGTTGAACCCGATATAATGGGAATAGGACCCGTCCCTGCGATAAGGAATGCTCTTAAAAGGGCAAACATGAATTTATCCCAGATTGACCTCTTTGAAATAAACGAAGCCTTTGCAGCACAATACCTTGCTGTTGAAAAGGAACTTGAACTTGACAGGGAAAAAGTCAATGTTAACGGAGGTGCAATAGGAATAGGACATCCTCTTGCTGCAACGGGTTCAAGACTTATCTATACCCTTTTACTGGAATTAAAAAGAAGAAATAAAAAATACGGAATCGCATCAGCCTGCATAGGCGGAGGGCAGGGGATAGCAATAATTGTTGAAGCAGTGTAGGAAATTATAAAAATTGAGAAAAATACTTGTAAAAGGTTAAAATTGATTTATGAATAAAATTAAACTCGTAAAATTTGAAGTTTATAATGATGGAAGATATTGGTGTGCAAGAGGTATAGGAGAAGATATTTTTACACAAGGAGAAAATATGGAAGAATTATTAAAAAATATAAAAGAAGCAGTAGAAATTCACTTTGAGAATTTCTTAAAAAGAGGCAATATCAAAATTTTAATTCTTACCGAAATGGAGGTTCCATCTTTTGCCTAAACTTCCTCAAGTTAGTGGAGAGGAACTTATCAAGTTTCTTAAAAGAATGGGATATAAGGTTATAAGGCAAAAGGGAAGTCATGTGAGGTTAAGAAAAAAAACACCCTCGGGAATACACAATATTACCGGCCCGTTTCATAGGGAAATAGCAAAAGGAACTCTAAGTGACATTCTTTCAAAAATAGCACTTTGGAATAATATTTCACGTAACGAATTAATTGAAAAACTTAAGGATAAAACAAAATGAAAAACGCAGTTATTGTTGATGGTATAAGAACGCCTCTCGGAAAATACGGAGGTGTCCTTTCTGCAATAAGACCCGATGATATGATTGCTCTTCTTCTTAAAGAAATGGTTAAAAGGCATAATATAAATTATGAGGAAATTGAGGATGTAATCATCGGATGTGCAAATCAGGCAGGAGAGGATTCAAGAAACGTTGCAAGAATGGCGATTATAATTGCGGGTTTTCCTTTTGAGGTTCCCGGACAAACCATTAACAGACTATGCGGTTCAAGCATGCAGGCAATTATGAGTTCAAGTGCAATGATTCAAACAGGAAACGGAGAAATCTTCCTTGCAGGGGGTGTTGAAAGCATGTCAAGGGGTCCTTTTGTCTTTTTAAAACCCGAAAGAGCCTTTCCTTACGGGAGCTTTAAAGTATATGATTCAACAATAGGCTGGAGATTTGAAAACCCGAAAATTCTTGAAAGAATAAGACCCCTTTCAATGGGAGAGACCGCAGAGGTTATTTATGAAAAATATAAAATACCGAGGGAAGAGCAGGACAGGTTTGCTTATGAAAGTCATATGAAAGCAATAAAGGCATGGAAGGAAGGAAAATTTAAGGATGAGGTTATTCCTGTTGAGGTTCCTCAAAGGAAGGGGCCCCCTTTAATTGTTGAAAAAGACGAGGGACCGAGAGAAGATACATCACTTGAAAAACTTGCAAAATTAAAGCCTGTTTTTAAAGAAAACGGAACCGTAACAGCAGGCAACTCCTGTCCTCTATCCGACGGTGCAGCTCTTGTACTTATGATGGAAGAAGAAAAAGCCAAAAAAATGGGATATAAGACATATTTCAGGGTTCTTTCTCATGCAATTGCAGGTATCCATCCTGATTTAATGGGTCTTGGACCCGTAAAGGCGGTTCCGAAAGCTTTAAAAAAAGCAGTACTTGAATTAAAGGATATTGACATAATAGAAATAAATGAGGCTTTTGCGGTTCAGGTGCTTGCATGTTTAAAAGAGCTTAACATTTCTGAAGAAAAGATCAATCCGAACGGCGGAGCAATTGCATTGGGACACCCCTTAGGCTGTTCAGGAGCAAGAATTGTTACAACATTAATTCATGAAATGAAAAGAAGGGACGCAAAATACGGACTTGCAACAATGTGCATAGGTCTGGGTCAAGGAATAGCAATTATTCTTGAAAAAGTGAATTTATGAAAAGAATTCTAAATTTGAAAATTAATGGAAAAAATTATGAAATACTTTCCTCTGATAATAGAACTCTTCTTGAAGTTTTGAGAGAGGATTTGAATTTAACAGGAACAAAATGGGGTTGTGATACAGGAGAATGCGGAGCATGTGTTGTGTTAATTGATGGAATTCCTCAACTTTCATGTCTAACCCTTGCTGTATTTTGTGAAGGAAAAGAAATAACAACCGTAGAGGGCATACCCGAAAAAGAAATGGAAGAAATTGAAAAAATTTTAACAGAAGAAGGAGCGGTGCAATGCGGATTCTGTACCCCGGGAATGGTTATAATGATGAAATATTTAAAAGATTGTGGTTTTAATAACTCACTTGACATTAAAGAGGAACTTTCGGGTAATTTTTGCAGGTGCACAGGATATAAAAAGATATTAGATGCATGTATAAAAATATTAAATAAACATGCAAAATAATAAAAAATTCAAAACCGTAGGAATAAAAAAGGAGAGGATTGATGCTCCTTCAAAGATAAGGGGTTTTGCAAAATATACGGATGATTTTTATTTTCCTGATATGTTATACGGGAAATTAAAAAGGAGTCCGTATGCTCATGCGATAATTGAAAGTATTGACTGTTCAAAAGCCCTTGAAATTGAGGGTGTGAGAGCGGTTATAACAGGAAAGGATTTACCTATAAAATACGGGATATTACCTGTTACTCAGGATGAAACTGCTCTTGCAATAGATAAAGTCCGGTATGTCGGAGAGCCGGTTGTTGCAATTTGTGCAGATACAGAGGAAATAGCAGAAAAAGCCCTTGATTTTGTTGAGATAAAATATAAGGAACTTGATAAAGTCCTTTCCATTGAAGAAGCATTTGAGAAAAAGCATGTAAGGGTTCATGAATCCGAAAAATTTGAAGGTAATGCTCACAGGGTTATTTCACTTGAATTCGGTGATACTGAAACTGCGTTTAAGGAATGCGATTATGTAAGGGAGGATATTTTCTTTTATTCGGGTAGTACTCATCTTTCCATGGAAACGCACTCCGTTGTTGCGTATTTTGACGGAAAAAGATTAACGGTATATGCTTCACATCAGGCTCCTTATTATTTGCATTTAATTTTATCAAAGGCGTTGGAAATTGAGCAAAGAAATATAAAAATTATAATTCCTTATGTAGGAGGAGGATTCGGGGGCAAACTTGATCCTTTTCCTGAAATTGTTTGTGCTTCAAAACTTTCAATGATAGCAAAAAAGCCGGTTAAAATAACTCTTGAGAGGGAAGAGGTATTTTACAATCACAGGGGAAGGCATCCCGTACTTACATGGGTAAAAACAGGGCTTAAAAACGGCAAAATAAGGGCAATGCATTTTAAATCATTTCTTGATGGAGGAGCTTACGGAAGTTTCGGAGTCGCATGTGCTTATTATCAGGGAGCGCTCCAGCCCGTCACTTATAAAATTCCTGATTATAAAGTTCAGACCGTAAGATTTTACACAAACAAACCTCCGTGCGGACCTAAAAGGGGACACGGAACACCCCAGCCGAGATTTGCTCTTGAATGTCATCTTGATAAAATTGCAGAGGATTTAAACATTGACCCTGTTGATTTAAGACTCAAAAATTTAACAGAACCTTATTCTGTAACATGTAATTATTTAAAGATAACAACAAACGGTTTGAAAGAGTGCATAGAAAAGGTTATAAATGAGTCAAAATTTAAAGAAAAATTCAGAAAATTACCTTATGGAGAGGGTGTAGGTTTTGCGGTAAGTTCGTATCTCTCCGGAGCAGCGCTTCCCATTTATTGGGGAGAAACACCTCATTCAGAAGTGATTATAAAAGCGGATAGGTCTGGTGTTATATCTGTTTATTCAGGACATACCGAGATAGGTCAGGGTTCTGACACGGTTTTAAGTTATATTGTTGCAGAAACTCTGGGTATAGAGCCTGAGGAGATAGCTCTTGTTTTAAGGGATACGGATAGTGTTCCTCCTGATCTCGGAAGTTATTCAAGTAGAGTAACAATGATGATGGGAAATGCTGCTTATGAAGCTGCAATGAAGTTAAAGCGTGCCCTTTCAGAAGCAGTATCAGAGATTCTTGAAGAAAGTGAAGAAAATTTGATATTTAAAGAAGGGAAAATTATAAGTAAAAATAATCCTGAAAAATTTGTGTCTCTTAAGGATGCAATTAAGAAGGCGGAGGAAAAATTCGGTGCGCTTTCATTTTCAGGGAGTTATAAACCTGCCCCTATTTTGGGTAAATACAAAGGTGCGGGTGTTGGACCTTCTCCTGCTTACAGTTTTACCGCATGTGTGGTTCAGGTTAAAGTTGATACGGAATCGGGTTTTATAAAACCCATAAAAGTATGGATTGCCCATGATATAGGAAAATGTATTAACAGAAAAAATGTGGAAGGTCAAATTGAAGGCAGTGTTTATATGGCACTCGGAGAAGCATTGATGGAAAAAAGTGATTATACAAAAGAAGGTTTTTTGAAAAATCCTTCATTTCTTGATTATAAAACTTTGAGTATGAAAGATATGCCAGAAATTGATGTTTATGTAATAGAGACTTATGAGGAGAAAGGTCCTTTCGGAGCAAAAGAAGTGGGGCAGGGTCCTCTTTTGCCGGTTATACCTGCTCTTTGCAATGCTGTTTATGATGCAATAGGGATAAGATTTGATGAAATTCCGATAACTCCTGATAAGGTTCTTGAAGCAATTGAAAGGGATAAAAAACGGGTCGGTCCTGACAAAATAATTGACTTTAAATTCCCTGAACCGATAAAAGTTGAGCCTCCTAAGGAAGATTTTTTACAAAATAAGTTATAAAGAAAATCTAAAGTCGGGTATTAAACTTTATTTAAATAATGGATAAAATCGGAATTTTTTTAATTTTTTCTTTATCAAGAAACTCCGGGTAAATCCTTTCGGGCTTTTTCAAATTCCCATAAGTTTTTATTACTCTTCGGGGTGTGATTATATAATCTACCGGGACATCATGAAGCAAAAAAGGAATATCTTCCTCAATTATCTGAATCTCATGGACAGTTGTTATAACAGGGGTATTCTCATTTATAAAACCGAAATGCCTTCCTATTGCATATTCAAGGTCAGAATATCCCCCTCCCTTACCGAGCCTTTTACCGTTCATGTTAACCGCAACAGAACCGGCAATTATTAAATCAATTTTTTCAATCTCAGAAGGATGAACGGGCTTACCGAGTCTGAAGGCACCTTTTATCGTGGAGGCAAATTTTGGATTCATGATTTTATCCGGCTCAAGTTTTATAAAACATTTGAGTTCCCTTAATCTCGGAACAGCCATATAAACAACCTTTCCCTCAATTAAAGCCCTCTCCCTTATTATTCTTTGAGGTGAATCAGGATTTGATTTTATAAATTTTGCCTTTTTCCATATTTCAAGTTTAAATAAGTTTTCCCCTGCCTTTTCCGCTCCCTCAAAATTCGGGATTCTTCCGAAGGCACCCGGGAACCTCACCACCCCCCTTTCCTCCATCAATTTCCATATTCTCTCCCTTATTTTCCGCTTTTTATTCATTTCCTCAATATAAATCCGAAAATCCTCACCCCTCCGTGAAAGATTTTTCTTCTCCATATAATTCTGAAATCCCTTCTGTGTTTTCTCACAAGATCCATCCTCGCGGTTATTATACCTATTTTCCCTTTATCGGATAAAACCTTCTCCGCCTCCTCAAAAAATTTCTTCATTATTCCCTTTTCCTCCTCACCGATTCTCATCCTCAAACCGTAAGGCGGGTTAAAGGCAATATAATCTATTTTTTTGAATGCCTTTGAAAGATCCTTTGCATCAAGATTTATAAATTTTACATAATCTTCAACACCCGCCCTTTTCGCATTTTCCTTTGCACCTTTCAAAAATTCAAGATTAATATCAGAACCGAATATTTTTAAATTTTTCTCTCTTTCCCCTGTCTTCATAAAATCTTCTTTTTTTAAATCTTCAAAGGGTTTTAATTTAAAAATCAGAAAATCATTTCTTAAATGATAGGGAGAAATATTTTTTGCCCACATTGCACACTCTATGGGAATTGTTCCTCCGCCTGTCATGGGGTCAACAAAAATTTTATTTTCTTTAATCCCCATCTTTTTTATCAGAGCAAAAGCAATATTTCCTTTTATGGGTGCGGGATGCTCAAAAACCCTGTATTTCCTTATATGCATTGCGGAATTACCCGTTAAATCAAGCCAGAAAGTAATATATCTTTCGGAAATATCACATCTCAATATAAAATCGGGCTCTTCAAGATTAACAGAAGGAGTAAAATCAAACTCATCCCTTATTCTCCGAATCAGCCATTTTCCTATTTCCGCGGATATTTCTTGTTTTGAAAGTTTAATTTTGTTATTTCTTTTTTTGCACCTAACAGCAATTGAAAGGTTTTTTTTGTAAAAATCCTTTATATTCAGAGAAAAGACATAATTTTTTAATTTATTTAAATCACATTCAAATACACCCGTAAGAATTCCGATTCTCTCAGTCGTTCTTAATTTGAAAAAAATATGCGGTATTTCCTTTAAATTAACATCTCTTACAAAAATCTTTCCCCTGAATTCAAAAGGATTAACCTTTATTTCCCTATCTTTTAAAACTTCTTTGATTTCTTCTTTTGTAATATCTTCAATACCGATGGATGTGGAAATGTATAAGTTTATGGGCGCCGGGCTCCCCGTTATTTCCAAATAATTAAAATTCGGGTACTTTTTCTTTAAATTCTTTCAATCTGGGTATGGTTCCTTCTGCGATTATTTCTCCGTATGGTGTTATAACCTGGGCTTTACCAACTATTTTAAAAGCAGCAGTATATTCTGTAAGTTGACATATTATCACTTCTCCATTTGATAAAATTTCAGTATGTGAAACCCTTGTTTGCATTCCTCGTGTCAATCCCATGACTCTAACACCGTCTTCTTGTGCTTTTATAACAATATAAGGGTTCCCGTGCACCGGGTGCCTCTCATCAAAAATGTTCTTTTTTTGTGTTTGTTCCCTTATGTTTTTTTCTTCATAGTTAAGCATTTCTTCTCCCTCCTTTTTTAATTTCTTGCTTTTAAAAGCTCAAAGTCACCGAAAAAGGGAGCCCGGCTCATTTATAATTTTAATACATTTTGAATAAAATCTTCAAGAACTTCCAAACTTCTTTCACTTATGAATTTCATCTTTCTTTTTCTGTTTCTTATTCTCGGAACATCAGGAAAAAGGGAGAGGTTTATATTCATGGGTGAAAATCTCTTCGGGTCAGAACTTGTTACATAATTAATAAGGGCTCCTATTGCAGTTTCCTTCGGAAATATAATTGTTCTCCCCCATTTTTTCAGCATGTAAGCATTAATTCCTGCAACAAGCCCTCCTGCAACTGCCTCTGTATAACCCTCTGTTCCCGAAATTTGACCTGCAAAGAAAATTTTTGGATTACCTTTAAAACTTAAATCAGGATTTAAAAATTTCGGTCCCAGAATATAAGAATTTCTGTGTACTGCTCCGTATCTTAAAAACTTTACATTTTCAAGCCCGGGAATCAACCTGAAAACCCTTTCCTGTTCTTTAATTTTGAGCTGGGTCTGAAATCCTACAAGTGAATATGCCCTTCCCTCCGTATCTTCCCTTCTTAACTGCACACATGCAAAGGGCTTTTTTCCTTTTTCAGGGTCTATTATCCCATCAGGTCTTAAAGGACCGAATCTCAAAGTATCAAATCCTCTTTTCGCCATTTCCTCAATCGGAAGACAGCCTTCAAAAAATTTGATTTCTTTTTCAAATTCCCTCGGCTCATGAATTTCGGCATTAACAAGCGCCTCCCAGAATTTTTTATATTCATCTTCACTCATCACAGCATTCAAATATCCCATATCATCCCAGCCGTGTCTGTCTTTAAAAAACAATTTTTTCATATTAAGAGTCTCCGCATCCACAATAGGAGATAAAGCATCATAAAAATAAAAGAAATCGCTTCCTGTTAATTTTTTTATCTGTTCGGCAAATTCTCCCCCGGTTAAAGGACCTGTGGCAATTATCACAATCCCATCCTGTGGAATTTCTTTTATTTCTTCTCTTCTTAATTCAATATCCGGATTGGACTCAATTTTTTCGGTTAAATATTTTGAAAATTTCTCCCTGTCCACTGTGAGTGCTTTTCCTCCTGGTAGGGAAAATTTAAAAGCAGCTTCCATGACAATTGATCCGAGTTTTTTAAGTTCTTCTTTTAAAAGACCGTGAGGATGAGTTATCTCTTTGGATTTGAATGAATTTGAACAAACAAGTTCGGCAAGATACCCAGTTTTGTGTGCAGGTGTTGTTTTTTCCGGTCTTTTTTCATAAAGGATAACCTTTTCTCCTCTTTTGGCAATCTGCCATGCTGCTTCTGTTCCTGCTAATCCTCCGCCTATTACATATATTTTTTCACTCATCCGTAATGAAATGATCCACCAAATTCAAGGGAATTTCCTCAAAGAGTTCATTTGTTCTCGGCAGGTTTTTCAGGTTGTTTGATATTTTTAAACTGCTTGTGAAACAAAATGTAGGAATACCGAAATGCCTTCCTATCAATACAAGTGAATATGTTCCGACCTTATTTATTATTTTATTCTCATAAACTCCATCTGCTCCGAAAAGTATTGCTTCAAGGTTATCACTTAATTTTGTTACATAAAGATCAGGAATCAGTTCTGTCTCAAATCCGGCTTTTTTTAACTCCTTGAAAGTTGTCCTTCCTTCGTCTCCGGGTCTTGATTCTGTGCAGAAAATTTTGAAATTAACTTCTCTTTTTTTAAGTTCTCTCAAAGCTTTTATTACAGTTGAACTTCGCGAATGGATGAGGATGGATTTTTTATCCTTAAGCAAGGGGTGAACTTTCTGTGCTATTTTTTTCGGTGTTTCTTCTACCTTTCTTGTAAGGTTTATAAGAAAATCTTTGAGATTTTCTTCCGGTGTTTTGACCGTTTCTTCCATTAATCGGTAAAATACAGCCATTGAAGGATGCACTTCAATAATTTTGGAAATGGCTTTTAAAAGTTCATCCTTTTCGATTTTTTTTCGCGATGTAAGAACACCTTTCAGAAAGGTAAGAAGGAGCTCTTCACTCCCTGATTTGAAATCTTTGAGGATTTTATGAACGATTGATTCCATATAAGGAATTAGTCACAGAACCCGGCTTTGAACCAGTAAATCTGCGTTTAAAAGCGGGCGACGGGAGTCGAACCCGCAACCCTCGGCTTGGAAGGCCGATGCTCTTCCGATTGAGCTACGCCCGCGTTTATAAATGGGAGGGGAGGGATTCGAACCCCCGAAGGCGTAAAGCCAGCGGGTTTACAGCCCGCCCCCTTTGTCCACTTGGGTACCCTCCCGTAAAGCCGGGGGAGGGATTCGAACCCACGACCTGCTGATTACAAATCAGCTGCTCTACCGCTGAGCTACCCCGGCACAATTATATTATACCGATATATTAATAAAATTTTCAAGTTTTCTAAAACTCCAACATCTCTATATATCTTTTAGACATTTCAAACAATTTTTTTGCCCTTTTCTTTATCTTCTCTTTTTCTTTTATATTCGGGTCATTTAATAAAAATCCGGTTACTTTGCCCCTTACATATGCCCTGTAAGATAAATAAAAATAATAAAGAGGTTTAATTTCATCAAAACTCTCTCCCGTCTTTTTTAACCATCCTTTCATGAATGCATCACCGAGAGCTTCTTCTCCTTTCTCATCAAGTTCCATTTTCAAAAAAACCGCATCAAGAAGTATATCACCGAATCTGAATCTTTCATTAAACTCTATACAATCAATTATTCTTATTTTGTTTTCAAAAAATGTAACATGATCAAGCCTTATATCTCCGTGGCAATCCTTTATTTTGCCTTCTTTAACCCTATTTTTCATCAAAGGACGGTATTTTTCATAAAAGCGTTCAGTTTTTGTTCTCAAAAATTCAAAATCTTCTTTTGAAATCACATCATCCGGAAAGTCCTCGGTCTGTTCAAAATTTTCATCCGTATTTACTTTAAATAGATCCGGCTCCCCGAATTTGCTTATTTTTTCATTTGTCTCTGCCTTTGAATGAAATTCTCCAAGAAATTCACCGACTTTAAAAAGCATATCTTCATTTGCAAGATTCTTCTCTACCTTATAAGATAACAGGCTCTCATCAGGTATTCTTTTCATTTTTACGAGGTATTCAACGGGTTTTCCTTTTCCCCACACAAGTTTTTTATTTTCTTCACCTATAAAAATTACCCCTAAATATAAACCTTCTGCCATTCTCCTGTTCAGTTCCACTTCTTTTTCACAAAAATATTTGCGTTTTTCAAGGTCCGTATAATCAAGAAAGCCGAAATCCACGGGTTTTTTTAATTTATAAGCAAATTTATCCGTAAGAAAAACAACCGAAATATGGGTTTCCCTTAGTTCTATCTTTTCGGGTTTTTCTTGATAATTTAAGGGATTTTTTAAAAATTCAATTATTCTTTCCGTCATTTTCAAACTCCGGATAAAATGCCCAGCTTTCCATCATTTTTAAATATTTTAATTTCCATTTTCTCGGCTCATGAACTCCGATGTCAATAAAATAACTTATTCCATCTTTACTTATAACAAGGGATTCAAAACCGCCACCGACTTTTAATGCATAATTACCCCAAACTCCGTTTAAGTAAAGTGCATTCATGCCTCTTATCCTTCTGTAATCATATTTTAAATATTTCATTATCACACTATCGCCTGCATAAACTTTTTTTGCGAACTCATTTCTTAATCTTACTACTTCCTGAGGGACAAGATTCAGTTTTTTATTTATCTTCCAGAAAAATATAAATCTATCCGGATAATGTCTCACAATCACCAGATAGTCCTTCCCCTCCTTAAATAGATTGTATCCTTTGGGTATTTTTATATTAAGACCGGTTTTTTCTTTTAATTTCTGAGTTAAATCTTCTTTGACTCCGGGAAAGTAAGCAATTTCTTTCAGACTTCGGAGCATCCTGTTATAGAAAATTTTAAAAATTGTGTCCTTTTTTTCCATTATGATTCTCATTATTTCTTCTTCCCTTTCTCCGTATATTCCCATAACAAATGAACCGGGTAAAAACGGGCTTTCTTTTATATATATTCCGCTTCTTTCAACTCTGCCGAATATGTTTTTAAATAATTCTTCATTTTCGGAAGCAGGAATTGATAAAATTATGTAGTATCTATATAAAAATCTTTCCTTTTTTTCTACCGAGTCCATTTCAAAAATTTCAAAAATGTTTTCTTCTCTCGGAGTATATTGTACTTTTTCCATAATGTTTCTTAAATATTTTTTTGCTCTTTTCAAATTTCCTGAGGAAAGTATCAGGGTATTGAAATCGCCTTTAAAAATTATTATGTCTTTAAAACAAAATGATAGAAAAATTAAAATAAAAATAATTTTTTTCAATAAATATCCTCTGATTTTTCTCCGTAGGGAAGATTTTCATCAAAATGAGTACTTCTGGGCACAACAACTTCATCTATTTCATTGAGGTTGTAGTACTCATCTGAAACCCTTATGAGTTCAAGGGAGGTGGCTCCTTTCATCGGTCCTATAACAATAACCCTGCATCCTTTTCGATTCAATTCTTCAACAAGGGGGACAAAATCTCCGTCACCCGTAACAAGTATGATTGTTTCCAAATAGTTGGATGCTTTTACAACTTCAAGACATATTTCAAGGTCCATATTTGCCTTAACGCTTCCATCCGGCAGTTGTTTTATCATTTTTGTAACGACCCTGTATCCCATAAGAGCAAGAGCATCAATTAATCTTTTTCTGTGAAGGTCCTCCGGATTATAGGGGACAAAGCAGACCGCTTTAAAGGGTTCTCCGTATTTGCTTCTTACATATTCAAGGAACTTATCATATCTCACATGCTGTGAAAATTTTTCAAAGGTTGCTTGTAGGTTTTGCACATCAATATAAATTCCGAGTTTTTTACTCATAATCATTCTCCTTTTTATTTTTTATTTCAAAATAAAATTAATTTTAATAAGAAATATCAAACATTTGCAAAATACTGTAAATATTGAAAATTCATCTCTAATATTATAAAGATTTTTTACCGAACATCTTTCTCGTTTTCATCCGCCGAGTGTTCGGGAACATCTCCGGAGACATGCTCCATCACACATATTTCTCTTGACAAACTTATTTCTCAGAACTTATAATTAACAAAATTGTTAATTATTTATACTCAGTGTGAAATTTTATAATTTAAGAAGACTCGGTAAAAAATTATATTTCACCACGCAGGATGTGGCGGAAATATTCAATATAAAGTATGCCTCGGCAAAAGTTTTATGCACAAGATATGTTGAAAAAGGTATATTTATAAGGTTAAAAAGAAACTTTTACATATCATCTAACATAATTGATTATTTAAGGGAGGAAGATTTTCTTAAAATAGCAAATAGTTTGCAGATTCCTTCATATATTTCACTTTTTACAGCCCTTTCCCATTACGGAGTTTTAAAGGAGAGGTCAGGCACATTCATAGAGAGTGTATGTTTAAAAAGAACAAAAATAATAGATCTCGGAACTATATTCTTTAATTTCTTTAAGATAAAAAAAGAATTTTTTAATGGATTCATTGAAAAAAATGGAATTTTAATCGCTGAAAAAGAGAAAGCTTTCATAGACTCCGTATATCTTTATTCCTTCGGAAAATATTCTCCTGATTTCTCTTCAATAAACTTTGAAAAACTTAATAAGGAAAAAGTAAAAAAACTTTTGGTCCCCTTTCCAGAAAAAACCAAAAAAATAATAAAAAAATATTTTCCCTTACCTTAATGAAAATCTTTTACAATAAAATTACTATTTCGTATGTATGACTTTAAAAATAAATCGTAGAGAGAAAATCTAAAAAATTGCAGAAATGCAACCGCTATAGCTTCCGAAATTCAAGAAGATATTGCTTTCATATTACTATTTATAGTAAAATTTGGCACCTTTATGAATAAAAAATTATATTTCTTATTATTTATTATTTTTTTCTGTTTTAAATCCGTTGAATTGCCGAAGGATTTTGAGTTGAATGTTTATATAAGGGCAAATTTAATGCCCGGTCCTTTACCCAGAAAAGGAATCCTGAAGGGGTTCATTGAATTAAAAGGCACTTTCGCTGAAAATCCACAGATAAAAAAGGTGAGCATTTTGTATAAAAATATGGAATTCGGGATCCCTTTTGAAAAAAATAAAAGGGAAAATGTGTGGGTTTTAAAATTTCCTGTAAAAATAATTCCTCAAATAAAAGAGAAGAAATATTTGAAATTTAAAATCGTGATATCTTATAAAGGAAAAATGTTTGAAATTATTAAAGATAAAATTAAAATAATAAGGATTTATTAATATGGAAATAGGAATTGATGTGCCCAAATTGCCGGTATTTTTTGCTATAATTATTTACACTTTCCTTATTATTTATTATATCTCAAAGGCAAGAAAAGGAATAAAGCTTTTTTTGAGAAAAATTCCCGGGATAGAGGCAGTAGATGAGGCAATAGGAAGGGCAACGGAGATGGGAAGACCCATTCTTTATATTCCCGGACTCTCAACAATTGATGATGTTGCAACGATTGCTTCTTTGAACATTCTCGCGAGGGTTGCAAGAAAGGCAGGTGAATATGAGACGGATATTATTGTTCCGAACAGAAATCCGGTTGTTTATACAATAACAAAAGAAGTTGTGAGACAGGCTTATACATCCATCGGCAGACCGGACCTGTTTAAGGATGAAAATGTGTTTTATGTTACAGATTCTCAGTTCGGTTATACTGCTGCGGTGTGTGCCATAATGGTAAGGGAAAAAACAGCAACAAATTTCTTTATGGGAATGTTCTGGGCAGAATCACTTTTACTTGCAGAAACGGGAGCAGTAACAGGAGCAATTCAGATTGCAGGAACCGATGCTCTTAATCAGCTTCCTTTCTTTATAACAGCCTGTGATTATACCCTCATAGGAGAGGAATTTTACTGTGCAAGTGCATATTTGTCCGAAGAACCTGTTTTGATTTCAACAATCAGGGCTCAGGATGCTCTCAAATTTCTCATAGGAATTTTGTTAATTTTGGGAAGCATGCTCGGTTTGCTCGGGAAAACCCATATTTTAGAATTTTTATTCCCTTAAAATGTTTCAGAGACAACTCCCGCTTTTAATTGTCTTTATAATAGGGCTCATTTCCGGACTCCAATATTTTATCACCGGTCCTTTATCCAAAAATACCTATCGTGTTCTCCTTGAATGGTATCAGGGTGTGGCAGGTATGGCTATAATAATGGCTATTGTTTCCCTTACCATGAGACATTGGAATAACATAAAGAGAAAGAAAAATGTATTTTATTCTTCGGTCACCCTTATAAGCCTTTACGGAATGATGTTTTTGGGTTTATTCTTAGGAATAGAAAAGGGTTCTGTTTTTGATAAACTATATGAATTTGTTATGGTTCCTTTAAATGCAACAACCTTTTCCCTTCTTGCCTTTTATATGGCGTCTGCTGCTTACAGGGCTTTTAAAGCAAGAAATGTGGAAGCAACCCTGCTTTTGCTTTCCGCCTTTGTTTTAATGATAGGTTTGACCTCTTTCGGTGATTTAATCTCAAAAAATCTGCCCTATTTTGCCCAATGGGTTCTTGATGTTCCGAACCTTGCTGCCCAAAGGGGAATATATTTCGGAGTTGCTCTCGGAATATTAGCCACTTCCTTAAAAATAATGCTCGGTATTGAAAGGAGCTGGTTGGAATGAACTTCTGGGATAAGTTTTTTGAAGGTCTGGGTAAGATACCGAGGCAGATAATATTTCTTGTAATAGGTCTTGCTGTTTTAATTCCTTTGCTTTTTAAATTTACATTACCTTTAAATGTCTTGAGACCTGTCAAGGATGTTTATGATTTTATAGAATCCTTGCCGGAAGGCACACCGGTTATTATATCCTGTGATTATTCCCCTGATGTATTGCCAGAATGTCACCCCATGGCTCTTGCCATCGCAAGACACATGGCAAGGAAAAAATTGAGAATATTTATCATTACCCTTCACCCTGCAGGTGCAGGACTTGCCCTTGATATTTATAACAGAGTGATTAAGGAATACAATCTCAAAGAGAGAGAAGACATCGTATTTGTCGGCTATTTCCCTTCACCAACTGCTACCATTTTAAGCATAGGAGAAGATATAAGGGATGTTTTTAAAAGCGATTATTTCGGGGTTCCTTTTGATAAAATTCCTGCTTTTAAAGGTGTTAAAAATTATGATGATATAAAACTTTCTGTGTCCATTTCGGGTGCAGGTTATCCTGAAATATGGATGACTTATGCAAATGGAAGATACGGGGCAAATGTTGTGGCAGGAGTTACGGCAGTTATGGCAGCACAGCTTTATCCTTATTACAGAAGTAAACAATTTATCGGAATCTTGGGAGGTATGAGGGGAGCTGCGGAATATGAAAAACTCATAGATGCTAAAAATCTTGCTACAAGGGGTATGAATTCAATTTCCCTGGCAAATATTTTTATGATTCTTTTTGTTGTTCTGGGCAACATTGCTTATTTTTACAGACTGAAAAGGAGAAGAACAAGATGAATATCAGCGGTGATATATGGGTATGGATAGGAGCACTTTTAACACTCGCAATATTTTCATTTTTGTATAAGGATAATCCCTTATTCAGATTTGCAGAGCATTTATTTGTCGGAATTTCCGCGGGTTATTATGCTGCAATTTACTGGCACAATGCAATTTACAGATTTATAATAGGACCGTTAATAAAAAATTTCTCCAAATTTTATTATAAAATAATCTGGCCCGAACTTTATTCTGATGTAAGTGTTATTTTCTCTCTTTTATCATGGGTTATGTATCTTCTACCCTTAGGTTTCGGAATTCTTTTCTTTGCCTTAGCCTTTCCGAGACAGAGATGGCTTATAAGGTATCCCATAGCTTTTTTAATGGGCATAGGAGCGGGTCTATCACTTTACCCAACCTTCAAAGCAAGGATATTTGACCAGTTAAAAGACACATTTTTACCTCAATTTTCAAATACAATGTATTTTTTAAACGCAATTATAATTTTTATAGGAACATTTTCTGTATTAACATACTTTTTCTTTTCAACAGAAAGAAAAGGAATATTAAAGCCCCTTTCAAGAATGGGAATAATTTTTATAATGATAGGATTCGGAGCAGCATTCGGATATACGGTAATGGCAAGAATTTCACTCTTAATCGGAAGATTTTACTTTCTGATTCATGACTGGCTGGGATTGATTTAATTCAAAACACCCGGGGATGCAATTAAGTTTTCCCGCCGGGTTTTAAAAGCGGTATATTTCCCTTACATAAAGGGCATTCTGAAGGGGAGTAAATTTTCACCTTTTCTTTATAAATTGAATAAAAAGGATAAGGAAACTCCTCCTTTTCCTCCCTTCTATCAATTAATACAAGAATTCCTCTTATCTCAGCAATATCCTTTGCTGCTGAAATAACTTTTTTGACAGAGCCTCCTGTTGTTATCACATCATCTACAATCAATGCTTTTACAGGATAAGAAATTCCGAAATCCCTTCTTATAACAAATCCTTCTTTATCCTTTTCTGCAAAAATTGTTCTTTTATTCTTCACAAGTCCGAGAATTTCTGCAATGAGTGCTCCGCCTGTAAAAGGTCCTATTATCACATCAAAATCAATTTTATCAATGAAATCAAAAGAAAATTCAAGTAATTTATGAAGATAATAAGGATTTGAAAGTATTCTGTATTTTTCAAAATATGTATCAGAGTGATTTCCTGATGTTAAAAGAAAATGTCCTTTTTTCAAAACACCGAGTTTTTCTAAAATTTCTTTCGGTTCCATAAAATTTCCTCCTTTATTTTGTCAGAAATTTTTTTAAAAGTATAGCCTTCTTTTTCAAGTTCATTTATAAGTTTTTCAAGAAAAATTTTATATTCTGCTGTATCCATTTGAGCAGAACCCAAATGCAATAGAAGAATATATCCCCTTTTATCTTTTATTTTCAAAAACTTTTCAAGTCTTTTATAATAATCCCTGATGCTTTTCCAGTCAAGAAAGTCATATGTCCACCTTACATGAACATAACCCATCCTTGCCGCCCATTCCCTTATCTCTTTATTTTCCTCTCCATAAGGTGCTCTCCATATAAAAGGCATGTTTTTACCGGTGATTTCTCTAAAAATTTTCTCTGCTCTGTAAAGTTCTCCGAAAACATTTTCAGGATTTAAAGTCATCAAAGTATTATTGATGCCGTTAATTTCATAAGTGGTTAAATGGGGATGTGAATAAGTATGATTTAAAACTTCATGCGAATCATTTACAATTTTTTTTACAACTCCGGGAAATTTTTTCATAAAATTTCCCGTAAGAAAAAAAGAAGCCTTTATGTTATGTTTTTTTAAAATCCTTAAAATAAGATCAGCCCTTTCAGCATAACTTCCGCCATCAAAGGTCAAAAAAATCTCTTTTTGCGGGGTTTTAAACCTTATTATAGAACCTTCGTAAAAAACGGGTTTTTCTATTTTTTTAATATAAATTTTTTTAAAAACAAAATATTTTTCCTTAACGATCGGTTTATTGAAGAGCAGATATATTGAGATGAAAAATAAAAATATAAAAAAAGAAAAGGCAATTTTTAAGGAGGGATAGGAAAGGGGCTCTTTATAAATCCTCTTCTTTTTAAAACTTTCATAAACAAAAAGATAGGCACATTTTTTTGAACAGAAGAAATGATGAAATTTCCTATAGGTGCATTTTGAACAGATCGGTTTTTTACATCTATAACATTTCCTTGTTAAAAATTTATCTTTATGTAAAGGGCATCTTTTTCTTTTTTTTGGCATCAATTTATTATAAACAAATGAACCGTTTTATTTTAAATTGCGTCAAATGTAAAATAAGGGTTCAAAGCCCTTAAAATTTATAAGGAGGTTAAAAATGAAACTTTTAATTCCTTTAATTTTTCTCATAAATCAGCCGGGTCCCATTCAAAGATGGATTCTGAGAAAAAATCCTGAACTTATTATAAGGGCACTTGCTCTTGAACCGCGAATTCAGGAAAAGGTGGGTCTGGATGAAAAAGAAATAGAATTGTTTAAAGATGTTTATTTTGAAACACGAAAAAATACAGAAAAAATAAAATCGGAAATAAGACTTAAAGAAATTGAACTTGAAGAAATAATACAATCAGAGAAAATTGATTTTAATAAAGCAGAGAAGCTTATCAAGGAACTTACGGATTTAAATGCTGAGTTGCGCATTACTCAGTTAAGGGCCTTCAGAAAAATATGTGAAAAACTCGGGGATGAAAGGTTCAATGAAATCAGAAGAAAATTAAAAGAGATACGACCGGAAAGAAGACCCAGACAAGTAAGGTGAAATGGATTATCATGAAAAAGAGGAATTATTTAATACACTTTATGAAAAATACTTCCAGAGAATATGGAGGTATGTTTATTACAAAACCGGTAACAGGGAGGATACGGAGGACCTTATGCAGGAGATTTTTATTAAAGTATGGAAAGGTCTTGACAAATTTGAGGGAAGAAGTTCCTATTATACATGGATTTTCAGAATATCCATGAATACGGTATATTCCTTTTTCAGAAAAATGCGGTTTAAAAAATTCATTCCACTGGAGATGGTTGATGAAAAACATTTTGCATATCATAAAAACGAAAAAAAGGAGAAAGTATTTGAAAAAATGAAACTGTTGCCTAAGGAATTGAAAGAAATACTTGAATTATATTACATATCAAATTTCAAAATAAGGGAAATTTCGGAAATGCTCAATATTCCTGAAGGCACTGTAAAAACAAGGTTAAAAAGGGCAAGGGAACTTTTGATGGAGCTTTTAAAATGAAATGTTTTGATATTAACGAAATCTTTGAAATAATTGAAAAAAGGGATGAAAGGATAAAGGAACTTGAAGAGCATATAAAAGCCTGTGAGGAGTGTAAAATCAACTATCAAAAAATAAGGGAATTTATTGAAACGGTTCAAATTGAGGTGCCTTTTGATGCAAAGGTAAAAATAAAAAACAGAATATTTGAAAAAGTGAAAAAGAAGGAGAAATTCAGATTTATTCTTGTTCCCTCGCTTTTGACAGCGCTTGCGGTTATTTTATTTGTTTTCATTTTTGTGAAAGAGAAAAATAAGGAAGACATAGTGATTTTCTCACCGGGTAAACAGGCGGTTTTAACGCCCGAGGAAGTTTTATTTGCTTTTAAAATGAGGAAATTAAGAAATTACAGGGTTTATATTGATGATATAGATATAACCGATTCACTGAAAAATGAGGGTAATGTTTTTTATTTCTTAGCCGAAAATTTAGAACTTGATCCGGGTCCGCATGTTTTAACAATAATTGAGGATGAGTCAAGGATAATAAGCAGGGAATTCTATTTGACTTCGTTTAAATATTCCGCAGGTTATTAGGATTTAAGGAAGGTCTTTAGCCTATTTCTCTGCAAAGTATTCCCGGTTAAATATATTGTCCTCCATCAACTTTTATAATTTCTCCTGTTATGTGTCCTGCCCTATCACTTGCAAGGAAAACTGCCAAATATGCAACATCCTCCGGCTTCCCGAATTTTCCCAAAACCGTCTCCTTTTTTGCTTCTTCTAATACTTCACTCGGTAAATTCTTTATCATATCCGTTTCTATCATACCCGGTGCAATTGCATTACAAGTTATACCGAACTTTCCGAGCTCTTTTGCACATGTCTTCGTTAAACCGACAAGACCCGCCTTTGCAGCAGAATAATTTGCTTGCCCGAATTTACCTCTTAAACCGTTAATTGAACTTATGTTTATTATTCTGCCGTAACTCATTTTCCTCATGTAAGGAACACACGCTCTTATATAATTAAAAGCGCCCTTTAAATCCGTATCTATTACCATATCCCATTCCTCTTCGCTCATTTTCCATATAACCCTATCCCTGTTTATTCCTGCATTATTTACAAGTATATCTATTTTTCCGAATTCCTCCACAACACCCTGAACAACCTCTTCCGCCCTTTTAAAATCTCTGACATCCGCTTCAAAAAATACAGCCTTTTTCCCGATCTTTTTTATTTCCTCTATCAGAGAACCAGTATTTTTATCCCTTTTTATATCCGTAAATGCGATATCCGAACCCTCTTTTGCAAATTCAATTGCTATTTGCCTCCCTATTCCTTTATTTGCTCCTGTAATTAGAGAAACTTTATTTTTTAAAAGCATTTTCACAGTTAGGAAACCGCTCCTACCAATTTTGAAAATCTTCTTTTTGCAAGAAGTGCAGCACCGTAAGCAACCGTGTATTCCGGCTCGTCGGGTACATTTATCTTTTTTCCGAGTTTCTCCTGTAAAGAGGCAACCATTCCGTCTTGAACAGCAACACCACCTATAAATGTAATCTCCTCCTCTATACCGACTGATTTTAAAAGTGCAATGGCTCTATCCGCAAGGGAATCATGGATTCCTCTTATTATATCTTCGATCTTCTTACCCTCTGTTATATGATTTATTATCTCGGACTCCGCAAGAACCGCACATATACTTGAAATAGGCACAGGGTCTTGAGAATAAAGGGATAATCTTCCAACATCTTCAAGTTTTATTTCAAGATATTTTGCAGCCTTTACAATAAAACTACCCGAACCTGCTGCACATTTGTCATTTACTTTAAAATGCCTCACTATTCCTCTCTCATCAACTTTATAAGCCCTTGTACTCTGTGCACCTATGTCTAAAACACATTTTGTATCCGGGAAAAGATTTTTCGCTGCAAAGCCTCCTGCCGTTAATTCCGTAACCTGAAAATCCCTGTAAGGAACCGAATATCTTCCGAGTCCTGTTGAAACGATATACTTGATATCTTCCCTTTTTATTCCATTCTGTGAAAGAGCCTGTTCCAGGATCTCATTAACAAGCTTCTGGAAATTTGCATGTGTTTTTTTCATTACCTTTGCAATTATATTTCCTTTTTCATCACATACAACCATTTTTGTTCTTCCTGAACCGACATCAACACCCGCAAAATACATGGTTAAACCTCCCTTCCGAGTGCTCTTTCAAGAGCAAAGAGGGCAGCACCGATTGCTCCCATATAATGAGACAAAGGACTCACATTTAACTTCACTCCGAGCTTTTCTTCGAGTGCTTTTACCATCCCGATATTTCTTGAAACTCCTCCGGTAAAAGTTACTTCATGTACAACTCCTACCCTTCTTACAAGTGAAACCGTTCTTGCAGCTATTGCTCTGTGCACACCGGCAAGTATATTTTCCAATTTTTCACCTTTTGCAAGATAAGACATTATTTCCGATTCAACAAAAACAGTACATACAGATGTCAATCGTGAGGGTTTTTCACCTTTTAAAGATAAAGGACCTATTTCATCAATTGAACAATCCGCAACATCCGCACATGCAGCTAAAAACCTTCCTGTTCCAGCAGCACATTTATCATTCATGGCAAAATCAATAACTTCCCCTTTTTCACCGACCCTTATTGCCTTTGTATCCTGACCTCCCATGTCTATAACGGTTCTTGTATTCGGAAAAACAAAATGGGCTCCTTTTGCATGACAGGAAATTTCTGTTATCTGGGTATCCCCGAAAGTAACTTTATATCTACCGTAACCGGTCCCCACAATAAAATTTATATCAGACTTGTTAAATCCTGTTTTTTTTAAAAGTTCTCTAAAAGCATTTTCCGCAGCCTTTTGAACATTCGCTCCTGTAGGAATAAGAACCTTTTCAATAATCTCTTTTTTATCATTCAATAAAACACCTTTTGTCTGAGTTGAACCGACATCAATACCGCAAACAATGATTTGATTGTTCATGATTCTCTTCCTTTTATTATTTTAATTCGCGGTTTGGAAACCGCTCCTACAATATTTTTTTTGTAAAATAATGCCTGTCCTTTTTTTCTTTTGAATTTTAATTTTTTATTTTTTACATCTAATTCAGCACCCAAGGATTCAAGGAATTCGACTCCGAGAACGTTCTCGGCGCCTTTAAAGGTTATAAAAATCGAAGGAATATTTGTTTTTTTATATTCAATCATACCTGCAAAGGATTTTGCCTTTATCTTTTTACCGTCCCCCGACTCTACATTTACATCTACCTTTAATTCATAAGCCCCTATTTCCATTAAAATTTTTTCGGATAACACAGTATAAGTCGCTCCTGTATCCACAGGAACATTCCTCAACATTTTTTTCCTTTCTCCCCTTTCACAATGACATCAAGATAAATGTGTCCCATTTAAACCTTAGAAATTGCCTTTTTATGCTCAAGTGCCTCAAAGAATGCATCAATTCTGTTTTGCATTTGTGCGGGCGAGAAATACCTGGGGTCCTCAAGGTCCGATTCTATATAAAGTGTGGGAACACCGATTTCCTGAATAAAGAATTCCCTCATATCTCCCTGACCGCATGAAAATAATCTGCAACTTTTAACTCCGTGAATTATAAGAGCATCCGCATGCCATTCTTTTATGTACCTTCTGATTTGTTCGTATCTCTGGAGATAATTTCTGTTGGGTAAATTTGCGGTTATCATGTGAAGTGCAATTGCTTTTAAAGGGTCATTTTCATCGTGTCTGAAACCGAATTCCCATATACCTCCTACCGTAGAATATGTTGACTGAACAGCAACAGCTCCCCATTTTGCAAGAAGGTCTCTCATGACCCTGAAATAAGGATAGGGAGGAGGTCCTTCAACTACAACTCTGAATTTTTCCTCAGGAACCGTTCCTATACCCTTTTCAATTTTTTCTTCAAATTCTTTTATTGCCTCTTCAAAAAACCTTATTCCGTCATCCGTCCCTCTGTAAACATATAGAGGTCCCATCATTGTTGTTGAATCAAAATAAGCATCAAAGGGAGCCGGTTTTGCTTTTGCAAGATCTTTCACCTTTGCCCACAGTTCTTCCATTATTTTTGCTTTCCTCACAATTTCTCTGAGTTTATCAATATCAAATTTTCTACCCGTTATGTTTTCCAAAATTTCAATTATTTCTTTTAATTGATTCACAACATAGTTTATATCATCTTGGGTAGGTTCCTCATGTCTCATAAAAGGAATATCAAGCATATAAAGAGGAGAACCCGTATACTCTGCAAGGTGTTCAAACCATTTTATATATGTGTTGCACCCGACAAAATTACATAAAATAAGAGCAGGTTTGGGTATTCTGGTTCCTAAGGAAGTAGGTGAGTTCATGAAAAACATTCCTACATCTGCTTTCACATAATTACAATTATCGGTGGAATATCCCATTTCTTCTGCCTTTAAAAGAGCAGGGAGTGCCTGTTTTCTTATTGCAAGTTGTAATGCATTTATTTCGGGATAGACAGGCTCCATGTCAAAAGCCCTTATAAGTTCAACAGGATTACCCGAAATCATTATGTAAACCGCTTCTTTTCTGTCCTGTTCATAAATCTCATGCAATTTTCTATACCATCTCTCCATTAACTCTCTCTGAAGACCGTGCATCCTTCCCTGATATTTCTTCTTTTTATCCATTTTGTTTCTCCTGTTGTCTTAAATACTTTTCAACCTCTTTAAGGAAAGATTTGGCTTCTTTTAACCTTTTTTCGGCTTCTTCTTTTTGGATTAAAAAGCCTACTGAATAATCACCTTTTTGCCTTGAATCATAAGCTCTCTCTGCTGTCCGGATGAATCTTTTTGCCTTCATAATTAAATCTTCGACTTCCTTCATACAACTATTCCTTCTTCTTTGATGTTTGAAAATAAAGGACTCTTATAGTTCTGAAATAAACCTTCATTAACCACAAGTAAAGAAACCAATTTTCTGTATTCAATAAGAATATCAAAAAGGATTTCATTTAATTCTTCTTCTATTTTATAAGAGTTTACCGAGTTATCCACTACAACCATAATATCAATATCAGAATCCTCCTTCGGGTTTCCTTTCGCATATGACCCGTAAAGAATGACTTTCTTAACCTTGTTTCCATAATTTTTGACTATAAAATTTTTAAGTTTTTTTAGAATTAACTTTATTTCTTTGTTATTCCTCATACAAAAATCAATGATTCAAAAAATGTTTCTATTTCAAGCTGAATCCTGTCAAAGTTCCACATTTTTTCCTCAAATTCAAGGAAGAGATAAGGAATCCCCTCTTTTTCAAGCTCTTTTTTGAATAATACATAATCAAAAAGTCCGGGTTCGCAAAACTTGGCATACATGAATATCACCGCCTCCGGTTTTAATTTTTTAACATTTTCAATAAAATATTTGCTTTTATACTTTTTGCCGGAGTGTTTTACCGAAGCATATCTTGTTTTTTTCACATACGCCTCCGCAAGAGAATAAATGGGATTATCTTCATTTACATCCTCTAAGATAAATCTTCTTCCCAAAATAAAGTCATCATCAAGTATATGACATCCTACATCGTCAAGCAATTTTAGAAGCTCAAAAGGAGGCTGCTCACAAAAGGAACCCTCTATCACTACTTTTATTCTGTCCCTTTCGACAGGCTCTCTCTGAGGGATGTAGTCTATTACTTCTTTTAAAATCTTATTGTGTTCTTCCACAGGAATAAAATTTCCAATTCTTAAAAGTGTATAAAGTTCGTATGTGCTTAATTTATCGGGTTCGTTTCTTCTTATTTCATAAAGTTTTCTTTGCAGTTTTCTATTCTCATTATGGATTTTTATGCTTTCTCTCAATTTATCTTCTGAAAATCTCTTGCCTGTCATTTCTTCCAGATTTTTTATTAATCTCTTAAATTCGGATTCAAGAAATTTGATTGCGTGTTCTGTTTCAGGATTTTGGGGGAGATGAAGGAATATTACATTTTTATCAGGAAAATTTCTCTTATATACAAAACATAGATTCCTTGCAGCATCACAAATTCCGGTAAAAAAGAAACCGTCAATAAAATCAAGCCTGTTGGATAAGCCGAGCTCCATTGTACTTTTCACAATTGAACAGATGAACGAGCCGAACCTGGCATCGGCATAAAGAATCTCAATTTCATTTCCCGCACCGTTCAAACCCAAAAGCAGAACATCAAAAGAATGAAATATTTCATGCGGAGCATAAACAGGAAAATGAGCAAAAATTTTTTTATTTTCTTTTTGTTTGTACTCTTTTAAGTATTTAAAATCTATATCTTTGATTTTATTTTCAAAATCCTGAACCAGTTTTTTTATTTTCATTTTAAATTTTTAAAAAGTTTATTTTAAGGAATAACAATTGCCCTTATCAAACTCTCTTCACCGCTTCTTAAAAGGTCAAAGGCATTATTTATTTCATCAAGAGGAAACTTATGGGTGACAACTTCTTTGAGTTTCAATTTGCCTTGTCTTATGAGTTCTATAAGTTTTGGATAAACATAAGGGGGACAACCGAGGGTTCCTATTATTTCCATCTCCCTGAACATTATTCTTCCTGCATTAAAGGAGACATCTTTTTCCGAATATCCCATTATAATAAGTTTCCCGCCTGTTTTAACGGATGAAAATGCAATTTGCATAACCTGAGGATTTCCTATTGCTTCAACAGCGACATCGGCTCCTCCTGCTGTAATTTTCCGTATTTCTTTATAAATTTTTTCATCCGATTTTAAAACAACATCTGCTCCGAAATTTTTCGCAAATTCAAGTTTTTTATCCTTTATATCAACTGCCACAACAAAAGCTCCTAAGGCTTTTGCAATCTGTACAGCATTCAATCCGAGCCCTCCGCAGCCGAAAATCACAACTTTATCACCCGGCTTTACTTTCGATCTGTTTAAAAGTGCATGGAAAGGTGTTGAAATAGCATCAGAAATTACCGCTCCCTCTTCAAGCGGGATTTCTTCTGGTAAAGGAATAACATCCTTTGCAGGAACCACTACATATTCTGCGTATGCTCCGTCAATATTATTACCCAGCATTATCATATTATCACATATATTTTCCCTGCCTGTTCTGCATCTTTCACATTCTCCGCAAGTAAAAACAGGGGGTATTAATACTTTATCACCTTTTTTAAATTTATTAACCCCATCTCCGAGAGATTCAATTACTCCTGAGACCTCATGTCCAAGAATAACAGGGGGTTGCTTAAATGTGGGGACTCCGTGGTCAATATAATGAAGGTCAGTGTGACATAAACCGCACGCCGATACTTTTACAAGCACTTCTCCGCTTTTCGGAGAAGGTATCGGAACATCCTCAATTTTTAATGGTTGATTCGAACCATAAAATCTTGCAGCCTTCATTTTTCACCTCCTATTTGTTTTGAAATAAACTTATTATATGTTTTATTAAAAATTTTTTTCAATTTTTTAAAAAATTAATCAGAAAACCGTTAAATCACAGAATACTTTACATAACATAAAAACTCTTAAATTGGGTTTATTAAACTCTGGTTTCAACATCTCAAATCCTTTCTCCCGAATTAATCCAGAATTATCACTTTTCTTTCAATTCTTTTGTCTCTTCCTTTAATTTTTATAAAATAAATTCCCGGAGGGAGACTTTTCTTAAAAATTCTCTTTTCTTTCATTTTTTCATCAAAAATCTTCTCT
>JAJRUZ010000041.1 GCA_024277525.1 Caldifarciminota bacterium | reverse complement strand
TTTTTAGAGCATAATATTTTTGAACTCTGGTTCAACCTTCCTTCAATATCAGCAGTAAAGGCTTTACAGATAGCGAAAAGTGAAGGAATAGAGATTTTTGACATTAATTCGGGTAATATTAATCAGATTTTGCCTTTATTAGAGGTTTCGGAGGATGTTAAAAATGAAATAATAAATGCGGTAAATCAGGGTTTTGAGGTGAAGATTTCGCAGAAAGAAATACAATTTTATGACTGGAAAGGAGTGGGTTATATTATAAGAAATCCAGAGACAAAGGCGGGGGCGTATAAGATAAGTGGGGGAATTTTGGGAGGATTTGTTATAATGGTTCCTCCCGTGTATTGTAATTTCCTTAAAGTATTTAATGTAAATATTAAAAGAGCTTACTTTCTTCAAGGTCACCCGGAGACATATGATGTTGAAAGTGATGCCGAGATTGATTGGATTACAAATCTTTACTGCGGGCGGATGGCAAGTAAGTTAGGTTATTTTACTTTTGTGATACAATTAAGAAATAAAGAAGGTTTTTTAGATGTTATTCAAGATACATTTGCCAAAATTTTACAATTTATGGGGCACGGTGTTAATAATTATGCTGTTCAAGTAAATGATCAATGGATTAGCCCTTTAACAGCATTTGAAGTTGCTCCCCGTGAGTGGATAACTAAACTTGACATTGAGAATGTAGAGCCTAAAGCAAAACTAAAATTTGTCTACTTAGGGACATGTCATTCTGCGGATAACGATTATGAAATAGGATTGGCGTTAGGAGCAGAAGCTGAAATAAGTTGGGCGGGCAAGTGGGCATTAATCATGATAGATGATCATGCATGGAAATTCTGGGCGACTGCCTCTTTAAACATTTTTCCGGTAGGCGTAATATATACTATGCTTTTTCCTTCTTATTCAGCATCAAGATTTCGAGGTAACCCCTGGCTTTTCCTTGGTGAAGAATCAGAGTAATGAAATCTATAAAAATTATATCTTATTTTCTTATTATAATAGGATTTATAGGTATGGTAATTTATCCAAATTATTTAGGCAAGTTTTTTACTCAGGAATGTACATTACCTCAATACGCGCTTTCATATTATTTATCTTCTTATATAGGCCACTTTATAAATAACTATGAAACAGTACCTTATATATTTGCTTACAAGAAAAATAAAACACTTTATGCTTCTTTATTTATATGGAACAATTCCAATCTACCGAAATTAATATGGATAAATAGAATAAGTTATAAAGATTATAAGGAAACGAGGAACTCTTTTTGTTATATTTTAGTAAATCAAAGACCAAAAAGTTTAGTAAAAGTAGATTTTGAATTACATACCAACTATTCATTTTTCTATTATATAAAGTATCTTTTTGGTAAAAAAACAAAAGTTTTTGTTCAAGATTTAAAGTTATTCCGTTGTTTTCGAAGGAGAGTATTGACCAAGAATTTAAAAAATAACAATTATTATTTTTCATTTTTTCCTATGAGTATAATAGGTGGAAAAATAAATAAATTGATTGTTAATTTCGGAGATACTGTTAAAATAGTTCTTTACTTTCCTAATCCATGGGTCTTTGATAGGGAATATAAATACTATGGAAAGCATCCATTCTATGATAAAGATGATACTTTAAAATTTTATTTAAAGAAGAATTTATGGAAAAAAGAACTTTATACAAAAACAAAAAAAGAAAGATTTATTTTTGATTTCAGAATCAGGAACAAAAATCTTCTATTCCCTTCGAATGTTTGTGTTAATGAAGAAAGAAAAGGAGTTTATAAAGTAAAGTTTGAAGTCCCAATCCATAAAAATTATGATTCTTTACTTATTTTATATGTTGCTTCTCATTCTTTTGATTATCCCTATGACTCGATTATTTTTGAGGACACGGACACTAAAGATACAAGACGGAAAAAGAAGATTTATATCTATTATGAGTCGAATATAAGAACTATCCAGAATATTCGTGTTCCTGCAAGTTTTGATGAATATGTAAAAGGAGAATATTCCTTTTATTATGTTTACGAAAAATTGATATACACCATTGTGAAGGTGAGTTTTTTACTTTCTTTTTTAATTTTACTGACAGGTATAATTTTATTGATTAAATACAGAAAAACCAAGAATAATAAATGATGAAGAAAAGAAATTTTCGCTTCTTTATTTTCTTTGACCTCTCAGATACCCTTGCGCCTGTTGAGATAGAGCCTGATTG
This sequence comes from Caldifarciminota bacterium, assembly GCA_024277525.1. Classification (GTDB taxonomy): domain Bacteria; phylum Hydrothermota; class Hydrothermia; order Hydrothermales; family JAJRUZ01; genus JAJRUZ01. The sequence continues at coordinate 3,334 of JAJRUZ010000041.1, read as the reverse complement.
GGCTGAGAGACTTTTATATGAATTCGGTCTCGGGTATTTTTCACAATTAGAAGCAGCGGAGAAGATATTTGCGGGCTTCCTTAACACAATAATTACAAAAGTATTTTCAGAATGTCTTGTTGCCTTTAATGTTTCGGTTGATTATCTTTATGGTTTACCTTATAATGTTAATCAAACCGGAGTTCTTATGGATGCTGCAAAGATGATTCTGAATTCGTGGCACAGGCAGGGGAATATTACCGCCCAAAGGAATTTTCAATTGCTTTATGGTTATGAAGGCTCATTTTTGGAGCATAATATATTTGAACTCTGGTTCAACCTTCCTTCAATTTCAGCAGTAAAGGCTTTACAGATAGCGAAAAGTGAAGGAATAGAGATTTATGATATAAATTCGGGTAATATTAATCAGATTTTGCCTTTATTAGAGGTTTCAGAAGATGTAAAAATTGAGATTCAAAATGCGGTAAGACAAGGTTTTGAAGTGAAGATTTCACAAAGAGAGATTCAATATTATGACTGGAAAGGAGTGGGTTATATAATAAGGGATCCAGAGACAAAGGCAGGTGCTTATAAAATATCAGGTGGGTATGCGGGAGGCGCAGTTGCTGATGCTACCGCAGTATATATAAAACATCTTATTTCATTAAATAATACGAATAAAAAGAGAGCATATTTTCTTCAAGGTAATGAAAACACATATACAGAAGATATTGATTTTCTTACGGATTGGGTAACTAATTGTTACAGTAAATTAATAGCGAATAATATAGGATATATGTCTGTACTTTTAAAATTACAGTCTAAAAATGATTTTTTGATGGCTGTTCAAGATACATTTACCAAAATTATTCAATTTATGGGACACGGAGTTAACAATTATGATACTCTTATAAATAATCAATGGGTAGGTCCTTTAGTAGCATTTGAGATCGCTTCTAATGTTTGGATAAGTAAAGTTGATTTGGAAAATGTGAGTCCTAAAGCAAATATAAAATTTGCGTATTTAGGCTCTTGCTATTCCGCAGATTATGAGCATCAAATAGGAAGCGCATTGGGCAGTCTTTCAGAAATAAGTTGGGAAGGAAAAGAGTCTATAATTATTGTAGACTTACATGCATGGGCTTTTTGGACACTCGTATACGCTACTTCAATGACAATTGGAGAGATATATAATTCTTTATTTTTTAGTCCTATTTATAAAAAATCGAGATTTCGAGGTGATCCTTCTGTTAATCTCAAAGAGGAAGCAAAATGACAAAACTTAATAAAATTGTGTCCTATTTTTTTATTGTTATTGGATCCGTGGGAATGCTAACGATTTCTTTTAAATACTGGAAGCACTTATTTTCTCCAAAATGTTTTTATACCGAGCTCTATTCATGGGTATGTCAGTTTCCGTATATAGGTCCTTCTATGGCTCCTCCTTATTTTGAAACCATTCCATATGTATATGCATGGAAAAAACATGAAAAATTATATATTTCTTTATTTATATGGAATAATTTTTATAAAGGTAAATCATTTAAATTGAAAAAAATTACTCATATAAGATATAAAAAATTTAAAGTAAACCCATTTTTAGTTGTAATTAACCAATATAAAAGAAGTTTATTAAAAATAACTTTTAAGTTAGATACAGTCTCCAATTTCTTTATAGCAGAATTTCCCAAAAATAAAATAAAAATTTTTGTCCCGGATATTAAATTTTTCAAATGTTTTCGAAGGAGAATAATAAATGCAGGTTTAAAAGAAAATAGTTATTATTTTTCTTTATTTCCAATGAGTATAGCGGGAGGAAGGATAAATAAATTAGTTGTTGATTCTGAAGATACTATTAAAATAGTCCTTTACTTTCCTAATCCATGGGTTTATAGTAAGGAACATAAATATTATAGAAAGTGCCTATTTTATGATAAAAATGATACTTCAAAATTCTATTTAATAAAAGATTCATTAAAAAAGGATTTGCTTGAAAGACCCAAAAAAGAAATATTTGCTTTTGAGTTTAAAATTAAGAATGAAAAACTTTTATTTCCTAACAATACTTACATTACAAAAGAAAAAAGAGGATCTTATAGGATTCGAATTGAATTTCCAACTTATAAAAATTATGACTCTTTATATTTTTTGTATGTTGCATTACAGACTTTTAATTCTCCTTATGACTCTATTATTTTCGAAGATTTAGATAGTAAAAGTATTACAAAACAGAAAAAAATTTATATTTATTACAAAAAGAATATAGAGACTATCCAAAATATTAACGTTCCAACTGATTTTAATGAATATATAAAAGAAAAGAACCCTTTGAGTTTTTATAGTTATTATGTTTTTAATAAATCAATAGAGTTCGTCTCGAAACCTGGAATTTTATTTTATTTTATAATTTTAATGATAGGTATATTTTTACTTAAATTTAAGAAAACAAAAGGAGGTTAAGCGATGAGAGGGTTTAAAATGTTTGTGCTTTTTGTGGTTTTGAAATGGCTTCCTGCGGGTATCCCTGAGGCAAAGACATGGCTCAGAGAAAATCAGGATACGACCGGCTACTGGGAAGGGACAACAGTAAACAGGTTTGACGCTACTTCTTATGCTCTGCAGATGTTTTGCATGTTGGATGAAATAGATTCTTCTGTAATAAACGGAATAAATTGGTTTATTGAGAATGCACCAAATGCAGTTCCTTATCTTTCTGATAAGATAATGCTTTGCTCTTATGTAAATATTGATTATGAGGAATTTCTGGATACACTTCTTGCTTTTATGAATGAAGATGCCGGGTTCGGAGTATATAAAGGATACAAAAGCGATATTATTGACGCATGCAGGGTGTTATTTGCTTTAAAGGAGATAGGATATCCTGAGTATGAACAGATTTCCAGCATGATTCAGTATATTCTCTCTATGCAGGATACAACCGGCGGATTTTATATCTCAGAAGATGTAAGGAAAATAAATATCTTTACAACCTCCCTCACCCTTCTTTCCCTTTTAAAATACAGGGATGCTTTTGATATTGAGGAGAATATAAACTCAGGCATTTCGTATATTTTATCTCATCAGGAACAGAACGGGAGTTTTAATAATACAGTTTATGAAACTTCCTTAGCACTTCTGGTTTTGATAGCCTCTGAGAAGGATTATACTGTTCAGATTCAAAAAGCGGTTCAATATCTTATATCAAAGCAGGATACAAACGGAAGCTGGAACAATTACTCTTTATCCTGTTGAAGGAGAAATGATTTGTGTATTTGGAGGTTCAGAAAATGGGATATTTTTTGACTTTCGGGAAATTTTTAATATATAATATATTTTTCAAACAGGGAGTTAAAAA
>JAJRUZ010000040.1 GCA_024277525.1 Caldifarciminota bacterium | reverse complement strand
GAGGGATTTACAGTATAAAGATTCCGGAATTTCCGTCAGGAATATACTTTGTTGAAGGCAAATTCAAGGATAAAAGAATGGTGAAAAAGATTATAAGGGTGAAATAAAGAAGTTATATTTTTCACAGGGATTAGGGAATAGGGATTAGGGATTAGGGATTAGGGATTAGGGATTAGGGATAGAATGAAAAATATGTTTGAAAACTGCTTACAATAATTAATCGCGGTTAGGAAACCGCTCCTACGGTGTGTGAGATTAAAAGGGAGGAAGATAAATCTCTATAATCTAAAACCCGAACCTTTTAAATAACTCCTCTATCCCCTTCTTTATCTCCTCTTTTATTTTCTTCTTTACTTTTTTCTTTATTTCTTTTTGGATTTTTCTCTGAAAATCGGTTATATCAAGTTTTATCTTCGGATTTTTATATGTTCCGTCTATGTCAAAAACAAGTTCAAAATCACCTTTTTTATTCTGGAAATACTTTGAAAGTGAGGAAAATCTCCTTAATTTTTCTCCAAGATTACCCTTAAAATTGATTTTTAACTTTATATCCAAATTTCCCTTCAAGCTCACTCTACCGGTAGTAACAATTAAAAAATTCCTTCCCTGAATTTTGAAATTGTTTAGATTCATCCATCCTCTATTAATTTCAAGCCTTGCATTAATTTTCTGAAATTTCAATCTCTTTAAATCATTTATTTTTAACAAATCTGCAATTTTTGTTAAAACAGGATTTGCTCTCCACTCTCCCTTAAATACAAAAACAGAATTTTTTGCATTAAGGGTTTCAAAAATATTTTCTAAATCAAAACTTGCATCCGTTCTTATATCTAACTTACCCTTTATTTCACCGGGCAAAAATTTATGTATTTTCAAAATTTCAGAAAATTCAAGATTTTTACCTTTTATTTTTGACTTTACTTTTATACTGCCTTTAAAAATATAAACTTCTCCCTCAATCCGACCCTTATAAACATTACCCTTTAAATCCTCTAACCTTATTCCCTTTTTATCAACTTTAAGCCTGAACCTAACCCTTTCCATTTTGTCTTTTTTTAAAATCAATCTTTTAATATTTCCTGTTATGTGCACATTTACACCCTTCGGAAGCAAAAGTTCTACTTTTTTTCCTTTTTTCTGTCCATTCTTTTTCTCAGGCGGTAAAAAATCATTTACATTGAAATAATCCGAATTTACCGAACCGTTAAGGTAAAAAATATTCCTCTCTTTCTTTCCACTTATATTAAATGTTAATCTATTTTTGCCTGACTCTAAATCTCCTTTTGCATTTATATCACCTTTTATATTTCCGTTGAAATTCAAATTTAAACTGTATACCGCATCTTTACCTGTAAACTCTTTCAAATTCCCTTCTATATCAAGTTTCCCTTTAAAACTCAATTTATCCATATAGAACCGACTGCTTATATTACCCTTTTGCAATCCGTAAACCATTTTTGTTTTTAATTCTCCGGATACACCCTTAAAATCAATTCTCAATTTATTAAAATTAATTCTTTTTCCTTCGGTTATCAAGGTTATATCATCGGATTTTATTTTTCCATAAATTTTCGGCAAGGTCTCTTTTATATTTCCTTTTATTTTTAAGTCAATGTCAACCTTTCCTTTTAAATTCGTTTTCTTATTTTTTAAAAATTCTCTAAGACTTGAGAGTTCAATATTTTTCGAAATTATTTTAATTGAATATTCTGGCTCCCCTTTTATAATTTTTTCAAACTCCCCGTTCCCTTCAATTTCTATATCTCTGACAGCAAGGGAATAGTCTTTAAGTTCAATAAAATCTCTTGCAATGTCCAAGTCAAAATCAAAAGAAAAATTTATTTTCTGATTAATAAATTTCGGCTCTTTTATTAAAACTCCTCCCCTACCCTTGAAATTAATTTTATTCTTCGTTATCGAATATGAGGAAAAGGTTATGTCAAAATCTTTTATATCGTATATTTTTTTCTTGTCTTTATAAATCTTAATCCTTGCATCTTCAAGTGTAAAATTTTTGAGGGTAAAAAGCAATCCTGCTTCGGGTTTAAGCTCTTTTGCTTTTTCTCTCTTCCTTTTTTTACCTTTCTTTTTAATATGATACTCTATTTCAGGTTCTTTAATATAAATCTTTTGAATATCTAAGCTTCTTTTGAAAATAAGGGGCAATATTTTCAGTTTAAACTCAATTTCTTTAACAGAGACTAATTTTTTCTTATTTTTTGTAATTTCTATGTCTTCTGCCTTTATTCCTGCTTTAAAAAAACCGATTTCAGGTTTTACTTCCTGGATTTCGGCTTCTGCATTCAGGCTCTTTTCTATTATCCCTTCCGCAAAATTTTTTATCCTTTCGGGCGTAAGGAAAGATTTAGCAGCAATAAAGGAAGCAATAAACAACGTAAAAATAAAAGCAAAAATTACAACTATAATTAAAATTATCTTTTTCATATCATAATTTTAATGCGGGAAATCAAAAAGTATCAATTTGAATTTTAAAGAATCTTTTTAATTCTCAATATACTTTTCCATTCAACTTCATGACTTTTACAGAATTTCATATTATATTGAGCATTTATTACCTCTTTTTGAAAATGACTATTATAAAGAATACAATTTTTGTCCTTACAGAAATTAAATTCTTTTTTTTCGATTATTGATTTATAAAAGAAAATTCCCTGAATTATATAAGCACATAAAATTTTTGTTAACCTTTCATCATTTTCTTTCAAATAATAATCTTTAAATTCAGGAACCGATTTAAGAGTTTCTGCAATGTAATAATCCCTGTCCTTTGCGGGTGCATGGACAATTCCGGGAATTGAAATTAAAACAGGAAAGGAAAGAATTATAACCCTTAAATGCCATCTGTCAGAGAAAGTTGCTATTAACTGGTCCGTAAAAAAGAAGGGAAAACCATTATCTAATTCCCTGATTTCTAAAGGAATAAAATCATAATAAATTTTTAAAAATTTCAAGGCATCATAAATAATTCCCTTTTTTCTTTTTTCTCTTTTCAAATTTCTCTTTTCATAATCAACTTCTATGGGAAAGGGATTATCATTCAATTCTTTTTTTAAAGGATGAAGAACCCTTATTTTTGCAAGATATTCTGCTGTTTTATTCAATTTTTTTCCTTCAAGATTTAAAAGAGGGTCATTATTCAAAAAAACTTCAAAACCCTTATTTACCAAAAAATCTTTTATCTCTTCCCAGTTCACGGCATCATGGTTAACCGAATAAAGATAAATTTTTTTATTCATTTTTGACCGATTATCTTCATTGAAATTATAATTTAAAAATGATTAATAAAGAAATTGAAACAAAAATAAAAGAACTCCCGGATGAATTAAAAAGAGAAGTTCTGGATTATATTGAATTTCTAACAAATAAATATAAATTGAAAAAGAAAAGAAAAAGAAGTTTTAAATTTGACTGGGAAGGAGGATTGGAAGAATTAAAAGATAAATTCACATCCGTGGAACTCCAGCACAAATCCAAGGAGTGGAGGTAGTATTAGTCTCTTATGCCAAATATAACCTATAAAGATTTTCTGAAAATCGAATTAAGGGTCGGAACAATAATAAAGGTTGAAGATTTTCCTGAGGCAATAAAACCTGCCTATAAATTATGGATTGATTTCGGAGAACTGGGAATCAAAAAATCAAGCGCCCAGATAACAAAACTTTATAAAAAAGAAGACCTCGTAGGAAGACAGGTAATTGCAGTATACAACCTTCCGCCAAAAAAGATAGCAAATTTCATATCAGAATGCCTTATTTTAGGTGTTATTCTTGAAGGAAATGAAGTCGTATTACTCCAGCCTGATAGAAAAGTACCGAACGGGAAAAGGATTTTGTGAGAATCACAAATGTTACTGAATCAAATATCCACTAAAAACCTTCTTTTAAGAAATATAACTCCTGAAGATGCAAAAATTATAACAAAATGGAAAAGAGACCCTTATATTAAGAAAATGGTATTATCCGAAGATGTTAAAATAAGTTTGAATGGGGAAAGGGAAGACATCATAAAAGCAAGAAAATCAGGATATGAAATCTATATGATGGTTATTTTAAGAAAATCAGAAAAACCGATAGGATATATAAGATTGAATTTTATTGATAAGAGAAGAAAAATAGGATGGTTGAGATTTGTCCTGGGTGAGGAAAGAGGAAAAGGATACGGAAAAGAAGCACTTAAAACTTTCATAAATTATTTATTTAAAAATATGAACATACACAGAATTGAAGCAGAGGTTTATGAATATAACATCCTCTCTCAGAAATTACTTGAAAGAATTGGATTTAAAAAGGAGGGAATAAGAAGGAAAGCTCATTATATAAACGGTAAATATTTTGATGTGTTTATTTACGGGTTGATAAAAAATAATTGATTTTTCCTTATTTTTAATTTATTATTTCAAAGAGGAACTAATTATGAAAAAACAAAATTCCTATGATGAAAAGTATTCAAAAAAGGAATTTTACCGGGGAAAGAAGCCTTCTGCAATATGCGATAGGGTTATAGAAATTGTTAAACTCTCTTCTGATTCTCATCCGAAATTACTTGACCTCGGTTGTGGTGAGGGAAGAAATACCATTTATTTTGCAAAACACGGTTTTGAAGTTACAGGTCTTGATTTATCATTACCGGGTTTAAAGAAAACAGAAATGTATGCTCAGGAAGCAGGAGTTGAAATTAAAACAATTCACGCAGATATAATCACATACAAACTTGAAGAAATCTATGATGTTATTTTTTCAACAGGAACTCTTCATTATCTTCCACCTGAGGTAAGAAAAGAACGGTTTGAGGATTACAAAAAACACACTTCATTTAATGGTCTGAATGTATTATCAGTATTCGTGGAAAAGCCTTTTATCAAAAGGGCACCTGATGCTGAAGAAAATGCTTTTCTTTATAAATCAGGTGAATTGATGGGTTATTACCGGGACTGGGAAATTCTTTATTGCACAGAAGAAATCTTTGATTGCATGTCAGGCGGTATTCCTCATAAACATGCGGTAAATAGAATAATAGCAAGGAAACTGTATTAAAAATTAGTTTATTATTAAAAACATGAATGACTTACAAAAAAAGAAACTCGGATACTGGTCTGTAGTGTCAATAGGTATTGGAGGAATGGTGGGAGGCGGAATTTTTGCTGTTCTTGGACTGGCTGTCGAGTTTGCTCATGGCGGAACCCCTGTTGCCTTTGTCCTGGCAGGTATAGTTGCACTTCTTACATCCTATTCTTACATCCGATTATCGGTCACATATCCGAGTCGTGGGGGGACAGTTGAATTTTTAAATCAAGCATTCGGACCGGGTCTTATTACAGGCAGTCTAAATATCTTATTATGGTTAAGCTACATTGTAATGCTTTCATTATATGCATACGCTTTCGGAAGTTATGGAGCAAGCTTTTTCCCTGCAAAAACTCAAATAATATGGAAACATATTTTAATCACCGGAGTAATTGTTTTATTCACAGGATTAAATATTTTTGGTTCAAAGATAGTAGGTGAGGCTGAAGAATGGATAGTAGGTTTCAAAATTAGCATTCTTTTTCTTTTCATAGGGGCAGGATTATGGAGTATTAAGTTGCAACATCTGGAACCTTCTGCTTGGACAGAACCTTTTCATCTGATTGCCGGCGGGATGATAATTTTTCTGGCGTATGAAGGATTTGAACTCATACCAAATACAGGAGGTGACATAAAGAATCCTAAAAGAGTACTACCCGTTGCCTATTACTCTCCGATAAGTTTCGTTAAAAATTTTCTCACTTTTTAAGGGGGACGGTTTTAAGTAATTTTAACCCGAATGAGCTTCCGTCCCCCTTAAATTTTCTTTATTTTGTCTTTAACCAACGAAGTCCACCCTGAAGTTGATAGGCAATTTTCACTGTGTATCCACCGTCGGGATCCGGAGAAGACGGGAAGTAAATCTTGGCAAAATGATCCTTATCATCCCATGCAGTGTCATCTGTTATCCATAAATACATAGTATTGTTTGTTCCGACAGCAGTATAATTATAATAGCCTCCTGGAGCAACTGCGCAATTTGAGGAATCAAAATCCGCATTAGTAAGGTCTGAAACTGTGTTATTTTCGTTATTGAAAGGAGGTTGAAGCCCTTGTGGACCAGTTAATGTTAACTCCGCAAAGTGAACATCATCTAAAATATAATCACATTCTTCAGGATATTTAGCACTTTTTTCCTTTGCTTCACCTGTGGAGGCATCAAAATAAAATCCACTTGGATGAGTTGTGTCAGGATCACTCAAGGGATATATTTTTATCTCACTTATAACAGGAGTAAAGTCAAAAGTTTTTGGAAATGATTCTTTATCACCTGCATAAGCTACAACCTTAATTTCCTTAGCCACTTTTGTCCATTCGAAGTATGTGTTTTCACCCTCATACTGCATCACTCCATCAACATAGACTCTATAGCCATCTGCTCCATCCACCGGATCCCACTCAAACCTCACCCCTCCACCGTTGTCCAATATTGAAACGATTCTTGCATTAGGAGTCGCAACTTCTCCGCCTCCGTCACATCCGGCAAAATAAGTCACAGTCCACAATACCACCACAATAGAGATAAATCTTTTCATCTTTATCCTCCTTTTTATTGTCTTCTTCTCGGAGCCGCTTTTCGTTTGGTCTTAGACTGAGTTTGTGTCTCGGTCTTTGTTTCAATTTTTGTCTCCTCTTTTTCCTCCTTACTCAGCTCCTCAACTTTTTTCTCCAGTTCCTCCACCCTGTTTTCAAGTTCTTCCACTCTTGATTCGATATTTTGGATTTTATTCGGTAGTTCCTTCACCTGCGGGGGCACCTGACATGCCCAGAATAACAGACCCGCGATAGGTATTACATACAATAATTTTTTCATGACCTCTACTTGGGTTTTACGGGAATTGAACCCGATTTTTGAAATATAATAATCATATTATAAAACATCAAATTTTTTCAATACCTACTTAAAAATTTTTTATTATTATACCAACTCCGAATATACTTTTTCAATTTCATTTCTTTATAATTTTTAATGTCTCAAAAGATTTCCATTATTATCTTGGGATGTCCGAAAAATAGAATTGATAGCGAATATCTGGCAGGAAAATTAATTAAAGAAAAATTTGAATTGACAAATCCACAATCCGCAGACACCATCCTTATTATGACTTGTTCTTTCATTAAACCCGCAATCAAAGAAACAGAAAAAATAATAAAAAAATTTATAAGAAAAAAGAAAATAGGAGAAATTAAAACCATCGGAATAGGCGGATGCTATGTCCAACGCTTTAAAAACGAGATTATAAAAAAATTTCCTGAAATTGACTTCTTATTCGGATTCGATGATATTGAAAATTTTGAGAATTTACTTGAAAAAAATTTAAAAAATGACTTTAAATCAACAAGATTTTTATATTCTAAAAAAATCCCGAGATTTATTTCAACCGTAAATTTTGCATATTTAAAAATATCAGAGGGATGTGATGAGGTGTGTTCTTTCTGCACAATTCCTTTTATAAGGGGCAAATTCAGGTCGAAACCGATTGAGGAGATAATTCAAGAATGTAAATCTCTTGTGAGTTCGGGATTTAAAGAAATTATATTGATTTCACAATCCACAGGACTTTACGGAATTGATTTGTATAAGAAAAAGAAACTTGTTTTTCTTTTGAAAAAACTTTTAAGGATAAAAGATTTAAAACTTTTAAGAGTTTTTTATCTTCATCCCGCTGATTTAAATGATGAAATTTTATAAATAATAAGTGACAACGAAAAGATGGCACCTTATATTGATTTACCGATTCAGCATATTTCTGAAAAGGTTTTAAAAGGAATGAAAAGAAGGGGAGATAAAAAAGCAGTCATGAAAGCAATTGAGTTAATTGATAAATATTTACCAAAAAGATATTTCACTGTAAGAACAGAGTTAATAACAGGCTTTCCGGAGGAGAATGAAAAGGAATTTAAAGAGCTTGTTGAGTTTGTAAATAAAGATAAAATATTTAAAAGAATAACCCTTTTCAGGTATTATCACGAAGAAGGAACATCTGCTTATAAAATTTACCGGAAACTTCCGGAAAAAATAATTAAGGAGAGATTTAATCTGTTAAATAGAATAATTTGTGAAAAAAATAACAAATCAGCAAAAGAACTTATCGGAAGAGGAGTTTTATTTATACCCGAGTTTTCAAAAGGTGGAAGAGTTTACGGACATACGGAATACGACGCACCGGAGATAGATATTCCTTCTTTTATTGAAAATAAAAATGATTTAAAAATTGAAAAATCGAAAATAAAGGAATTAAAAAAAGAGGGATTTGAATTATGTGGTAATGAAGAAAAATTTTAATCGTAAAGAATTGTTTTTTTCCTGTTACACTATTATTCCTTTTTATTTGCCTTCGGTTTCGGATTAAAATAGTCCATTTTAGCCTCCTTAATCAAATGTTTAGCTCAATTTTCCGGTTATAAACAGTTCAAGGTTTCTCCTTAAAGTGTCCCTTGTAACCCTTCTTATAAGTCTTCCCTGATAAGAAAAAGAAACCTCTCTTCTTTCCTCCGAAACAACTATTACAAATGCATCACTCTGCTCTGTCAAACCTATTGCTGCTCTGTGCCTTGTCCCCAGAGCAGGGTCAATTTGAGGTGAGTCGGATAGAGGTAACATACATCTCACATACATGATTCTGTCATTCATTATCACACAGGCTCCATCATGCAAAGGAGACAAAGGATTAAATATTGAAAGTATTAAAGGTTCGGAAAGTTTGGCATCTATAAGAAGTGATTTCTCTGTATATTCATTTAATCCCATTTTTCCTTGAATAACCATAATAGCACCGTATCCCTTATCCCTTAAAGAAAATGCCGACCTGACTAAAATCTGAATAGAGTCCTCATAAGTCATACTCTGTTCGGTAAATCCCCTTAAAATAGGCATCCTACCGAAACTTGCAAGCAGCCTTCTTATTTCCGGTTGGAATATTATTATAAAAGCAACAAGCCCTATTGTTTTCAAACCACTGAAAAAAAGCTTTGTTCCTGTCAGATTCAGCATATATGCAAGGATTGCAAGAAAAAGAAAAAGAAGAATTCCCATTATCATAAATCCTGCCCTTGTTCCTCTGAATAGCCGTATGATAAAATAAGAAAATAAAGAAAGTAAGGCAATGTCAATAAAATCAAGAAATCTTATACTTATAAAGTCCAAATCAAATTTTTATATCAGGGAAAACCGCAAAATGAATAAAATCCTCTTCTTCAATAGGTTTCAATCCTCTTACCACTATACCGTCACCCTCGCCCCTGAATTCATAACCTTTTCCGACAGAAGGATATTTTTTTAACTTCATCACAATTGCTTTTTCTATCACTGATTTTACTTCTTCTTTTTTTATAATATCAGTAGGCTGTTCCCTTAATAAAATTGCATCAAGTGCATATCCTCTTACAATTTTCGGCATAAATTTTCTGAATAAATCGGGTGAAATAAATAAATCCATACATAAAAATCTTGAACCCGCAAATGCAACCAAACCGCTTGCATTCCCGAAATCAAGATTCTCAAGATACCACTCAATTTGAGATTCATAGCCTTTAAAAGCATCATGAATTGAAAGTGTTTGAGAGGAAACCCTTAGACTCGAAAGAGTCTCCTTGATACTTCTCCATATGAGCGATTGCTCGGTTTTATACCCTAATCTTTTTTTCAAACTCCTGTTCGTTGTTTTTAAAAGCAAAGCCCTTAATGAGGGATAAAGAGCCGTTCCTGAAGAGGAAAAGGACCTTCCTCCTCCCCATCTCCTCTCCTCTACACAAGAAACAGGGACTTCAATGGCTGTTCTTTCCTCTGCAAAAAAAGCAGTATTCAACACCCTATTTTGATAGGCACCCAAAACCTCCTCTCCGTCAATTGCAAAAACAGGAGAATTTCCGGAATTTCTGAAAATAATTCTTGAAATATCCGGTTCTTCCAATTCTTCAAATTTTACAGCACCTTCCCGAATCCCTTCCTCAAGTGTTTTTACATTCTGAAAATGCTTTCCGTTTCCCTGCCTATATAAAGGATATAAAAGTAAATTTCTCTGAAAAACCGGATCTCCTATTTTTATATCATCCCGCATATTAAATTATAAGATAAAATTAAACAAGAATCAAGCCCATTACAATTCCGAGCACAGCACCCACAAGAACTTCAAAGGGAGTATGTCCCAACAGTTCCTTCAATCTTTCTTCTTTTATTTTACCCGATGAAGACAATTCTTCCATTATTTTATTAAGAACCTGTGCCTGTTTGCCAGCAGCTCTCCTTAGTCCTGCTGCATCATACATTACAATGAATGAAAAAAAAGCAGTAACAGCAAAAAGCGGAGACTTAAATCCCTCCCTCATTCCAACCATAACCGAAAGTGCGAAACAGGAAGCAGTGTGAGAGGAAGGCATCCCGCCTGTCTCGGTAAGCCATTTCCAATTCCACTTTTTAAAATTTATGAAATTAATTATTGATTTGATTATCTGTGCTATCAGACCCACAAGCAGTGTCTTCCACAATATGTCATTTAACAAAATTTCTCTCATTTAATAATCTTCAAAAGTATTGAAGAAAAATCTGAAATTTTTCCATTCATTTTTATAAGCGACATTCTCCTTTTTTATCACAACTTCCTTATCCAGGTACTCCTCTATTTCTTCTTCAATTGCTCCTATTACTTCTTTTTTACTTATTTTTAATCCATCGAGCATAAAAGTATGATATTCACCTTTTAAAAAGAAATCCGAACTTATGAGATCAAGGCAAAAATCTTTTGTAGTGGGAATTCCTGCAATGAAAAGTTCTGATAAAGCCCTCTGCATCCTTTTTATACCCGTTTCCCTATTTTCTCCCCATACAATTATCTTTAAAAGTAAAGGGTCATATTCCTCCGGAACAATACATCCCTGATAGATACCGGAATCAACCCTTGTAAAGGGACCGCAAGGTAAAGAGAGCCATTTTATCTGACCGGAACACGGCATAAAGTTTTCATAAGGGTCTTCTGCATAAACCCTGACTTCAAGGGAATAACCTTTTAAAGGATAAGGAACAGGAAGAATCACCTTTTCTCCTTTAGCAATCAGTATTTGCAATTTAACAAGGTCAAGTCCTGTTCTCATTTCGGTAACAGGGTGTTCAACCTGTAAACGGGTATTCATTTCTATAAAGTAAAAATTCTTATTATTATCAAATATAAACTCCACTGTTCCTGCATTTACATATTCACATGCTTTTGCGATTTCTATTGCTGCCTCATAAATGTTTTTTCTTATCTTATCATCAATAAAAGGCGAAGGGCTTTCTTCAATTATTTTCTGATGTCTTCTCTGTATAGAACATTCTCTTTCTCCGAGTGCATAATAATTCCCCTTTTCATCCGCAATTATTTGTACCTCAATATGTCTCGGTTTTTCAATAAATTTTTCAATATAAAGTGAACCGTCTCCGAAGGCATTTTCCGCCTCCTTATATGCGAGTCTGAAAGAAGAAATAAAATCCTCTTCTTTTTTCACAATTCTCATCCCTTTGCCCCCTCCGCCCATACTTGCTTTGAGCATAACAGGAAAACCTATTTTCTTTGCAATCTCAAAAGCCTCGTTTTCATCGGACAATTTTTCCGATGTGCCGGGAACAACAGGAACACCGCATTTTTCGGCAATTTTTCTTGCAAGCGATTTATCACCCATCATTTTCATTGATTCCGGTGAGGGACCGACAAATTTAACTCCCTTTTTCCTCACCTCTTCTGCAAATTCATGGTTCTCGGATAAAAAACCGTAACCCGGATGAACAAAATCGGGCTTTTCTTTTTCAATAATCCATAATAATTTATCTATATTTAAATAAGTTTCAAGAGATGAAAAACCCTCAAGTGGATAAGATTTATCCATGAAAAAGTTATGTAATGCAAATTTATCAGGTTCTGAATATACTCCTATTGAAAAAATACCCATCTCCCTCAAAGTTCTTGCTATCCTTACCGCAATTTCTCCCCTATTTGCTACCAAGCACTTCATATTTATATTTCTTAAGTTCTATAAAATACTTATAAGGCAATGTTTTTTTTGCCAAAACTTCCTTTCCGTCGTGATTGTCACCGTGATAATCTGAACCACCTGTTATAAACATTTTATTCCTTAAAGCATATTCCATATAGTATTTCTCTTTTTCTTCATCATGGTCAGGATAAAAGACTTCAACACCTTTCATACCGAGTGATTTTAAGTAATCAAGATAATCATAGTCAATGTTTTCTATTCCGGGGTGTGCTATGACAGGAATTCCGTTGGATTTAAGTGCAAGTTCAATACCCTGTTTCGGGGTCAATTTAAATTTCGGTATATATGCGGGTTTTCCGTTTCCTATATATCTGTCAAAAGCCTCATCAATTGATGCCACATATCCCTTTTTCAAAAGCACCCTTGCTATATGAGGTCTTCCGAAAGAAAGAGTATTTCCTTCCCTTATCACATCTTCCAATGTAATTTTTATATTCATTTCATTTAATTTTTTTATTATTTTTTTTATCCTTTCAAATCTTACTTCTCTTATTTTCCTTAATGTTTCTTCCAATTCGGAATTTTTATCAGGAAAATAGACAAGTAAATGAATATCTCTTCTTCCATCTCTCAGCGAAAGCTCTGTTCCGATTACAATTTCAATTTTTGATTCAGGGATATGATACGCCGCTTCCATTGTATCATGGTCAACAACACCGAGAACATCAATCCCTTCATTTTCCGCCTTTTTTATCAATTCATAAGGAGAAAGTTCACCATCCGAAAAACTTGTGTGAGCATGCAAATCAACCTTTAATTTTTTCATAAACTCAATTCTTCAACTACCTTTCTTATTATTCCTGCGTCAATTATTTTTTTCTTTTTTAAAAACCCTTCAAGTAATGCATTATCACAGATTGTGTTTATTAATCTCGGCTTTCCTCTTGAATGCTTGAAAATCAAAGGATAAGTCTCTTCTGAAAAAACATTATCATTTCCTCCCGCAATTTTTAAACGATGTTTAATATAACTTTTTGACGACTCAAGGTCCAAAGGTTTTATTTTTATTTTTAAAGCAACCCTTTCATAAAGTGGCATATCAATTTTTAAATTATCTTCCACTTCAGGCAAACCGAAAAGCACAAAATTTATCAGTCTTTTTCCGGGTATTTCTATATTCAAAAGTCCCCTTATCTCTTCCATTATCTCTTTATTTTTAAGCATATTTGCCTCATCAATCAAGAATACCGGAATTTTATTTTCCTTATGCATTTCCAATAATTTTCTTGAAATTTTTGAAACTATTGAAACCGGATCCTCCTCTTCTTCTTTTAATCTTAAAAAATAAGCAATTTTTTTTAAAAACCATATTGTTCCGACCGAGGAATGAACAATCACAATTAAAGCAGGCTCAAAAATCTTATCCATAAGCAATTCTCTCAAAAGTTTTCTTGCAAGTGTTGTTTTTCCGAGTCCAATATCGCCTGTAACAAGTATCAGTCCCCTGTAATTTTTTATTGCATGCAGCACTTTTGTTAATGCTTCTGTATGTTGAGGAGAAGAAAACCAAAAACTTTCATCCGGTGCAGCAGAAAACGGTTCTTTCTTAAATCCGTAAAACTGAAGATACGAAATTGACTGCATTTCTCATTTATAGAAAGGAAATTCTATCCTCATCAAGAACTCCCCTTTCTTTTCCTTCTAATTCTTCAATTTTTTCTTTTAAACCTTTGATACCGGGGTCTTTTTCAAATACTCTCTTGTAATATGCAAGTGCATTAACGGGATCTCCTATTTTTTCATAACATTCTGCAAGATGGTATTCAATTGAAATTCTCCTTCTTTCATCCTCAATTTTCTCTTTTAATGCCTGTTCAAAGTATTCAATTGCAAGTTCATTTTTATTTAATCCCATAAAGATTTGACCCAGGAGTTCAAGTGCTTCTATCCGCGTATCAGGACCTTTTGCTGCTTCTTTCAGATTCATTATGGCTTCTTCATAAAGACCCATCTCTCTCATTGCTATCCCGAGTTCAAGTTTTCCTTTATAATCAACCTCTTTTGAAAAATGATGCAGTGTTTCCCTTACTTCTTCCAAGATTCCCGTTTCTTTTTCTTCTTCCTCTTCTTTCTCTATTTCCTCTTTTAACATTTTTGCAAAATCTACAAATTCCTTTTCTTTTTTCTCTTTTACTGTAGGTTTCTTTGTTACCTCCTTTAAGGGTTCTTTTTTAACCTCTTTCTTTACTTATTTTTTAACTTCCTTTTTAACCTTTTTGACCTCCGGCTCCTTCCTCGGAGTCTCTACTTTCGGTTTTTTCAACTCCTTCAGTTTTTCAGGAGCTATTATAGATACATATTCTTTTGCCTTCTTATTATCCGGCTCAATCTGTAAAACCTTTAAAAACCATTTTACTGCTTCTTCCTTGGCGCCCCTTTTGTATAAACATTCCGCAAGTGACAATATACTATCCACAAGCATTTCTTTGTTTTTTAACATATGAGAAATTCTGACCATTTCTTTTCTTGCTCTTATCTCTTCGGGCCATTTATCCGCAATTTCTTTTAAAATTTTATATGCTTCAATTAAAGAATTCTCTTTTAAATAAAGTTGATAAGCAGTATAGTAAGAATCAAGGGCTCCGGTGTAATCTCCGAGAAGTAAGAGAGTCTCCGCAACTCCTTTCATCTTTTGCGGAGAACTGATCTCTTCTTCCGAAACTTCTTCGGCTTTTTTTTCTTCTTCTTCTTTAACCTCTACCTCTTCTTCAATCTTCTCTTCTTCCTCAACCGGTACCGCCTCTGTCATCTCGGGTACCTCCGAAGGCTCAAACGAAGGTTCTTCTTCAGCTACCGGAGCCTTTTCTTCTTTCTTTGGGGGTGCTCTGGAAGGTCTTTTTAAAGTTTTCTTTCCACCAATTAAATCATCAAGAGTTACAAATACACTATCTTTTTCCTCTTCTTCATGGTCAGAGCTTATAAGCTCCCCCAGTTCCTCCTCTTTTACACCCAGAGAAAAAAGTTTTTGCTTTATTACTTCTTCTTTTACTTTATTTCTCTTTGAATAATAAGATAAAAGTTCACCGAGCAACTCTATTGCCCTGTCCTTTTTTTTGAAAGCAAGATAGATATCAGCCACCCTTTCTTTTAAAGCAAAATTTTCGGGTTGCCATGTAAGTAAAAGTTCATAATTTTCAAATCCTTTGTCATATTCTCCATTTTTAAAAAGATATTCTATATAAGTCTCAAGGGCTTTCCCCGCCTCTCCGACCATTCCCACTGAATAAAAAGCCTCTGCAAGTTTTTTATAAAGTTCTTTCTTTTCAGGAAAGATCTGCAATAATTTTTTATATATTGCAACGACCCTGTTGTTTGCTATTTCTCTTTCTTCAAAAATTTGAACCGCCTTTAAGAGAAATTCACCTGCTTTCTTATCCTGTTTAAATCTGAGTAAAATCTGCCCGACCCTTAAAAGTATATCCGGATCATCCGGCTTTTCTTTCAATATTGTCTGATAAATAGAAAGTGCCTTTTTGTAATCTCCTTTGCTTTCACTTTCTATTGCTTTTCTCTTAAGCTCTGCTATGTTCATAATCCCATTCCCGAAATCACCTTTTCAACTTCGCTTAATTCTACCTTTTTTTTACCCTGCATATAACTTTCAAGAAGAGCTGCATCGCATATAGCATTAATAACCCTGGGTATTCCCTTTGAGACCTCTTTTATTTTTTCTTTTGCAGACTCCTCAATGATTCCCGAATCACCTCCCGCATTTTCTATTCGGTAATTTATATAATCAATTATTTCATCTTCTTTTAATTTTTCAAGTGATATCCATAAAGGAATTCTTTGGGAAAATTTCGGATCTTCCCTGAAATTTGTGATTAAATCACTTAACCCCACAAAAACAAGCGATACCGGCTTCTCACTTAAATCTTCAATTGAAAGAAGGTCTCTGAAAAAGCTTTTAAGTTCCTTTGACCTTATCTTATGTGATTCATCCAAGAGAAACACAATTTTCTTTCCTTCTTCAAATTTATCAAGCAATGAAGAGATGAATTCCTCTTTTAATTGTGAAATATCATCCGTATCTTTTAAACCGAAAAATTTTGATATTTTTTTCAAAAACCATTTTACATCAACTTCCTGGTGAGCAAACAATACAAAGAGGGGAAGATAAACCTCATCTTTATAAAAATCAATAAGAATTTTTCTCAATATCATACTCTTACCTGTTCCCACTTCTCCTGTTAAAACACATGCCCCTCTGTTTCTGGTTATGCAGAATTTTATTTTTTCCAGTGCTTCTTTATGAACTTTTGATGGATAAAAAAGTTCGGGATCAGGAACCATTGTAAAAGGGTCTTTTTTAAATCCGAAAAATTCAAAAACATCCATTCTTTTACCTCCTTTATATTATTATAAAGTGTTCTTTTAAAGGTTTTTTCTCCATCACAGGAGCAGGTGCTTTTTCTTGTGCTTGGACAGGAGCTTCTTTTTCCTCAATTTCAACAACTTCCGGTTCCGGCTCCTCGACCGGTTCAACTTCCTCAATTACCTCCACGGGTTCAGCTTTTTCTTCAATCACTTCTTCAATTTCAACAACTTCTTCCTCCTTTTCCTCTTCCAAAATCTTTTCGCTTAGGGTGACTTCTTCGGGTCTTTTTTCTTCCATGTAATCCTTCACATCAAGAAAACCGGGGTCCTGTTCATAAATAGAACCCAGAATTTCAAGTGCTTTTTCTTTATTTTCCAGTTTATAAAGGGAAACTGCTTTAAAATACTTTAAAAATTTCAAAACTTCCTCACTTTCGGTTTGTTCAATAAACTTATCTGCCTTTTCCACAACCTCTTCATATTCACCGATCATATAAAGGGAATATAAATAATGAGGTGCAAACAAATCCACATTTGCTTCTTTTTCTTCAATCTCCCTGTAATAATCGATTATTTCTTCAAACATATTCCACTCTGACATCAAATTTAAAAAGCTGAGCCAGTTGTCGGTATTTTCTTCCGGAAGTAAAAACTCGGAAAAAATCTTTTTCATTAAATCAATTCCTATTTCTATTTTCTCTTCTTTTTCCTCCTTTACTTCCTCCTTTTCAATCTTTTCCAAGAATTCCTGAACTTTTGGAATTCTCTCATCGTCGGGTGTCATTTCCTTTACCTTTTCAAGGATTTCTTTTGCCTTTTCAATATTGTTTTCCTGAGAAATATATCCGTATATTGCACTGAAATATTCCAAAATTGCTTCCTCTTGGGAACCTATGCTTCTCAATAAATCAGCCAATTCAAGTGTTCCTGCCGGTTCAAGTTTCCTTTCAGCCAGTCCTTCAATCTGCAAAATATCCTCCAGTTCCTTTAAATCTATTCCGCCTTCCCTTGCACCCGAAATCCCTTCAATAAACTCTTTATAATTTTTTAATTTTTCTTCCTCATCAATTTTTTCCTTTGCTTTACTTAAAAAATCCTTACCTTCCTCTTTTCCGATTTTTAAATAAAGAATTCCCTTTAAGAAATTACAAACTCCTTCTTCCTCTTTTTTTACATCATTTATAACCCTTTCCAAAAATTTTGCTGATTCTTCAAGCACATCCTCCCTTAAAAGTTTCTCAAGGGCATCTTCGCATAGTTTTAAAAGTCCGAGATTATAAGAAGAAATAAAAATTCTGGCATTTAACTCATTTGTTTCTCCTTGAATTCTTTTTAGTTTCATCAGAGCAAGAACCCTTTTGAAATTATCTTTTTCTTTATTTGCTTTCTCAATGGCAGAAATGTAGTAATTTTGAGCATTTTCGATATCCTCCATCTGGGCGAGAATGTCTCCTTTAAAGAGTAAAAGGTTGAAATCTTCCTTATTCTCCTCCAGGAGTCTGTCAACAAGCTTTAATGCTTTTTCAAATTCCCTTTGGTTAAAATACTTAAAAGCCAGGTTTTGAAACCGTTCTTTTAATAGCATATCATGTACCTCCTTCCAAAAGTTTTTCAAATATTATATTTTCAAGTTTTTTAACCAAATTTTCAAAATCTTTTAACATTTTTTTACACTCTTTTTCATATTTTAACTTATCCTGATTTTTCATATTTTTCAAGTTTATTAAAACATTCATATACGCACCTTTAAATGCAGAAAGAAAAGAAAGAACAGAGCAACCCAAATCGGATATTACATTTTCATCTATATCACTTAAAATTTCATCAATCATCTTTATTCCTTCAAATGATTTCTTCATCACGGAAAAGGGAACATTTATCGTCTCAATCAAGGCACTTTTAATTTCCTCCTCATTTTCACCTTCCCTTAACTTTTTCATATAATTTTCAAAACTTTCACTATCCTTATCTATATTTATCAAAAAGAAATCTTTTAACTCCTGAAATTTTTCAGCAAATTTGCTCAATTTTTCGTATTTTTTATCGTCTTTCAGTTTTGAAATTGTGATATTAAGGACCATACTTGAAAGTGCGGAAGCAAGGGCACCTGAAAGTGCGGAAGATGAACCACCTCCTGGAACAGGAGAACCTCTTGAAAGTTCATCTACAAAATCCCATATTTTGAATTTAGGATATTTACTTGTAAATACATCAGGTAAACCCAATACTTTTTCCTCAATATCAAATTCTGCAACATCCCTTAATCCGAGAGACTGGATTGCGGTTTCAAGGACATCCCTCACGGGTACTCCTGTGGATGTTTTTTGTCTTTTTAAATAATATATTCCTGACTCAAAAATTGCTTTAAAAGGGACAAGACCAACAATTTCACTCCCTGTAACAGAGAGTCCCCTTTCCTCTGCAAGTTTTTTTGCTTCTTCATAAACATGATGCATATTTGTTATCTTATAGTCTGTTAAATTTATACTTATCTGTGCTCTTTTATATTCGTCAATATACCATCCGATTGCCTTTACATTTTTAAATTTTCCTTTCTTTTTAACGGGTCTCCCTATAATATTTTCCTTTTCAATGCCGTGCATTTTTAAAAGTTCAAACAGGTCATACCCGTGGTTTTTCTTTACATGATTATATAATTCATCCAGATTTTCAAAAACTTCTTCACACTCTCCGCATGGATACTCATTTTCCTTATATCTTACAATCTCACCTTTGAAATAAAAAGGATAAATATTACCTTTTCTTTTCGTTCTTCCTTTTTCTCTCAATTCAAATGCTATATCGGTTGCATATCTTTTTTCCTTAGTATTTAAATTTATGTTATATGCAATTAAAAATTCTCTAACACCTATTACCGTCGCCCCTGATTTAGGATTAAATTCCTGAGGTCCGAAGTCCGGTTTCCATTCCGGTTTCTTTATCTTTTCCTTAAGTCCCTCATATTCTCCTTCTCTTATATAAGCCAGATTTTTTCTTTCGGGTTTTGTTGCGGATTTTTCATATAAATAAACAGGAATTCTTAATTCCTCCCCTACCCTTTTTGCAACCTCCAGAGCTATCTCATTGCATTCTTCAAAGGTGACATCTTTTAATGGAATAAATGGACATACATCCGTTGCTCCCATTCTTGGGTGTGCTCCCTTATGCTTTGTCATATCAATAAGTTCGGATGCCTTTTTTATTCCGCGGAAAGCTGCTTCTTTAACAGCTTCTGGTGGTCCAATAAAAGTCACAACTGTCCTGTTTGTGTCGTATCCCGGATCAACATCAAGAACTTTAATGCCATCAACAGATTTTATTGCTTCAACTATTTCATCAATTATTTTTTTATTTCTTCCTTCGGAAAAATTCGGAACACATTCAATCAATTTCATTAATCACCTCCTTTCCTTTTTTTATCACGAGACATGGCTTATGAACATTAAAAAAATCGTAAAACAGATAAGAAACACGCTTTACATCAAAAACAATTATATCCGCATCTTTTCCTATTTCAATTGAACCCTTATCTTTGTCCATTAAAAGGGATTTTGCGGAATTTATTGTAATCGCCTTTAATGCTTCTTCAATTTTAAATTCCATTAAAAATATTGCAAGACCTGCTACGAATAGTTGTGAATATATATACGAGGTTCCGGGGTTATGATCGGTTGCAAGGCAAACATTCAGTCCCAGATCAAGCATTTTTCTTCCTTTCGGAAACGGTAATTTCATAAAAAAAGAAGTTGCGGGTAATAAAATTGCAGAAACATTTTTATTTTTCATTTTTCTCAATGTGTGGATCTTTGTATATTCAAGATGGTCAGCAGATAATGCTTCTATTTCACATGCCAATTCCGCACCTCCTTAATTTGTAATTTCGTCAGCATGGATTCTGGGTAAAAGACCGGTTTTCTTTGCATTTTCCAGAATTTTTTTACCTTCTTCTTTTGTATAAACACCTTTTTCAACAAATACATCACAGAAATCCGCAAATTTTTTCGCCTTTTTAAGTCCTGTTTTTATTATTTTGTCAATATATTCTTTTTTAGACTTACCAGGAGGGACAGCATGTGCAAAGAGGGCTGTTATTTTAATATCAAGGGGTAATTCCTTTTTAAGTTCATAAAGAATTTCAAGGTGTTTTAATTCTTCGTCTATATCCAAACCATAACCTGATTTTGCTTCAAGTGTTAATGTCCCGAATTCAATAAACTTTTTTAATCTGTTTTTAACTATTTTTTTCAATTCTCTTTTACTCTTTTCTCTTGTTTTTTTAACAGTATATAAAATTCCCTTTTCTTCTTTAAGAAATTTTAAATATTCTTTACCACCTATTCTTTCTTCAAATTCAATAGCCCTGTCACCTGCATATACGGGATGAGTATGAGGGTCAACAAAGCCCGGCAGAACAATTTTATTCTTTAAATTTATAACACGTGTGTTTTCACCTATAAATTTTTTACCTTCTTTATAATCACCGATAAATACAATTTTTCCATTTTTAATCCCTATATCTTTCTTTTCAAAAATTTCAAAATTTTTATCACATGTATAAATGAATTCCGGTAATTTTAAATAAATGTCAAATTTTTCTCCCATGAAGAATATAGTTTAAGAATATTTAATATCAATTTGCAACCAAGTCATTTTTTGATTTACACTTTAACCTCATGTATTCAATAATTCTTCACGGCGGTGCATCTTTTAAAAAAAAGAAAGAAGTTTTAATTTCGTTAAAAAAGGCATTAGAAGCGGGAATTGAGATTCTTTCCAATAAAGGGAAAGCAATTGATGCGGTCATTGAGAGTGTCAAAATAATGGAAAAAGAGGAAATTTTCAATGCAGGAAGAGGAAGTATTTTAAGAAATGATGGAAGTATAAAGTTGGATGCAGCTTGTATGACGAGTGATTTGAAAGTGGGCGCTGTTGCGGGAATAGAAGGATTTTTACACCCTTCTGAGATTGCAAGGTGTGTTATGGAAAGAACCTCACATGTAATTCTTGTCGGGAAAGAGGCGGAAAAGTTCGCGGAGATGCACGGTTTTAAAAAAGAAAATCTCTATGTGCCCGAAAGATTGAAATTATGGGAGAAAGTGATAAGAAAACCGAAAGAGGAAATTGAAAAAATAAGAAAGGATATTATGGAAACAGTGGGATGTGTTGCAATGGATGAAGATGGTGTACTTGCAGCCTGTACTTCAACAGGCGGATTATTTTTCTCTTTATCTTCAAGGGTAGGAGATACGCCCTTGATAGGTTGTGGTACTTATGCAAATTCTTTCGGAGCCGCCTCTGCAACGGGTGTGGGTGAGGATATAATAAGAATAACAATGGCAAGATACTGTATTTTTATGATTGAGCAAGGAAAAAGTGCTCAGGAAGCAGCTGAGATGGCTGTTAAAGAGTTGGATGAGAAAACAGGTTCATCAGGTGGGATAGTATGTGTGGATAAGGAGTATAATATCGGCTTTGCCAAAAATACGGATTTTATGCCTGTTGCCTATTATTTATCAAAAAATGACAAAATGGAGGTATTACCATGAATCTCGGAGTGATGGGACTCGGACATGTTGGTCTTGTGACCGCTGTTTGCTTTGCTGAGAAAGGATTCAAAGTATACGGAATGGATAAAGATAAAAATAGAATAGAAAATTTGAAAAAAAAGGTCTTACCTTTTTATGAACCGGGCTTAAAGGAATTACTCTTAAAAAATTTTGAAAAAATTCATTTCATTTCCGAAATAAAGGAACTTATCAATAATACCGATGTTATATTTTTATGTGTCGGTACACCTCCTCTGCCTGATGGAAAGGCGGACTTATCACAGGTTGAAGATGCATCAAGGGAAATAGCAAAAAATATTGATAAATATGTATTAATTGTTGAAAAAAGCACGGTTCCCGTTAAAACCGCGGAATGGATAAAGAAAACGATGAAACTATATGCAAGGAAGGATGTGGATTTTGAGGTGGCTTCAAATCCAGAATTTTTAAGAGAAGGTTCCGCGATTAAAGATTTTTTAGAACCTGACAGAATTGTAGTAGGAGTGGAGTCAGAAAGGGCACAAAAAATATTTGAAGAAATATACAGAGATTTTAATGCACCCATAATTTTTACAGATATAGAAACAGCCGAGATTATAAAACATGCTTCAAATGCGTTTCTTGCCACAAAAATCTCTTTTATTAATATGATAGCAGATTTATGTGAAAAAACAGGAGCGGATGTAATGAAAGTAGCAGAAGCAATGGGGTTGGATAAAAGAATAGGAAGAGAGTTTCTGAATGCAGGAATAGGATACGGGGGTTCGTGTTTTCCGAAGGATGTGAAAGCATTTTACAGAATAGGAGAAGAGCACGGAGTGGATTTCAATCTTTTAAAATGTGTGGATAAAATAAACGAACAGAGAATTGAAAAATTTGTATCAAAGATAAAAAAGGTTTTATGGATTATAAAGGATAAGGTATTTGCAGTTTGGGGATTGGCTTTTAAGCCTGGAACCGATGATGTAAGAGAAGCTCCCAGTTTAAAAATAATAAAAAGAATTGTAGAAGAAAAGGGAATATGTAAAGTTTATGATCCTTATGCCATGAATAATTTTAAAAGGGAATTTGGAGAAAATGAAAATGTGATTTATGTCTCGGATCTTTATGAAGCGTGTAAAAGTTCTCATGCAATATTAATATTAACGGAATGGGATGAATTCAAGAATGCTGATTTTAGGAAGATTAAAGAACTTATGGAAACTCCGATAATAATTGATGGAAGAAACTGTCTTGATGTAGAAAAAATCAAGGAGTTAGAGTTTATTTATATTCCCACAGGGAGAAAGGGATGCGGGTTTTAATAACAGGAGCAGCAGGATTCATAGGCTCGCATTTATGTGAAAGATTTTTAAAAGAAGGACATGAGGTGATAGGGATAGATAATTTTATAACAGGAGACAAGGACAATATAAAAGACTTCTCAAATCATAAAAATTTTAAACTTATTGAGAAAGATTTAACAAGTATTTCTGAAATAGAGGGAAACTTTGATATAATTTACCATTTAGCCTCACCTGCATCGCCTAAGCATTATACAGAATATCCGCTTGAAACAATGCTTGTTAACTCTTTGGGAACAAAATTACTCCTTGACAAGGCAAGAAATGATAAGACAATCTTTGTATATGCTTCCACCTCGGAAGTATACGGTGACCCGCTTGTCCATCCTCAAAAGGAGAGCTATTACGGAAATGTAAATCCTGTGGGTAAAAGGAGTATGTATGATGAAGCAAAAAGATTTGGAGAGGCTTTATGTATGGTTTATTTAAGAAAATATAATGTTGATGTAAGGATAGCAAGAATTTTTAATACCTATGGACCCAGAATGGGAATAGACGATGGGAGAGTGATTCCCAATTTCATGGTTCAGGCAATAAAAGATTTACCTTTAACAATTTATGGAGACGGGAATCAGACGAGAAGTTTCTGTTACATAGATGATATGATAGAAGGACTTTACAGAATGGGGACAAAAAAAGCTATTAAAGGAGAAATCATAAATCTCGGAAATCCTTATGAAATAAAAATAATTGAACTTGCGGATATTATTGAAAAGATAGTGAGTAAAAAACTCAAAAGGGAGTTTCTCCCCTTACCCGAGGATGATCCAAAGAGAAGGTGTCCTGATATTGAAAAAGCAAGAAAAATTTTAAATTGGAAACCGAAGGTGGAATTTGCAAGGGGTCTTAAATTAACCTATGAGTATTTTAAAAAAATTTTAAAATAATGGAGAAATTTGAAAAGTTATCCGTTGTTATACCCGTTTACAATGAGAAGGATTATATCAGAGAAGTATTAAAAAGGGTTAAATCCGTGAAACTATTCAATAATCTTAAGAAAGAAATAATAGTTGTTGATGATGGGTCAACCGATGGAACAAGGGAAATATTGAAGGAAGTAAAAGATAAGGAGATAAGAGTTTTTTTTCAAGAAAAAAATATGGGAAAAGGTGCTGCATTGAGAAGGGGCTTTAAGGAAGCAACAGGAGATATCATAGTTATTCATGATGCTGATCCGGAATATGACCCGGAAGATTGGAATAAAATGCTTCCTTTGATACTAACCGGAAAAGCTGATGTCGTATACGGCTCAAGATTTTACGGAGAACCTCACAGGGTTTTATATTTTCATCATTTCTTAGGTAATAAAGTTATCAGTTTCTTAATAAATTTCTTATGTGATATGACTTTCTCTGATATTGAAGTATGCACGAAAATGTTTAAGAGGGAAGTTTTAAAAGATTTAAATTTAACGGCAAATGATTTCGGATTTGAAGTTGAATTTACGGTAAAAATATCAAAAGCAAAGAAATGGAGAATATATGAAACAGGAATAAAATACTACGGGAGAACTTATGAAGAGGGAAAAAAAATTAACTGGAAGGATGGATTAAAAGCAATATATTATATTTTTAAATACAGATTTTTTTCAAAATAGGAGGTGAAGTATGATTTATTTTATTTTAATATTTCAAATATTAACAAACAATGATTTTGAGGAATGGGATACACTCCTTACTCCTGTTGGATGGGAAATTTTACATCCTACAGCGTTACCTGTTTCAAGGGAAAGTGATACAGTATTTTCGGGTCTTTACAGTGTAAAAATCGAAAGAGCAAGCCCTACGACCTCTCTTAAAGAAGCTTTACAGCAATGGGTAAATGTTAATTTTCCAGGCTATGAATATCACTTTAAAATATATATATTTGATAATGACCCGGATGTATACGGATGGTTTTCTGTAAGTTGGTATAAGGTGACAGCTACAGATACTGTTTATCTCTTTGATTATGCATTGTCCCCAAAGTCCCAAGATGCGGACACTTGGCAAATCTTGGAGGCAATAGATATTGCCCCGGATACTGCTGGTCTGCTGAAGTTTACACTTAAAATATACCTTGATACACTGAGCGTAATAGACTCCATAGGATATGTAATATATGATTATTCATTTGCAACTGATATACAGGAAAAAATAAATATAAGAGCCGAAAGAAAAAAAGTATTTAAAAAAGGAATATATGACATTCTGGGAAGAAAAACCAAAAAAGGCAGAATACTTTTTATTATAGATGAAAAAAGGGAAAAAGTAATAAAAATAAAATAAATTTGATTGATTCTTTATTTTTTGCTTTATATTTAAATGCATATGTAGCTTCAAAGGAGCAAATTTTAAACAGAATTTTTGAATATGCAAAAGAGGGAATTATAGACGGAATTGTAGTGGATGTGAAGGATGAAAAATATATAAGGTTTAAAACACAAAATAAAACAGCAAATGAATTAAAAGTTATTTCCCCTTTATTGGGTAATCTAAAAGAATTTGTTAAGAAATTGAAAGAAAATAATTTAAAGCCGGTAGCACGATTTATTTGTTTCAGAGATTTAAAATTGCCTTACGTAAAGCCGGAATGGGCTATCTTGGATAAAAAAACGGGTAATCCTTGGAAAGACATACACGGTAAAACCTGGTTAAATCCTTATAATAAGGAAGTAAGGAAATTTATAATAGATATATTAAAAGAAATTGAGGAAGCTGGTTTTGAAGAGATACATCTTGATTATATTAGATTTCCTTCGGATGGTGAATTAAACAATATGGATTTCTCGGGACTTGACAGTATCCCTAAGGAGCAAATAATCGGTGAATTTCTTCGTGAGGTTAAGGAAAATCTAAGAAATGTTGAAATAACCGGCTGTTCTTTCGGATTTCTTGCTTATTGGAAAAAACTGTTACGGGAAGGACAAAATTTAAAAATAATGAGTAAGAGCCTTGATAAATTTGCTTTTATGCTTTATCCCTCACATTTCGGAAAAAACTTTATGTATATAGATAGGACTTATGATTTTTTCGGAAGGGAATTTTTAATATACGCGCTTGCACCTTTGGAAGTTAAAATGGAGATTCCTGATAAGAAAATAGCAGTATATATTCAGGCATTTAATTACAGAGCGCCCGGATTCGGAAAGGAGTATATAAGATCTCAAATAAAGGGAGCTTATCTTGCGGGAGTGAGGGAATTTTATTTATGGCATGCTGCTGCAGAATACAAAGAAGGAATAGAAGCAATAAAAGAATTTAAAGATGAATTAAGGAAACAATATCTTGATAGTTTTGAAATCAAAAAATATTTTAAAAAGGAGGTCAGTGTTCCATGAGAAAAATTGCAGGAATCATAGGACCTTCAAAGCCCGATGAAGAAGAGAAAAAAAGGGCTTATGAAGCAGGAAAATTTTTTGCAGAAAAGGGCTATGTGGTTGCCACGGGCGGTTTGGGAGGTGTGATGGAGGAAGCAATGAAAGGAGCAAAGGAAAAAGGCGGGATTACCCTCGGTATTATTCCGGGCAGTATGAAGAAGGAGGCAAACCCTTATTGTGATATAGTGATTCCTACGGGAATAGGTAAAATGAGAAATGTTTTATTGATTCTTTGCTGTGATATAGTACTTGCATGCGGACTATCAGAAGGAACATTTACCGAAATTGCATATGCTTATGCCTTTGGTAAAAAAATCTTTACATACGGTTTTAAAATAGAAAAACCTTATAAAATTCCATGGGTAAAAAGCTTGAAGGAGATAGATTTATAGCTATTCAATTTTTATTATTTTACCTTTTTGTATTTTTCCGTTCATAAACTTAACCCTATAAAAATATGTTCCTTTTTTGTCAAGTCTCAAATAGAAAATTGCACCTGATGAACCGAGTTTAATTTTATTTTTATAAATAATTCTTCCTGCTTCATTCATCAAGGTAATTTCGGGTTCTATTCCGAATATTTTAATAAGAACATTTTTTTGTCTAACAATTCCCGGGATTATACAGAAGAACACTCTTTTTTGTTTTTGAGGAAAATCCGGGAAAGTATCTCTGCTCCCCGTTAAACTGCTAACATAAACTTTTTTCAGAGAACTCCAATTCCCCCATCCATAAAGAGAGGAATACCCTCTCACCCTAAAATAATATTCTCCTTCATTAAGATTAGAGAAAACATAAAAAGTATCGGTAACACCTGTTGCAACTGTTTTTATAGTATCCCAACTTGCAACAGGATAAATATCATCTATGTAAACACCCTCCTCAAGAACAGCAGGGTCTGTCATATATCTCCACCTGAAATAAACGGTCTTTCCTTCCCATGGAGAAAGGTCAAAAGAAAATTTTACCCATCCTCCGCTTATTCCTGTCCATCTCTCACTTAATAAAGGAAACCATTCCCTTTTATTTTCAGAAATTTCAACTGTTGCAACATCCCATTCAAATTCGGTGTCATAATAAATCCAAAACTTTAAACTATCTCCTTTTTTTACATAATAAGGATATTTAGTCCTTGCCTGTGCTTGAATATTGTTAACATTTCCCGAAAATAAGGAATAAGTTCCTGAATAACTTCTTGTAGTTGTGCGTGAGAAACTCTCAGTTATCCATAAATTGTCAGAAATTTCAAAATCTTCCGATACAGAATTCGGAATCCTTAACATTTGAATTTCATAATACAAAGGATTATTAAAGAATTTATTGATCGGTTTCCATATAAGCGTAAAAGAGTTTGAAACTGTGTCAGTTGTAGGTGAAGTTATAACAGGAGATGGAACATATGTTTTCATGTAATTATAAATAGAATCCCCTTTTTGCAATAAATAAAATGCTCCTTTAAAGTTTTCTGTCCTGATTGTCGGTAAATCAGATACAGGTTGATAGAAATCTGTCCCTATTTCTATGACAAAAGCAAGTGAAGGAGTTCCATTTACATAAGTATACCATCCGTATTGCCAGTCCGAGGAACCCCCTGTTGTTGGATAAAGGCTGATTGATTTTTCATAAGTATAGGTTCCTCCTCCGAGCGCCTGTATTCTCTGAGCTATTGCTGCACCTATGGAATTATACCATGGGTCATGAGGTGTTGTATCTGTCTTATGTCCCCATGGTGCAAGAACAAGTTCTGAGTAAGAATGGTAATCAATAATAGAAACAAACTTTCTGGATTTTATGAAATCGGAATAAGCTTTTATTGCATCTCCGGAAAATTGAATTGCACCGCAGAAAACATCTTGTCCGGGATTGTGATAAACCACGGCATCAACCGGTATCATGCCCCATCCGTCAATTGCCATTGAATCACATATTCCGTTGTAATTCCTGTTTAAGTCCGTGCCTATGGAATCATGAAAGATCTCTCTGTTTTTTCTCCAATAAACTCCTCCATTTGAATAATCGTACACATATCCGTCAACATTGATAATAGGGAAAATCCATATTTCTCTGTTATTTATAATATCTGTAATTTCCTGCACAATACCGTAAGAGTTTACCAAGGATTCTGCAAGAAATAAAGGCACTTCCACCGATGCCCACTCCCTTGCATGATGGCAACCTGAAAATAACTGCTCAGGCTCTTCTTCATCAATTTCAACATTGTCAGATATTTTTACACCATAAATCCATCTTCCTTCATAAGAAGGTCCTATGCTCTCCACTTTAACAATTGAAGGATTTGAATCAGCAAGAGCTTTGAGAATAGCAACAACTTCATCATAAGAATGATATCCTCCCTGTTTTTTTACGATTTCTTTTTGTTTTTCTAAGTCAGGAACCCTGATTTCGTAATTTTTTATATTACTCTGTATAATCCTGAGTTGGCTTTCGTTAACAATCAAATCATACCATTCTCCGGGTTTCCCTGCTGCTATTTCAGGATAAGAGTATTTATCAAAATATTCTCTAAAAATTTTCTGTAAATCTGCATAATTTTTTACATAAATTCTTACAATCTTTTGAGAAGACAGAAAGGGTGAGAACATTATAAAAAATATTACATTTTTTAAATTCATCCGACTGCCTCCTTTTCCTTTATAATATATTACAACTTTTATGAACAATTCAAAAACTCTTTTAATTCTGAATCTCGGTAAAAGGGATTATAAAGAAGTGTGGAATTTTCAGAAGGAAATACTTTTTAAAAGAAAAATAAATTTAATCCCTGACACTCTTATTCTTGTTGAACATTATCCTGTTTACACAACAGGTTTAAAAGGAAATCTTTCCAATTTACTCGTTAAACCAGATTTTCTCAAATTGAAAGGAATTCCCTTATATAAAATTGAAAGAGGAGGTGACATTACCTATCACGGTCCGGGACAACTTGTTGCATACCCTATCATTAAATTGAATGATGTTTTTAAAAGCATAAAAAAAATTGTTTTTAATCTTGAGGAAGTTATAATTAATGTATTAAAAGAATTCAATATTCAGGGTGAAAGGATAAAGGGAAATATCGGTATTTTTGTAAAAAATAAAAAAATAGCGTCCATAGGTATTGCTGTTAAAAACAAAATAACCTTTCACGGACTTGCTTTTAATATAAATATGGATTTAACCCCTTTCAAATGGATTAAACCGTGCGGGCTCGATGTTGAAATGACCGATATTTCAAAAGAAATAGAAAAAAATATAAACTTGGATGATGTAATTCCTGTTTTCATAAAGCACTTCAAAGAAATCTTTGGCTATAAGTAAAGAAAGAGTAATTGTTTTAAAAATTCTTCAAAGAGTTCTTGAAGAGAAGGCTTTTTTATCTCCACTTTTGCTTTATTATTTAAAAAATTTAAGTAATGAAAAAAGAAAATTTATACAGAAACTTGTTTTTTCATGTGTCAAAAATATCATCCGTATTGATTATATTATAAAGAATTTTTATAGAAAAGATTTTTCAAAACTTGAGCCTTTTGTAAGAACATCTTTAAGAGCAGCCATTGCAGAACTCATAATTTTAAGAAGAAAACCTTATGCGGTATGTGATTCTTGGACGGAAATTGTTAAAAGAAAAAACATAGGAGCAGGAAAACTTATAAACGCAATTTTGAGAAATATTTTGAGAAAAGGTGTGCCTGAATTTAAAGAAGAATGGATTAAGTATTCCATTCCAAAATGGCTTTTTAAAAAATTAAAAAGAGAATACGGATTTGAATTTGCTTTAAATTTTTCAAAGTGGTTTCATTCACAGCCTCCTTATTATTTCAGGATAATATGTGAAAAAGTAAATGAAGAAAAAATCCGTGAAGAAGTTGAAAATGCATATTTAAAAAAAGGGTATTTTCTATCAAGGCTTTCCTTTCCTCCTTATTGTTATAAAAGTTTTCATCATCCATGGGAAGTTAATTTAAGGGAGGAGATTTATTATGTTCAGGATTTTTCCTCACAGACAGTTATGCATAGTTTTTGTACGGAAAATATAAGAAATGTATGGGATATGACCTCGGCACCCGGAGGTAAAAGTTTATATTTGAGTTTTTTATTAAAAAATAAGGTAAAAATAATTGCAACCGAGATAAGAAAAGGAAGGGGAAAAGTTTTGAATGAAAATTTTAAAAAATTTAAAGTGGACGGAAAGGTGATAATAACAGATGCAACACAATTTTTGCCGAGAAAAGAATTTGACTTTATAATAATTGATGCACCTTGTTCCGGTCTCGGCACAATAAGGAAAAAACCGGAGATTCTTTTAAGAATGAAACCGGATAAAATTTGCGAGATAAGTAAAATTCAGGAAAGACTTTTGGAAAACGGTATTAAGTCATTAAAGAAAAAAGGTATTTTGCTTTATATCACCTGTACAATTACACCCGAAGAAAATGAAAAGTTGACAGAGAAAATTGCGTCAAGATTCGGTCTTACAATCATTGAGCCTTGTGTACCCGAGTTTCTCAAAAAAATAAAATATTTCTTTTGTAACGGATTTGAAGCCGATTCGGATTTTATATTCGGGTGTATATTAAGAAAATAAATTTAATAAAATATTATGTAGTTCTTTGAGATCTTTTTGGATCGGTTTTTATTTTCGAATCCTTCAACAAAGAAGTTTTCCAAGAATGAAAAAATACTTACTTTTTATTCAATAGACATATTGAATGTCTGTTTTTTTAAATTTTTTTATTTTCATCTATTTCTGTATTATAATTTTAAGATGTTTTCTTCTACAACTGTTCTCGGTATTGTGAAGGATGGAAATGCGGTTATAGGAGCAGATGGGCAGGTAACTCTCGGTGAAACCATTTTAAAACATAAGGCAAGAAAGGTTATGAAGATTTATAACGGAAAGGTTCTTGTGGGGTTTGCAGGCGCTGTCGCGGATGCCTATACTCTGTTTGAAAATCTTGAGAAAAATTTAAAAGAATATAAAGGAGACATTATGAGGGCATCGGTTGAACTTGCAAGAAAATGGAGAACAGATAAGTTTTTGAGAAGGCTTGAGGCACTTCTTGCGGTCTTAAATAAAGAAAAAGCTCTTATAATTTCCGGGAATGGAGAGGTTGTTGAACCGGAATTCGGCATTGTTGCAATCGGCTCAGGTGCTCCTTATGCGAGATCCGCAGCACTTGCACTTTTAAGACATACAAATCTTGATGCGAGGAAAATCGTTGAAGAGTCCCTCAAAATTGCTTCCGAAATTTGCATTTACACAAATAACCAATTTTTAATTCTGGAACTATGAAAGAAGAACTGAGTTACCAGAAATATCTGGAAATGATTAAAGGTGAAAAAAAAGAGGAAAAAAGGGAAGAAAGAAAAGAAAAGAAAGTCAAAAAAAGAAAAGTTAAAAGAAAAAAAAGAGAAAAGGAGGGAAAAATATTAAAAAAAGAGGAAAAAATTGAGACAGAAGAAAAAGAAATTATTGAACCAGAAGAGGTGACAACCACCGAAATCTTACCCGAAGCCGTTGCCGAACTTGAGGAAGAAGAAAAAGAGGAGGAATTTTTGGTATTTAAGGTCGGGAGCGAATATTATTCAATCTTAACCGCCCAGGCAAATGAAGTTGTAACAAGTGTGGAAATAGTTGAAGCACATGGGCTTCCGGAGTATGCAATCGGAATGGCAAATTTCAGGAACAAGATGATTCCTGTAATTTCTCTGGGTAAATTATTGAAAATAAAAGAAGAGGAAAAGCCCTATTCTTACATATTTATTGAAAAGGGAAAGGAAAATGTTTTTTTAAGAGCAGGAGAAATTAAAGGTATTTACAGAAAAAAAGATGTTAAATTGTTGGACGTTCCCTATGATTTGGATAGGAATATTTTCAAAAAAATCTTACTCATAAATGAAGAACTTGCACCGCTTATAGATGTAATAAGACTTATAGAAAAGAAGGAGTAAAATTGAAAGAGATTTTACTCGGTATTTTACAGGGTCTGACGGAATTTTTGCCGATATCCTCTTCGGGTCATCTTTTATTTTTTCAAGAATTACTAAAATTCAACATAAAAGGAATCGGGCTTGAAATAGCTGTTCATATTGCTACTTTTTTTTCAATAGTTTTTTATTTCAGAAAAAAAATTTTTGATTATTATAAAAAAAACTTGACAAAGATCATTCTGGGAATATTGCCTGCGGGAATTGTGGGATTGTTTTTTAAAGATTTAATTGAAAACTTTTTTGAAAAACCGGACTATCTTTTCATTTTCTTCATGCTTAACGGATTTTATCTCTTATCTTCAAGGGTAAAGAAAGAAGGAGAAAATATTGATAATAAAAAAGCATTGATTATCGGGATAATGCAAATTTTTTCCCTTTTGCCGGGCATCTCAAGGTCAGGAACTACAATTACAACCGCACTTTTGCTCGGAGTTAAATCAAGAGAAGCCTTTGAATTTTCCTTTTACATGTATCTACCGCTTGTTATAGGGGCCGGAATTTTATCATTTAAAGATTTTAACTTTTTATCTCCTGTTTCCCTTTCGCTCAGTTTTCTATCTGCTTTGATTTTCGGCATAATAGCCCTTTTTATCCTTGAAGGTTCAATAAAAAGAAAATTCTTTCCGTTTTTCGGAATATATACAATGATTTTATCTTTAATTTCGTTTTTCTTATTCAGATGAATTTTAAACAGGCAAATCAATACCTTGAGTCTCTTATAAATTATGAAAAAAAATCTCCGAAAAAGCAGTTTGATTTTGAGAGATTTTTGGATAATTTGAAGGAATTCGGAAGTCCTCATCTGGAACTTAAAAATCCTGTTTTGATCGCGGGAACAAAGGGTAAAGGCAGTACAGCCCATCATATAGTTTCCGGCTTTTTATCAAAAGGATTTAAAAATGTAGGTCTTTTTACCTCTCCGCATATTATAAATGTAAGGGAGAGAATAAGGATAGACAATAAAAATATAGAGGAAAGTGAATTTATAAAATATGTTTTAAAAATAAAAGAAAAAATTGAAAAAGGGATGAGTTTAACTTATTTTGAGAGTTTAACAATTATGGGTTTTTTATATTTCAGGGATAAGAGAACAAATTTTAATGTGCTTGAAATAGGTCTGGGAGGCAGATTGGATGCTGTTAATTCCTGTCCATCCGATTTTTCAATAATAACACCGATAAGTTATGATCACGAGCATATCTTAGGAAATTCTTTATCAGAGATTGCATGGGAAAAAAGTTTTGTTATAAAAGGTAAAAATGCAATAATTGCACCCCAGCCCAGAGAGGTGATGGATGTTTTAATTGAAAGGGCAAAAAGTGTAGGAGCGGATATGTATCTGTTATGTAAAAACATACCTCTTAAGATTTTGGAGACAAGTCAAAACGGAACATATTTTAAAATTTATTTTGAAAACAAATGGAATTACGTAGAAACACCGCAGATAGGTGATTTTCAGGCGATAAATTCTGCTCTTGCCTGGATTTATCTTAAATTGAACGGTGTTGAGGTCAGTAAATTCAATCCTTTAAAAATAGAGGGGCGTCTTGAGGTTATCAAAAAAGAGCCCCTTTTTATTGTTGATGGAGCACATAATCCTCTTTCAATAAGGGCGGTTGTAAGGAATGTAAGGAAAATTTTTAAAAAAAATCCTGATATAATAATTTTCGGAACGAATAGGGATAAGAGATTTGAAAAAATGCTCATGATTTTGAAGGAATTTGAGCCTGAAATTTTAATATTGACTCAATCCAGGGTGAAAAGGAGGATAGATCCGGGTATATTATATAACTTTTCCAAAAAAATAAGTTTTAAGAAAGTTTACAAATTTTATGATGCAGAAGAGGGTATTAAGTTTGCCTTTGATAATACTCATTCACACAGTTTCATATTACTTACAGGTTCATTCTATCTTGTGGAAATAGCAAAAAAATTTAGGTAGTGACTATTTTGAAACTGATTTATTATTCATCGTAAAAATACGGCTCTAAATTTTATTTTTTCATTGATGGAGGAGAATTTGATATTTTGTCTATTTACACGACAGGTCAAGGATTCTCATATTTTTCTCATTAATCCCCTCTTTTGAATATTTTTAGCAAAAACAAAATTAATGGGGCTGAATTTATTTGCCGGTTCCAAAAAATTTATGCCTCTGTATGCTTTTAAAAATTTAAATCCAACCTTTTCCACCATTTCTATTATTTCCTGATGGGAATAAATCCTCATTTTGATTTCGTGTTCGTCAATATATTTTAAGTCCTTGCCTTCCTTTTCATAAAAAATCCATTTTTCCCTAAAAATTGACCTTAAAAAATCAAAATCCGATTCATTCAGAATAATATATTTGGGGGTTTCTTTAAAATGGGAGAAACAGAAATTGTATAAAAACATCTCCTTTGAGGCACAATTTAAAATGAGAAAAAGTCCTTTATTTTTTAAGATTTTATAAACATCTTTAAAAATTCTCTCATCCGTTTTTTTATCGTAATAACCTATGGCAGTCCACACATTTAAAACAACATCAAACTTCTCTTTTTTAAAAATTTTGAACAACTTTCTCATATCACCTATTATGAACCTCACCCTTACCCTATGTTTCTTTGATTTTTTTTGCTGCATCCTCAATATATAAAGGACTTATGTCAATTCCTGTAACATCAAAACCCTTTTTAGCAAGAGGAATACATATCCTTCCATTACCGCATCCTATTTTCAGAATTTTTCCTTTTTTAATTCCGTGTTCTTTGAGCATTTTGACAATATTATTTGCGTCTCTTTTACCTGTTCCCCATAAATGATTCATAACCTCAAGCCATAATTTACCTTTTTTAATAAAGAGTTCCTCTGTCCAGTGTTTCATGGTTAAAAATTAATTTAATTATTAAGGAAATTTCAAATATAAATTTAATCTCATTGGAGGATGCCATTACAAAAAATCGAAATTCTGGGATAAGTATATCCTCAAATATGCTTTTATATTCATGACCTAAATATTTTAATCCTTCATTCTTACCTAATGCAAATTTGTTGTATTCTTGTTTATGAGATAGAAATATACTCCAAAATGTGACAGATACAATAAATAATTTATTGCATAAATATATCCCTCTACTCTATTGAAATGATGAAGGGACCCCCAAAAGTTGGACAAAGTTAAGATTATAGTTATGAAATAAAAAGGAAGGAAAAAATGGGAAGGAAATATAAAATAGAACTGAATAAACTCTTCTCAAAATACCCTGTTCTATAACTCAAAAAGACCACACTCAAGCCTCAACTTTAAAACGCCTAATGAAATATTCTGTAATAAAAACTCTAATCTTAAATTTGTCCAAAAATAGGGGGCATATCAAAAATACTCCTCCAAACACGCTATAAATCTCACAACTTTTTATAAATTCATATTTCACAACCGTCTCATTTTTGCAGGAAAATTATAACAATCCTGAAGTCTCCATAAATTTTCCGGGATTTTTGTGTTTAAATAAACTTTATAAAAAGTAGCCTCCAATACCTTTTTTCCTTTCTCATCAAAACCTTCTGTCTTATAAGGAATATAATCATCCGTAAACCATATTATCTCTTCACACAATCCCCAATATTTCCCGGGTTTTTCTATCTTTATTCTTATTTTCAAACCTTTATGCCCCTTTTCTTCAAACCTTCCGAGATACTCCATCTCAAAACCTTCTTCGAAATATTTTAAAAATCTTATATAAATTCCGCTTATTCCTGCATCATAGACTTTAAATCCCCTGATTGAAACAACTTTTTTATCATCCGGTTTTAAAGTTAAGACAATACCCCTCAAAATTCCTCCCCTCCTTCCCCTTACAATATTTTTCTCAGGATTGTCCATTACTTCACTTCCTTTATTTCTACCTTTCAAGACTTTTAATCTGACCCATAAAGGCTTTTTAAAATAAACATAATATGTTCTCGTGTCTTTTTTATTATCCTTTTTCTGAAAAGTTTTATATTCACATTCATATGTTTCGATTGATTCCCATTTTTGCTTCACTTTAATAATAAACTCATCAAGATTAAACTCCGCAACTGTAAAAAGAAAAAAATAAGGTTGTAAAAATCATAATTTTTATTATATAATTGTAAACGGATTTGAACCGAGGTTCTATTCCTTAAAGAAATTATAAATTTAAAGAATCATGAGTGTCAAAAAAATAACCACACCGCTCAATGAAGATATTGTTCTTTCAATTAAAGCAGGGGACCCTGTTTATATTTCAGGGGTTATTTATACCGCAAGGGATGCTGCTCATAAAAGAATGATTGAAGATTATCAAAACGGTAAAAATTTACCTTTTGATTTAAAAGGTCAAATTATATATTATGTAGGACCCTCCCCTGCAAAACCAGGGCAAATAATAGGTTCAGCCGGCCCTACAACCGCAATAAGGATGGACCCTTATACTCCGAAAATTCTTGAATTCGGCATAAAAGCCACCATAGGGAAGGGAGGAAGGGGAAAGGAGGTGGTGGAAGTACTTAAAAAATTTAAAGCGGTTTATTTAGTGGCTGTTGTAGGAGCAGCCGCATTGATTTCAAGGTCCATTAAAAAAGTGGAAATCATTGCTTATGAAGATCTGGGAACAGAAGCCGTAAGAAAACTTGAAGTTCAAGATTTCCCTACAATATGTGCAATTGACGCTTACGGAAATAACTTGTTTGAAAAAGGAGTGAAAGAATTCGGTAAATTATAACAAAATTTGATAAACCAGATTCGCAAGTTATGTGAAGAGCTCCACCTTTGATAAAGGGGGCAGGAAGACTAATGAGTCGCAATAAAATTTTTTTGTGATATACCCTCCTATTTTTGGACAAATTTAAAATTAGTGTTTTTATTATAAAATATTTTCATCAAGGGGTTTTAAAGTTCAGGCTTAAATATGGTCTTTTTGAGTTATAGAACCGGATGTATTTTGAAAGGAGTTTATTCAGTTCTATTTTATATTTTCCTTCCCATTTTTTCCTCCCTTTTTATTTTATAACCATAATCTTAATTTTGTCCGATTTAAGGGGGTCTCTTCAACTTTTTGGCTATTTTGACAAATATAGAGAACATTTCTGCCGAGGAAGTTTTTAATTATTTTAAAAGCAGGATTTTTATAGAGCAGATGTTTGGTGTTTTTAAAAACATTTTGAAGGCTGATAGAACTTATATGAAAACAGATAAGAGTATGGAAGGCTGGATGTTTATAAATTACTTGTCTTTGATTTTTTATTACAGAATCTATAACCCATATTTGACAGTTGATTTTGTAAGTTATTGATTTTCAATAACTTTTGAAATGGGGTCTCCACAACAGAAAATTTAAAAGAAAAATTCGGTAAAATTACGCAATAATCAAGGGAGGTGGCTCCAAATTTAATAACTT
>JAJRUZ010000039.1 GCA_024277525.1 Caldifarciminota bacterium | reverse complement strand
TGGTGTGAATTTAAAGAACTTTAATTTAAACTTATTTTTAACAGAGGAGAGGAGTATCGGCAAAAACATTTATGCTGTCAGAAATTACGGATTTAATTTAAATTTAATAATTAATCCCTTAATTTTCAGTTTTAATTATAAAAACAATGAGGATTTAAAAATGAAATCATATAAAAGGGATTACACTTTGACTATTTCTTTAAAAATTTGATATTTACAATGAAGGTAGAGTATAGAAAACATCTCATAAAAAAATTTGGCGGGTGCAAATATTACCCCATCTTTGCCATTTGAATTAGAAAGTTGTTGGGAGACAATAACTTCATTTTTTAGTTTGTCCCCACTTCTTTTGCCTTCGGAATTTCCACACCAGATATCTTAAAAATTAGGAGACTTGGGGTTTGTGTGTAATTATACAAGAATTTTATAAAAATTTCAAGTATTTATTCTAAAAATTTGTCCCCACAAAAATTTAAGAATCAAAAACCATGAAAAAAGAAAATTGTTGAAAATCAAGGACTTTAAAAATTGAAAAACCAAAAATCTACAAATTTTTATTCAAAAAAATGGCAAACATGGGTTAAATATTTTTTGCTTACAACGAGGCAATACGTAAAAGAGCATATAAAAATCCAAAAATTACATAATCAATGCATTTTAAGGAAAAATTTTATGATTTTAAAATAAAATTTATTATTATCAAAAACAGGGTTCAAATCCCTTTAATACCGGTTAAATCATGGTTATATTTGCATTAATTATTTTAATAATAGGCGTTATTGGTTTAGTGTTCGGGGGTTATTTGTTTACAGCTGATTCAGACAGGAAAATAGCAAAGTTTATATCCGGTGGACTTTGCACCTTCGGAGGACTCATAATAGCTCTTAATTCTTTTGTAATAATTAATCCGGGTGAAATCGGGCTACAGATACTTTTCGGTAAACTTAAAAAAGAGATTTTTACCGAGGGGTTCCATATTAAAAATCCGTTTGTAAAGGTTGTGAAGATGGATATAAGAACACAGGCTTATACAATGAGTAAAAGAACATATGAAGGTCAGATAAAGGGCGATGACGCAATAAGAGCTCTTTCAAAGGACGGTCTTCAACTTGTTTTTGACATAACCGTGTGGTTCAGACTTGACCCCTCCCGGGCAGTTGAAGTGTACAGAAAAATAGGAAAATATTATGTATATAAAATTGTGAGACCGGCTATAAGAACCGCAATAAGGGACGCAGCAGCCCTTTATAACGCGGTTTCGGTATATTCCGAGAAAAGACAGGAGTTTTCGAATAAAATTGCAGAAATCTTGGAACCTCAACTTAAGGAAAGGGGTATAGTTCTTGAGAAGGTTCTCGTAAGAAATATTGATTTGCCCACCAAAGTCAAAGCCGCAATTGAAGCAAAACTGGAAGCAGAACAGGAAGCAGAAAAAATGAGGTTTGTTCTTGAGAAGGAAAAAAGGGAGGCGGAAAGAAAAAGGGTTGAAGCAGAAGGCATTGCTGATGCACAGAGAATCATAGCCAATTCGCTTACTTCAAATTATTTGCAATGGTATTATATAAATACACTTAAAGAACTTATAAACTCTCCGAATAATACGGTGGTTGTGCTTCCCTTTGATCAAAGATTGACTCCACTTATTCAAATACCGCAAAGAGGAGGAACAAAATGAGAGAAAATTATTATGCCCTTATAATGGCAGGCGGTAAAGGAGAAAGACTCT
Source organism: Caldifarciminota bacterium (assembly GCA_024277525.1). Taxonomy (GTDB): domain Bacteria; phylum Hydrothermota; class Hydrothermia; order Hydrothermales; family JAJRUZ01; genus JAJRUZ01. The sequence continues at coordinate 49,551 of JAJRUZ010000039.1, read as the reverse complement.
GGCCCCTTTCAAGGACAAAAAATCCGAAACCCTTTATTGATATACTCGGTGAACCCCTTATTAAATTGACCTATAAGAGATTGAAAAAGGTCATTCCCGAGGAAAATATTGCTGTTATAGTACCTTCTTATTTAAAAACTCTTGTAAAAAGAACACTTCCGAAGGTGAAAATACTTGTTGAACCCGCTCCTAAAAATACAGCAGCCACATGCGTTTACGGAACATATCATTTTTTCAGGAAGAATAAAAATGCTGTTATAGGTATCTTTCCTGCAGACCATGTGATAAGTAAAGAGGATGTTTTTAAAAAAACACTTTTATTTGCCTTTGAAAATGCGGATAATGATATAGTCACCTTCGGTATAAAACCCTCAAGACCTGAAACAGGTTACGGTTATATAGAAATAGGAGAAAAAATATTGAAAAAAGACGGGCTTGAGATGAGAAATGTTATAAAATTTCATGAGAAACCCGAAAAGGAACTTGCAATAAAGTATTTGAAAAAGGGAAATTTTTTGTGGAACTCAGGAATGTTTGTATGGAAGGCAGAGAGTTTTCTTGAAATTTTAAGGGATTCAAATCAGGATTTTTATAAAAATTTGAAATATCTTGAAAAGAAAGATGTAAAGGGATTTTTTAAAAGGATTCCCGAAACCTCCGTTGATTATGCGGTTCTTGAGAGAACAGCTCAAATAAGATGTGCTGTATCAAAATTTATGTGGGAAGACCTGGGCTCTTTCCTTTCCTTTGAAAATGTGCTTGAAAGGGATAAAAATGGTAATTCAAAAGTCGGTGATGTGATTTTTGTTGATTCAAAGGGCAATATAGGATTTTCAAAAAATAAAAAGATAATATTTTTCAGAACAGAAGATCTTGTTATTGTTGATACTGATGATATAACACTTGTTTTTCCGAAATCAGAATCACAGGGTATAAAGGAGTTGTTGAAGATTTTAAAGAAGAAATTGAATAAAAAATATTTTTAATGAAGGATAAACTTTTAAAAATTCTTGATACCTTCAAATTATGTGCCGAAGAGGCAGGAAAAATTTTAAAAGAGGAATATGAAAAAGAGTTTACAGAATACAAAATAAAATCAAAAAGTGATTATGTAAGTGAGGTTGATTTTAAGGTTGAAAGAAAGGTTAAAAAGATTCTTAAAAAAGATTTTAAAGAAATACCCTTTCTCGGAGAGGAAACGGGCGGAAATTTTTTAAAAGAAGGATTTATATGTGACCCTCTTGATGGGACAAGAAATTTTGTCCAGAGAATTCCCTTTTTTGCCTTTTCAATTGCCTATGTTAAAGAAGGAGAACCTTATGTTGGACTCGTTTATATTCCCCTTTTAAATGAACTCTTCTGGGCAGTAAAAGGTGAAGGAGCTTATTTAAACGGAAGAAGGATAAAAGTATCTTCAAAGAAAAAAGAGGACGGCTTTTTAATAGGAACGGGCTTCCCCTTCAGAAAGAGAAAATACTGGGAAACTTATTACAAAAAATTAAAGGAAATTTTTGAAAATGTTGATGATTTAAGAAGACCCGGTTCCGCCTCTCAGGACCTTGCCTATGTTGCATGCGGAAGATATGACGGATTCTTTGAATTCGGACTCTCTCCATGGGATATCCTTGCAGGAGTGTTAATTATTGAGGAAGCAGGAGGTAAGACAAGTGATATGAAAGGAAAAAGAAATCATCTTAAAACAGGGAACATAATAGCAGGTAATCCCCATGCCCATGATTTTTTGCTTGATATTTTTAAATCCTGATATAACCGTAAAAACTCAATACCGGTTTGAAGGAATGAAAATTTACATTTTATAATTTTTTTATGAAAACAAAGAAGGTTTTAACCGAAGATGAAATAATTGAAATAATTGAAAAAAGACTTCCCGAAATTATTGAAACGCACCCTGAGGTTAAAAGGAAAATAGAAGAAATAATTGAAAAGAAAACAGCAACCAAGGATGATATAAAAGCAATACTTCTTGAACTTCAAAAACAGAGGGAAGAAACAAACAAGAGGTTTGAAATGCTTGAGAGGGAGAACGCAAAGAGATTTGAGGCAATTGAAAAGAGGTTTGAAATGCTTGAGAGGGAGAATGCGAAAAGATTTGAGGCAATCGAAAGAAGATTTGAGGCAATTGATAAAAGATTTGAAGCGATGGAGCGGGCAAATGCAAAAAGATTTGAGACGATTGAAAGGAGATTTGAGTCTATTGATAAAAGATTTGAAGCACTTATAAATGAAATGAAGAAAGGATTTGAAATGCTTGATAAAAAGATTGATTCACGAATTTCGGCACTCGGCTCAAGATGGGGAATTTTCGCGGAGGATACATTCAGAAAGGGGTTTGAAGAACTTTTACCCGAACTCGGTTATAAAGTAATAAAATGGAGAAAGATGGATAAAGCATGCAAGGTATTCTTAAGACCAAGACCCGCGGAAATTGATATATTAATAAGAGATAAAAAGAAAATAGCAATAGAGATAAAGTCTTCTTTAACTCTCGGAGAATTGGAAGTTTTTGAAAGAAGCGTAAGGTTTTACGAAGAGGAAGAAAAGGAAAAAATAGATAAAAAGATAATAATTACCCTTTTCCCTTATCCCGGCGTTGAAAGTTATGCAAAACGACTCAAAGTTAAAATTATAAAAAGCGAAAGTGAAGCAGAAAGATATTTGAAATAATAAAACTGAAGTTAAAAAAAGAATAAATTTTGAATTAGTAAAATTTTTGAATTATAATTAAATATGCATAATCACGGTTTACCTTTGAAAACCGAAAAAATCAAGAAAAAGATAGTGCTTGTCGGGAATCCGAATGTGGGGAAATCCGTAATTTTTAATCATTTAACGGGAAAATATGTAACCGTATCAAATTATCCCGGAACAACGGTTGAAATTTACAGGGGATTTTTAAAAGGTTCGGGAGAAAATGTGCTTGTAATTGATTCTCCGGGTGTTCAAAGTTTGCTTGCAAGAACCGAAGACGAGAAGGTAACGGTTTCAATATTGTTAGAGGAAGACCCGGATGTTGTTGTTTTAATTGCTGATGCAAAGAATTTGAAGAGGGCATTTTTGCTTTTATTTGAGTTAAAACTCTTCAATTTTCCTACGGTGTTGGTATTAAATATGTGGGATGAGGCAAAGATGAGGGGTATTGAGATTGATGAGAAAAAATTGAGTTCATTGCTCGGTATCCCTGTAATTAAGACGGTTGCAATTCACGGAAGGGGAATAAGGGAACTTTTTATGAGCGTTGAAAAGGCTTCTGTCCCGGAAATTGATTTCTCTTTTGACAAAAAAATAGAAAAGGTAATTAAAGATATTAAAAAAATTATAAAAGAGCCGATTGAAAGGGAAAGGGGTATTCTTCATCTCTTTCTTTCGGGTGAAAAAATCTCAGAGGAAAGATTGAAAAATAAATTAAAAGAAAAAGATTTTAAAAGAATTTTGAAAATAAGGGAAGACTTGGAAAAGATTTTACCCGAACCGATTGAATTTGTTTTAATTTCCGATATAAATAAAAATGTTCAGAAAATTTTGGATGGAGTTATTGTAAAAAGGGAGAAAATTTACAAAAACAAAATCACGGAATTTCTTGATAAATTTATGATTCATCCCTTCTGGGGTTATATTTTTTTGGGATTTGTGCTTTTCCTTTTGTATGAATTTGTCGGTGTATTGGGTGCAGGAGTATTTGTTGATTTTTTGGAAAATAAAGTTTTCGGTAAATTTATAAATCCTTTTATAATCAAAATTTTTAATTTACTGCCCCTTCCCTCGGTCATAAAGGAGTTTTTTGTGGGAGAATTCGGGGTTTTTACAATGGCTCTGACATACGGTCTTGCAATAATTTTTCCTGTCATTATTACATTTTTCATAGCCTTCGGAATTCTTGAAGATTCCGGATATTTTCCCAGACTTGCTACATTACTTAACAATTTTTTCAAAAAAATCGGGCTTTCGGGTAGGGCGGTCTTACCCATGCTTCTCGGATTGGGATGTGATACAATGGCTACGGTTACCACAAGAACCCTTGAGACAAAAAAAGAAAAAATAATAGTTACCTTTTTGCTTGCTTTGGGAATTCCCTGTTCTGCTCAAATGGGAGTGATAATGGCATTGATGTCCGGTGTTTCCTTTTCCGCATTTCTAATATGGGCTTTTGCGATTTCTTTTAATATTCTTCTTGTAGGATTTCTTGCTTCAAAAATCATAAAAGGAAAAGAAAGTTTCTTTCTTATGGAAATTCCTCCTCTAAGGGTTCCTTCTTTTCAAAACATTTTATTTAAAACAATGGCTCGTCTTGAATGGTATTTAAAAGAAGTAATTCCGATTTTTATACTCGGAACAGCTATTCTTTTTATTATGGATAAAACGCACATACTTGCCCGGTTGGAGGACCTTTTCAAACCCGTTGTTAAGAATATACTCGGGCTTCCGAAAGAAGCGGCAATAGGCTTTATAATGGGGTTTTTGAGAAGGGATTACGGTGCGGCCGGGTTTTATCGTTTAAAAGAAATGGGTCTTTTGAATGTTTCTCAATTGATTGTGAGTATGGTCACAATTACACTCTTTATACCCTGTATTGCGAATTTCCTTATTATAATAAAAGAAAGGGGATTGAAAACAGCAGTTTATATTTCCTTATTTATTATCCCTTATGCGGTGTTTATCGGCTTTATAATAAGGATTATACTTGAAAAATGGCCGGTATAAATAAGATAAAATGTGCGGTTTGCGGATTTGAATTTGAACCGGATTATGATTCTCCGGTGTGTGAAAAATGTCCTGTTTTTGAATTGAAAAAGGGTTGTAATTTTGCAAAATGTCCGAATTGCGGGTATGATAATATAATGATGAAAGATTATGAAAATTTATTTTTGAAATTGTGGAATAAAATTAAAAAAATTTTGAAAAAATAAAATGGATATAAGACTTGAAGAAGCAATCAAGCTCCTGTGGTTGAGGGAGGAGGGCTGGGATGAAAGGGAGCTTGCGCCCATAAACAAGTATTCCATAAATGAAAGGGATTACAGGGAGCTTGTAAAAAAAGGTTATGCTGAGGAGAAAGACGGAAGATGGGTTTTAACCGATCAGGGGAGGCATATCGGTTCAGAGATTATAAGGAGGTTGCGATTGGCTGAGTGGCTTTTTTCGGAAATAATTGAAACCGATAGCAGATTTTCAAATGAAGCTGCTTGCAGGCTGGAACATATTTTGACCGAGGAGGCTACGGAGAGGATTTGTATATTGTTCGGTCATCCGAGGGTTTGTCCTCACGGAAAGCCGATTCCCAGGGGAAAATGTTGCGGAAAGCAGAAGACGGATTTGAAGCCCTTTTTACTTCCGCTTTATCATTTAAGGGAGAATGAGAGTGCGAAGATAATTTCCATAAATATTGATGATAGAAGAATAAAGCATAAGATGGCATCTTTTGGATTAATTCCGGGTGTTTGTGTTAAAATTAAAAAAAGAAGACCCGTTTTTTTAATAGAGATGGACGGGAGTGTTTTTTCGGTGGAGGAAAAAATAGCAGAGAAAATTTTTGTTAAAAGGACTTGACAAATTTTTTTTTGGATGGTATAATATAATAGATAAAAATTTTGGTATTTGAAAATCGGGTTGGGTATATCCCGGAGGATGAAACTTTGAGTTGAAAATTAATTATTTTGATGGAGGGTTTGATCCTGGCTCAGGGCTAACGCTGGCGGCGTGTCTTAGCCATGCAAGTCGTGCGGTCCTGATGGGGGTTTCCTCATCGGGATAGCGGCGGACGGCGGAGTAACACGTGGCTAACCTGCCCCTGGGAGGGGGACAACCCGGGGAAACCCGGGCTAATCCCCCGTACAGTCCCGGTGGGGCATCCTGTCGGGATGAAAGGGGGCCTCCCCCGCCTCTGGCGGGGTGCTCCCGCCCAGGGAGGGGGCCGCGTCCCATCAGGTAGTTGGTGGGGTAATGGCCCACCAAGCCTATGACGGGTAGCCGGCGTGAGAGCGTGGCCGGCCCGAGGGGCACTGAGACACGGGCCCCACTCCTACGGGAGGCAGCAGGCTAGAAATTTGGGCAATGGGGGAAACCCTGACCCAGCGACGCCGCGTGGGGGATGAAGCCCTTCGGGGTGTAAACCCCTGTCAGGGAGGACGATGTCCCGACCGGCGAATAGCCTGTCGGGATGACGGTACTCCCAGAGGAAGCCCTGGCTAACCTCGTGCCAGCAGCCGCGGTAATACGGGGAGGGCAAGCGTTGCCCGGAATCACTGGGCTTAAAGGGGGTGTAGGCGGTCGGGTGTGTCGGGCGTGTAATCCACCGGCTCAACCGGTGGGCTGCGTCCGAAACTACCCGGCTAGAGGGCGCCAGAGGGGAGCGGAACTCACGGTGTAGCGGTGAAATGCGTGGATATCGTGGGGAACGCCAGTGGGGAAGCCGGCTCCCTGGGGCGACCCTGACGCTGAGGCCCGAAAGCTGGGGGAGCGAAGGGGATTAGATACCCCCGTAGTCCCAGCCGTAAACGATGCGGGCTAGCCGTGGGTTCCCTTCGGGGAGTCCGTGGCGCAGGGAAACCGGTAAGCCCGCCGCCTGGGGAGTACGCCCGCAAGGGTGAAACTCAAAGGAATTGACGGGGGGGCGCACAAGCGGTGGAGCGCGTGGTTCAATTCGATGCTAACCGAAGAACCTTACCCGGGCTTGACATGCCGGTAGTACTCCCTCCGAAAGGAGGGAGGATCTCCCTTTGGGAGAAGCCGGCACAGGTGCTGCACGGCTGTCGTCAGCTCGTGCCGTGAGGTGTTGGGTTAAGTCCCGCAACGAGCGCAACCCCTGCCCTTAGTTGCTACAGCGGCTACGTGCCGGCTGGGCACTCTAAGGGGACTGCCCCCGATGAGGGGGAGGAAGGTGGGGATGACGTCAAGTCCGTGTGGCCTTTATGCCCGGGGCTACACACGCGCTACAATGGGTGGGACAGAGGGAAGCGACCCCGCAAGGGGGAGCAAATCCCTAAACCCACCCCCAGTTCGGATCGGGGTCTGCAACTCGACCCCGTGAAGCCGGAATCGCTAGTAATCGCCGGTCAGCAATACGGCGGTGAATACGTTCCCGCCCCTTGTACACACCGCCCGTCACGCCATGGGAGCCAGGGGCACCCGAAGCCCCGCAGATGTGCGGGGTGAAGGTGAACCTGGTGACCGGGGCGAAGTCGTAACAAGGTAGCCGTACGGGAACGTGCGGCTGGATCACCTCCTTTCTTAAGGAACAATATCCTCCGGGATATACCCAACTTTTCTTTTTTATTTGATTTTTTTCTTTATTTTCTCTTTTAATTTAAAAATGAAGAAAATCTTATTAATTTTTTATCTTTATCCCTTTTGGCAGATTATCCTGTCCACGAAATTACACTTGGTTTACCCTCTTTTCTTTTGCCTGTTTCCGATTTTTCCGATGTTTCAAATCCGGGTATAGGATTTTTTGATATAAATTATAAAGTCCGTGTCAATCCTTACCTGGGATTTGATTTTGAAACAGGATATAATTATTTTGTGCCGAAACAGACCGAATCCGTAAATTTAAAAGTAAAATATAATTATTCAAATATTCCTTTTTTTATCGGCGCGACTTATTCGGTTCTGGGATTTAAAAAGACCTTTTCTCCTTATACAGGGATAAGATTCGGTTTTGCATTTGTTAGAACTCATTTAAAAAATGAAGTATTGATTTCTCCTGATTCTGTGAGAGTAGAGGAGAAGAAAATTTCAGGTGCAAAATTTGCACTCGGACTGAATTTCGGTTTTTATATTTCCCTTATCGCCTTAAACTTTTCTTATTATAATATTTTTACCGGAGATATAAAAAATCAGTATTTGGTTTTCGGTATTAAATATAGAATACCTGTTAATGAGTAAATCAAGGGTTCAATTCCCTCCAATGCTAAAAGGAGTTAAAAATGAAAAAAATACTACCCTTGCTCATAGCAATTCCCCTTTTCGCAGGGGGAAAAGCTTGGATGAAAATAGGATATGGTACAAGTGATAAATGGTATAATGAAGATGGAAAAGATACAACCTTATTTTTAAATGGCAAAGCTTCTATTTTGACACTTGATCTTGGTGGAATATACAGTTTCTATAAACTGCCTGCCTTTGATATGTTTGGGGGACTTAATTTAAGAGTTGTGAATGCTTCATTTAATTATTCTTATACAATCTTAGGAACCACCTATGAAGAAAATCTATCAAGTGGTTTTTCTCCTCAAAATATTTCTTTTTTTATAGGAATGAAAGCTGCTTTTTTGAAGAGTATTGTAGGATTTATGGCGGATTTGGGTCCTGAATTTGACTTAGCAAACGATAAGATTGGAAATTCGGATCGACAAAACGCGATCTTTGTTAAAATCTGCGGAAATCTTCCGAATCCTGTAATCGATCTCAAGGGAGGAATAATGTACTTTTTAACACTTGAAAAAGAATCTCCCCTTCCTACCATATGGAATCCTTTTGGTGATACCACGAAAATTAAATATGATTGTGGAGACCATTTTGGTCTAATTCTGAAGGCAGGATATAAATTTCCTTTCGGTACCATAGGACTTTCTTTTTTATATAAGATAAGAACAGCAATTAAAATAAATGGTACAGAAGAGAAAGATTCTGATGGTAATCATATATCAATTTATCCTTATGTAAGAATTTCTTTACCTGCTTTTCCTTTAAGCTTGGGTCTTGATTTTGCAGTTACCGAAGAGTACCTACCCTATGGATTTTCAATAGCTGGTAAAAATGATTATGTAACAAGATTCGGGTTTACTTTAAAAGGTATTTTTAAATTTTAAAATTGAAATTTATTTCATAACATTTTTTATTAAACAAACAAATTCCCTCTCCATGTAGAGAGCAGGGAGAACAGGGAATTTTTTTGTGAATTACTTTTAATTTATCTCCGTAAGGATAAAAACCGTATAAAGGAGTAGTTGGACCGAAAATTACAAAGCCTTCTTTTTCATAAGCACTTGCTATATGTGAAATCATTGAGTCCACGGTAATTATATATGAAGACTTTTTTACTACATAAAAAAGTTCCCTCAAACTTGTTTCTCCCCTTATATCTATAATATTTTTATTAATTAAAGGCAATTTTTTTTCTTTACTCTTTTTATCACCTACAATTATACATATTTTATCTTTGCTTTCATTTTCCAATATTTTTTTTAAGACTTTATGCGAAAGATCTTTTTTCGGTTTTGAAGAGAATGGGGCAATTAAAATGTATTTTTCAGGAAGTCCTTTAAATTCTTTTTCTGATTTTAAAACAGGTCTTAAATAAAAATTTTCCTGGAATACTCTTTCAAAGGGTTCTGCAAATATCTTTATAAAAGATTTTTCCCTTAAAGGAAATCTGAAATAAAGATGTATCCTTCTTTTAATACTTCTCTTATTTGCAAAAAACTTTCTCTTTGCCTTTATTTTTCTCATCATAAAAAAACTTCTCAAATTTTTCTGAAGGTCAAAAGCATAATCATATTCTTTGCCTAAAATTTCTTCATGCTCTTCAAACTCTATTATTCTCAGGTTTTTAAATCCTTCAAAGATTTCCTTAAATCTTTTTTTTACAACAAGTGTAACATTTAAGTTCTTTTTTAAAAGCTTATCTATAATTCCTGTTATGAGAATTAAATCTCCGCCTGAGGAAAATCTTAGAATTATAATATTCACAGTATACTGAAATTTTCAGGGGAATCAAAACCGAATTTTTTATAAAATTCAAAGGTTTCTTTCAATCCCCTTTTGAAGTCGGTTAATTTTATTTTTCCTATTAATTTTTCAAGTTTTTTATTATCACCCCTTAATTCCAGTATTTCGTTTTTTAAAGGTCTTTTCCTTTTTTTTATTTCTTTTATTTTTTTGTTTACACCTGCAATTTCAAAAAGCATTTTAATAATTTCCTTTACAGAATAGGATTTGCCTGAACATATATTTATCTCATCACCGTTATATTTCCCTTTTCTTATTATTAGTTCCAGTATCTTTGCCATGTCCTTTACATAAATAAAATCCCTTTTTGTGTTAATATTCCCGATTCTTATTTCTTTTGAATTTAATATTTCATATATTATCCACGGTATGAGAGATCTTATTGATTGCCTGGGACCGTATGTATTAAAGGGTCTGAGAATTAAAAAAGGAATGTTTTCATACGAACATATAGACCTCACGAGTTCATCCGAGGCAATTTTAGATGCAGCGTAGGGAGAAGCAGCTTTTTTTAAATAATTCTCTTTTATAGGCAGTTTTTCAGGTTTGCCATACACCTCTGAGGTTGAAAAATGAATTAATGGAATTTTTTTATTTTTCAGAGCATGCAAAATATTGAATGTTATTAAAATATTGTTAAAAAAAACCTCTTCAGGGTTTTCAAAGGACCTTTTTACAGAGATATTGGCTGCAAGGTTTATCACCAGGTCAGATTTTCTTACAATTTTTTCCACTTCTTCCCTTGCCCTTAAATCCCCGAATATTATCTCTATATTTTTGAAGTTTTTTTTGTTAACAAACTTTAAATTTCCGATATTCCCCTGTGAGTTATATCTTAAAAAGGCAAATATTTTATGTTTTTCACCCAGGTATTCAACTAAATGACTTCCTATAAAACCGCCTGCTCCTGTGATGAGAATTTTCATTTTTTATAAAATATTTAAAAATTTATTATTCCCAATATTTTTGCATTCTCTATATAGAGTTCAACAGCTTCTTTTAGATTTTTCAGAGCTTTCCGAGGTGTATCACCACAGCTTACTACTTCCAGTTCAGGACATTTTGAGACATAGTATTTACCTTCTTTAAAAATAATTACAGTAAGATTATAAAACTTCATGCTTAATTTTACACTTCTTTAATAAGTTCGGTCAAATAAAATTTCAGAGATAATAATTGTTTAATTTGTGCATATGCAGGATAAATTATAAAGGGTTTTACTTTTATTTGAATTCACATCAACGTTATGGTATAATGTAGTAATATATCCCTTTTTTGGACAAATTTAAAATTAGCGTCTTTATTATAAAATATTTCATCCGATGTTCTAAAGTTCAGATTTGAGTGTGGTCTTTGTGAGTTATAAAACAAAGTATATTTTAAAAGGAGTTTATTCAGTTCTTTTTATATTTTATTTCTATTTTTTAACCTCCCTTTTTGTTAGAAAAACCGTTTTTATCCAACGGTGTTTTAGAAGTTTTTATTTTTTTGCAAAGATTTTGCTTATTATGACCCCCAGAATCAAACTTATTATAAAAGCAGGAAAGAGTTCATAGAGATATTTTGTCAGTTTAAAAATATCTTTCCATAGGATTGTTACAAGAGGACCCGTTATAAGGCAGGCAAGGGCTCCGTATCTGTTGAACTTTTTATCATAAAGGGAAAGAATTATGACGGGTGAAAAGGCTGCTCCGAGAGCGCTCCAGGCATATAGGACAAATCTGTAAATAAACCTGACATTTTTATAAGCTAGGAAAAGGGCAATAAGGGAAAGTATTGCTATAACTGTCCTTGTTCCCCATACAAGTATTTTTTGTGTCGGTCTTTTCCCTTTAAAAGCAAGAAATAAATCATTAATAAGGGTTGTTGAGGAATACATAAGCTGTGAATCCGCTGTTGACATTATTGCTGCTGTTACCGCTGCAAGAACAATTCCTGCAAGAACGGGATGAAGAAAAGCTTTTGTAAAAACGGGTAATATTTTTTCTGCATCCGCGGGGTGAATCAATTTACCTGATTCCACAAGAACCCTTCCCGCTATTCCGAGAGTTACAGCACCGAAATAGGCAAAAATTCCCCATGTTATCGCAATGAATCCTGCTTTCTTACCCTCATCCTCATCCTTAACAGTAAAATACCTTATAATCACATGAGGCATTCCCGGGTAACCGAAAGCAATCCCTATTGCTTCACCTATTATGAAACCGAGAGCAAAAAAGGTGAAACTTTCGGGTCCCCACAGATGGGTAAGTCCCAGTTCTCCTGCTTTTCTGAGAAATTCAAAGGGACCGCCTGCAATGAAAATTGCAATTATCGGAAAAATTGTCAGAACGAAAACCATTACAATTCCCTGGATTAAATCAGTATATGAAACAGCAGCATAACCTCCCATAACAACATAAAAGGCAATTATAATTGCTCCTATAAGAACTCCCTGTTTATAGGTTGTTAAACCCATTCCTTCAAGTTGTTTTCCCGCACCTGTAAACTGGGCAACAACATACGCGGTCATAAAAAAGACAATTATAAGAGCGGAGAGAACCCTGAATATGTGGGTTTTATCCTTCAATTTATACTCAACATAATCCGAAAGGGTCACGCTTTTCAATCTATCTCCTTCTTTTTTCAACTGAACAATTATGAAAAGGGCATTAAACCAGTATCCGAGTATTCCTCCGAGTGCAATCCAGTAAGCAGCAAATCCTTTGGAAAAACCCAAACCCGAGAGCCCTAAAATAAGCCATGCGCTTTCAGCAGAAGCGGAGGCGGAAATTGCGGTAACCCATTTTCCGAGCCCTTTTCCCGCAACAACAAAATCCTCATAGGTTTTTGAGAATTTCATTTCTCCGAAAATTCCTATCAGAATCAGGAGAATAAGATAAACACCGAAGGTCACCCATATTGCAATCTCATGTGCTGTCATTTTCCTTCTCCTTTCATGTATTTATAAACAGAATACCACATCAAAAAACAGGGAATAACTATGAAAATAATAAATAAAATTAAATCCCTTAATAATTTCATAAGTATTTTATAAGAAACTTAATTTGAAAATTTCAAATCTATCAGTCTGTTTTTAAAACAACCGGTCTGACAAATGCAAAATTGTCAGGGCTGTAATACTCATAAATAAAAGAAGGAAAAGTTTTAACCTTCATTTTAAACTTAGGATAAATGTTGAAAGAAAATCTTGAGGCTTCGTAAGGTTCTAAATTCTTTAAATACAAAATAATTCTGTCTTTTCTTATTTCAAAATTTTTTATAACTGACTTGCTTCCCATTAATTTTTGAAACTCACTTTTTGACACATAAAAACCCGGAGGCAATCCTACCTCCAGTATACCGAAATAAAAGGGATTTGAATTCAAATTTTTTACAGAACATTTCACCCTCACATACTTATTGCTCCCTTTTCTCAATTTTGTATATTTTATATCCAATGCAATTGAACTTTCCCTTTCTCTCACGGCTCTCCAATTTTTATAATATTTCCCCGCGAATTCATATATTATATACCCTTTCCCTTTAAACTTAATATTAATGTTATTTTTCGCCTTATTCAGATACTTTTTAATATCAAAAACAATCACATTATTTTTTATTTCACTTAAATCAAATGTTTTTATTTTTTTATTATTTACAACAATTTCGGTATACCCCTTTGGCACAGAAAAGAAATCATTATAACATTCATTTAAAAGTTTAAGAATAAGAACTGTGCTCTGTGTTGTGCCCCATGTATTTTCATATTTCTTATTATTTAAAATAAATCTTATTGAATTAAAAACTACTTCCTTATAGAGATTTGCCTTTAAAAGTCCCAGCCCAATAAGGGAAACAGTTTCCATTTTACGAAAATATCCCGTGCTGTAAGTAAAAGAAGGAATTCCCGAATCCCAGAAAATTCCCTTTTCACTGTATTTTCCTAATTTTACAACCAAGGAAGCAATCCTTTTTGTCTCCTCCGATTCAGGATTATAGGAAGCAAAACAATTAAGTAATATTCCGAGAACATAAGGGTCTTTTACATCATTTATATTTTCTTTTAAAAATCTTATACCTTTTTTAATTTTTCTATCCTTCGTCCCTGCCTCTATAAGTGCCCATAAAACATAAGCAGTAGTCAATATTTTTGAATATTTTTTATTTTTTAAGAAATGAAACTTCCTCATTGATGTCCAACTTCCGTCCCTATTCTGCTGAGATAACAACCATCTTACTGTCCTATCAATGAGATACTCATCAACAGGGAAAACTTTTTTCAAATCATTTAACTCCATGAGTCCGTAAGCGGTTAAAAATAAATCAGCAGGCTTTTTTCCATACCAGGAAAATCCCCCTCCTTTGACTTCATATTTAAGTATCTTCTGATAACCGAGTGATATATATTCTGAGATTTTTCTTTTTAAATTCTCATCTTTTATTTTTTGTTTTTTAATAATGTTAAAAATAAGAATTTCGGGATAAAGGATGGAGGAAACCTGTTCAAAACAACCGTGAGGTTTTATCAATAGCGACTCAAAGGCTTTAATCGTTAATCCGAGATTGTTTTTATAGATTTTGAAATAAAAATATTCTATGTTATCACTTTTTATATCAACATCAATACTTTTTCCCTCCCCCGCCTTTATCATTCCACTCTTAATAAACTTCTCCTCTTTTCCGTAAAATCTTATTTTTATTTTTTTCTCAATGGCATCCTTTTCCTTTCCGTTCCATGCATATACCCTTATTATACCGAGACCTGATTTAATTGCTTTTATTTTAAAATATACCGTCTTTATCTCTTTGCTTTTTACAACTGCTGTTTTTAAAATATCATCATCAACTTTTATTTCGGCAGAAGTTTCAATTTTAATATTGCACTTTATATCCTGAGTAGTGTTATTATGGATACTCACGGGCACATATACTTCATCTCCCTGTGTCAAAATTTGAGGAATATTTAAATCCAGATAAAAACTCTTAAAAACCTTTATAGGAGAATATTCAACATTTAAAAGACCTTCTTTTGTAATTGCAACGGTTTTCATCTTCCAGACAGTAATATTATCAGGGAACTTCAAACTCAACTTCGCATTTCCGTCCCTATCGGTAATCAAAGAGGGAATAAAAATAAATGTCTCAGGAAAATATTTTCTTATTTTGATGTCTGGGGGCGGAATTTCAGCGCCGGCTTTTGCTCTTGCTTCAAGAATTATAGGTTCAACCTCTGAAACGGTCGGTTCTAATGCAAAGTTAACTTCCACGGTTTTACCTTTCTCTACAATGACATTTTTTATTGTTAAGGATTTATAACCTGTGTAACTAACTGTAATTTCATAGACTCCTACAGGGACGTTATAGATAGTGTAAAATCCCCTATCATCAGTGTAAGCTCCCATCCGAGTATTTTTTATTCTAACAACCGCAAAGGGTAGTCCTTCATCGGTAACAGCATCTATCACCTTTCCCTTTATTATTCCCGTGCCTTTAGCAGCTATATACTCTTCACTGAATCTAATTGAAACGGAAATATCATCATATGTGTTTTTTATCCTGTCTATTCCCTTGGAATTTAAAAACAACAAATTACCAAAAACCGTATACTCTAAGGTATCTCCGAAAGGATCAATTAAAAGAGAATCAGGTATTTCTTTATTATTTTCTATAAAATCTTTAATCCGTTCTCCGATTTTCTTTATTTTTGTTTCTATTTTTTCAGCAAATTCATGAGAATATCGGTGTTCTACTTTTCTGCCTTTCAGACTGCTTCTGAAACGATAATCTTGTTCTTTTTCTGAAAAAATTATATCCGTAATTCTTTTTCTTTTTTTTCTAATTATTTTGGAGAGTGTAAGCTTTTTATTAAAATAATAGGGACTTATAAAATAACCGGGTATGAAGAGTTTGCCTTTAAAATATATTTCCTCGTCAATTAGAGCATCTTTTAAAAGACTAAATACCGAACTATCAACAATGGAAACTCCCAAACATGCCCTTATTTTCTTTCCGTTTTTTCTGACTTTTATATTAACAATTCCTTCTTCACCGGGTTCGTATTCAGCTTTATCAGGTTCAATAATTATATCAACACTTTCTTTCGGTTCAACATATATTATTTTCCCTTCCCTTTTTATCGTTCCGTCAGAAAGAATAGAAAAAATATTTATTTCTGCATAGCCTTTTATTTCTTCCGGGAGAGAAATTGAATCTTCTATCACTTTTCAAAGTTATCATAAGATATAATATGTATATTTCCTCTTTTATAAAGCCTTTTTGCCTCCGAAACAGCAAGCAATATTGTATTTACACTCCGGTCAAGAAGATGTATTTTAAATCGTATTTTTTCTCCTTTACCGTATATTCTTTTTTTGAGAACCGTATATGTTGCTCCTTCATAAGTATTGAACCGCAAGGTTTTCTTAAATCTTTCTTCTTTGTCGGAAATTTCAAAAACAATTTTTTCAACATCTTCACCGATAAAAATTTCACCTTCTCCTATCCCCAGAGAATCAGTCCTAACGGTAAATTCTTTACCTAAAACTTTTATCTTTAAATCGGTGCTTATCGGTGTATTCGGCACAGATTTAAAAAGCACATAAAATTTGTTCTTAAAACCCTTTACAAATTTTCCTCCCTGAGGTAAAATTTTGATTCTCGGAAAAGGAACAAGTAGAGTTTTTGTTACCACAAATCCACTACTATCTTTAACCGTAAGTTCTAATATTACACCGTAATAATCTTCGGGATAAGTAAATGAAAATTTATATTTTCCTTCTTTATCCGTATGTCCTGTAATTTTTGAGGTTTCATTCTGCCATCTTTCCAGAACTTTTAACTCAACAATCCCACCCGCAACAGGCTCTCCTGTGATATATTGACATTCAATTCTGCCTTCCACTTTTTCATTCGGTGTATAATATTCTTTGTCAAACACTATATTTATACCGAACTTCGGCAGTTCATATTCTGTAACTTCTATTCTATGCCATTGCCAAATATTTTCCCCTTTTACTCCTATGTGATAAAAACCCGTTCTTATATCATCTGCGAGTTTAAATTTTTTATATGCGATGCCGAATTCATTTGTATATAAAGTATCTTTCAGAATAACATTTCCATGCGGGTCACTTACTCTTAGTAACAATTTTCTATTTTCTACAGGCTTTAATTCGGGAATTTGCAGAACCATTATTTTTATATGAACTTCCTGTCCGGGTAAATAAATCGGTTTATCCGTTGTTATATACACATCCATATTCTCTTCTTTTCCCTTCACTCTCACAAAAAATTCGGTCTCCAGTTTTTCAGCTCCCTTCTCCACTTCAATCCTCATTTTACCGCTTTTCTCTTCTTTTACATATAAAGGTGTTTTATATTCCCCTCTGTGATCGGTGAGTCCTTTCAAAAGGAGTCGGTTATTGAGAAAAATCTTTATCTGAGCATTTTTAACCGGCTTATCCGGGCTTCCTCGATATACTTTTACATAAAAAGGAGTTGGAACATTTCTTAAAATATCGTAAGGGTAGTAAATCAAAAATTGCATGGGTTTATAATATTTTGCAAAATATACGGTTTTGATCAAAGTATTTTTTTCATAATCTACTTTAATTTTCGCTCTCAACAAATATAACGGCTCCCGGGATTTAAATTTAAAATCAAAATAACAGCCGGAAGGAGGAATATTTAAATGCTCTTTTTTTGAAAATATAATTTTGTCCTCTAAATTAAAAATTATGACGCTTATATTTGCTTTTACTTCTCTTTTATTCAAATTTTTAATGAATACACACACCTTCACTTCCTTATCCTCGGAGCAAATCAGAATTTTTTTATTGTCTATTTTTAAAGAATTAACCGATATTAAGAAAAGTAACAACAACATAAGTTCATTAAATTATATAAAAAGAAGAGAAAAAAATCAAAAATGTTTCGTGAACCTTTCCAATATATTTTCTATTTCTTTCTTTACTTCTTCACTTTTTTCATTTTTCAAAAAAATAATGTCCTTTTCACAGGGTTTTTCATATTTCTCTTTTTGCTTCAAATATATTTCCCATCTTCCGTCCGAAACATCACTTTCTCTTTTTTCGAGTCTCTCTTTTATTAATTTTTCATCCGTCTCCACCCATAATATAAGAATATTCGCATTTAATTTTTTTGCAAGTTCCCTTGCTCTATCCCTTTTCCCTTTATCAAGAAAACTTGCATCTATTATTACATTTTTTCTTCTTTTTAAATATTTTTCTGCTCTTTTAAAAAGCTCATCATAAACTCTCTCGGTCATTTCTTTACTGTATAATCCCTTCTCAAAATCAGCATAAACATGCATGTAAGGGTTGATTCCCGCAAGTTCTTTTCTTATAACATCGGATTTTAAAACAATAAAATCACCCTGTTTTTTTATAATATCCGCAACAAAAGATTTACCTGCACCTGTAAAACCTGATACAATCACCAAGAGATTCACTTTAAACTTCTGTAATTACAGGGAAAGCTCATAGGAAGGTATGAGTATAATCCCTTTTTCCTTTGCATATTCTTCAATCTGAGGAGTAAAAAGATATGATATAAGGATTCTTATTGATTTCTTTGATATTTTTTCACATTTTGAAATAAACCTGTCAACCTCTTTCTTTGAAACCCTTGACTTTGACTCCCCTATTATTACATATTCCTTACCATCTTTTCTTGCTTTACCATAGATGTTAACCTCTATATATTCTTTCCCTACTTTCAGGTATGTCCTTTTGAGTTTACCTATAACTTTTATTTTATAATCCTTTGAAAGAATAACAGGAAGGGACTTTATAGCCCTGTCCTCAAGGGTATATCCGAAAGCATCGGAAAGACCTTCAAGTTTTTGTCTCGTTTTCCTGTGCTCTTCCACGAGTTTATAATGGGACTCGGCAAGCTTTCTGAGTTCCCTCTCGGTCTCTCTTTGGGCCTCTGCAATCTCCTTGACCACCTTTTCCAGTTTGGTTACCCTCTCTTCTGTTTTTCTCTGCGCCTCGGCAAGTTCATTTACCCTCTCTTCTGTTTTTCTCTGCGCCTCGGCAAGCTCATTTACCCTTTCTTCGGTCTTCTTTTGGGCTTCCGCAAGCTCCTTGACCACCTTTTCCAGCTTACTCACCCTTTATTCTGTTTTCTTTTGAACCTCCACAAGCTCATTCATCCTTTCTTCTGTCTTTTTCTGTGCCTCCGCAAGTTCATTCACCCTTTCTTCTGTTCTCACTTGAGCTTCGGTAAGACTGTTTATTGCCTCCCATACCTTTTTGATTTCTTCTTTTATTTCCGAAAGGTCCCTGTGCACAATGTCCTTTTGAAACACTTGGAATGCTTCATAAATCGGAAGCCTTATATTTTCGGGAAGTTCTTTTATTATTTCTTCAAGGGTTTTCATGTTTAAATTTTAACATCTGAATACAGGATTGTCAATATTTAAATTTTATTTGAAATATCTAATCTCTTTCTTCTCTCAATTCTCATCCTTTTTCTCTCAAGGGCACTTTCAAGCAATTTTTGATAATGAAATTCGGGAAGGGATTTCGGCTCTCCGTTTTCATCAAGATGAACAAAAACCATAAAAGAGGTGACAACATTTCTTATCTCCTCTTTTTCCGGATTTTCTGCAAATACCTTTATAAAAATTTCCATGCTCGTTCTGAAAACAGCAGAAATTGTCGCCTGAATATGAAGTATTTCCCCTATATAAGCAGGTGCAAAAAAATCCATTTCATCAAGTGAAGCGGTCACACAAATCCCTTTTGCATATTTTCTGGCAAGTATCGCGGCTAATTCGTCCATTATCATTAATACTTTTCCACCATAAACCCTTTTAAGATAGAGTGTGTCCTCAGGAAATACCACCCTTTCGGTAGTTATTGACCATTTTGAGGGAATAATCTCAAACTCAGGAGGATTTTTTCTCCATTCTTCTATTCTTTCCTTCCTTTTATTTCTTCTTTTTATTGCTTCTTCATAAAATATTTTTTCTTCCTCATTATCCGGGAAAACTTTTGTTTCAATTTCTCTTTTATCTCCTTTTTCATTCATTGCAATAAACGAAAGATGAGATGTACAGGCAATTTTTTCATCTCCGAATTCTCCTGAAAATACTTTTAATCCCACCTCCAGACTCGTATTTCCTACATATTCCACAAAAGACTCAATTTTAACAATATTTCCTATTCTGACGGGTCTTATGAAATCGATGGAATCCATTGAACCTATAACACACGGACCCTTTGTAAACCTTGTTGCTGTGAGCATTCCTGCATCCAGAATCCATCTCATCATATATCCTCCGTATAAGGTTCCGATTGAATTCGCGTGCTCCGGAAAGACAATTCTTATATATTCTGATTTTGTTTTACTTATAGGAAGTTTTTCCAAGAATTTAGCTTATTTTTTCAATATATTTTTTAACTTTTGAAATCGGATCTTCTGCATGTGTAATCGGTCTTCCTATGACAAGAAAATCTGCACCTTTTCTTTTTGCTTCTTCAGGAGTTATTACCCTTTCTTGGTCAAAAGCAAGGTCTTCCTTTAATCTGATTCCTGGAACCACTGTTATAAAATCTTTACCGCACGCATTTTTTACCATCTCTATCTCATTTCCGGAAACCACAACTCCGTCAAGTCCCGCAGATTTAGCCATTCTTGAGAGTGTTTCTATTTCTTCCTCCATTTCTTTTTTTGCACCTGATACGTCCTTTAAAGTTGCTTCTGACATGCTTGTTAAAATTGTTACACCTATCAAAAGTGGTCTTTTGCCTTTTTCTCTTTCTGCATCCCATAATGATTTGCATGCATTTTCAAGCATTTCAAATCCTCCGAGGGTGTGGATTGAAAGCATGTCCACTTCAAGCTCCGAAGCTGCTTTTACCGCAAGTGAAACAACAGAGGGAATGTCAAAAAATTTAAGGTCAAGAAATACCTTGGTGCCTTTATTTTTCAATTCGCGAATAAAATCGTTTCCTGCATTTATATACAGGGGATAACCGACCTTAAACCATTTCACATAAGGCAAAAATTTATCAACCCATTCATTTGCAACTTTTTTATCCATTGTGTTAAGAGCAATGATTATTTCACTCATATTAAACCTCCAGATTTAATTTTAATCTTTTCAATGTATCAATATCTATTTTTTGACTTTTCTGAAGTAAATCATTAAATTTACCTTACCGTCTGTATTTTCTTATTTGCATGCAGCCTATTATTTGATTTATATCAGAAATGTTTTTTCTCCTCATGTACTCTTTTGTTTTGTCAATTATTTCCAATATTATTTGAGGGTTGACAAACAGCATTGTCCCTATTTGAACAGCTTTTGCTCCTACCATTAAAAATTCCAGAGCGGAAGCATAATCGTAAATCCCTCCGACCCCTATGATCGGAATTTTCACTTCCTGATATACTTTGTAAACGATATAAAGTGCAACAGGATGAATTGCAGGACCCGAAAGCCCTGCAACACCGGAAGGAATTTTAAATCTTTTGTTCTCTACATCAATCGCCATACCCATGAGAGTATTTATGAGAGTAAGACCATCCGCTCCCTTTTTCTCACATTCTTTTGCAACATCAATAATGTTTACAAAATTCGGAGCAAGTTTTACAAAAACAGGACCCGATTTAAATTTCTTTTTCACAATCTCTACAATTCTACCTGCAATTTTTGAATTTTGCCCGAACTGCATGCCCCCTTTTTTTACATTGGGACAGGATAAATTTATTTCAAGAGCATCGACTCCTGCTTTTTCCAGTTCTTCCGCAAGGACCTCAAAATCTTCTTCTTTTTCTCCGAAGATATTTACTATTACAGGTATTCCGATTGTCTTCAATTTACTCCATTTTCCTTTGAGAAATCTCTTTAAACCCACATTTTCCAGTCCGATAGAATTCAAAAGCCCGCAGGGAGTCTCCGCAATCCTCTCGGGTGGATTCCCTTCCCTCTCATTCACACTTATCCCCTTCGTGACTATCGCTCCGAATTTTTCTACCGGTAAATGAATACCCAGCTCTATGCCATAAGCAAAAGTCCCTGACGCAACCATAAAAGGATTTTTTAACCTTAAACCCGCAAGATCAACTTCGAGATTCATAATTCTATATCTTTCAGTTTAAATAAAGGTCCCTCGACACATGTTCTGAAGTATCCCTTTTTATTTCTTTTCTTTACTGCACAACCCATACATATTCCGAATCCGCATGCCATTACCCCTTCCATTGAAACATATGTCCTTTCATGAGGGAGAAAATCAAGCGACTTTAACATACCATGAGGTCCGCATAAAAAGAAAATTGATTTTTCAGGGACAACTTCTTTTGTTTTTATTAATTCTTCAACAAGTTCGCTTACCAGTCCCTTATACCCGAAAGAACCATCCTCGGTTGATATAAATATATTATCACAGACTTCTTGCATCCTTGAATATAAATAATCGGATGGAGAAGTTTTTGCTCCGTAGATTAAAATACTTTTCGGAATTGAATGGTATTTGAGATAAAACATTAAAGGAGCAATTCCGGTTCCTCCTGCGATTACTACGACATCGGTGTCATAAGGAGGCTCGGGGAAAGGTTTACCCAAAGGACCTAACATATCAATTTTCCCTCTTTTTCTTCCGTAGAGAATTTTTGAGCCGGTTCCTACAACTTTTATAAGGAATTCCAGTGTGCCCTCCTCTGCGTTCCATACACTGTAGGGTCTTCTGATTAAAGGATGAAATCCCTCCTGAACTTTTATACTTACAAACTGTCCGGGTTTTACCCTATCAGCAATTTCCTGGGCAGAAACAACAAGTTGAAACATCCCGTCCCCTAGGTCAATATTATTAAGGATTTCTCCCTGAACCGGGTTCAAGTAAATTTCTGGCCAGGTCATAGTAAAAACTCCCTTTATATTCATTTTTTAAAATTTCAAAATATTCATTTGTTTTCACGGAATCTTTCAAAAAATTCTTATATATAAAAATGATAAGATAAAGCACCCTGGGTCTTTCTTCAGCATCAGGAAATTTTCTTATAAATTCATCCAGTAATTTAACCCCTTTCTCATAAAGCCCTATATCAACATAATAACTTTCCGCAATTTCCAAAAGCGCTTGCTTTTGCTCTTCTTCCTTTTTTTCCTTCAGTTTTTCTTCTTTGTCTATTAAATTTAACCACTTTGATGCTTTCATTCCGTATTTTGTGGATGGAGAAAACTTTTTGACCTCTGAAAGAACATTTTTCAAAGCAGATAAACTGTCCTGTTTAAAAAGAATCAACGCAAGTTCATAAGCAAGTTCCTGCTTTTCATAAGCATCTTCCCCTTTTTCTATAAAATTTCTTATGACTTTTTTCATTTTGGAAGTATCTCCCGATTTTTTATAAATCTCTAAAAGACTTTTCACTGCGTCAAAATCGGTATTTTCGGGATCAAATGAATTTATTATTTCTTCTGCTTTTACATAGTCACCCTTTTCTTTATGTGCTTCTGCCAGAAGAAGGGAAAGCTCTGGGTCTTTTTCCCGTGAGGTTTCAAGGTAATAAAGTGCGGAATCGGTGAACCCGAGTTTTAAAGCTGCTTTTACATATACAGGCAAAACTTTCCTCTTCAGATAATCTCCCGAATTCAAAACTTTTTTAGCATAAACAAGTGCGGAATCATATTCACCTGTAATCTCAAATAATTTTGCTTTATAAAAATAAAATTTTCGGGAATTGACACGGGGATAAATTGACAATATGTAAAAGGAATTTTCCACATCTTCTCTTTCTAAAAGAAACTCAAGGAGCGAATCCGAGAGCATACGGGTGAAATGACTCTTGGGAAAATATTTCGAAATTTCCTCAAATTTTCTTATAGCATTTGGCTTATCTTCTAATCTTATATATATTAAACCCGAATAGAAGATAGCATCATCAAGAAAAGGGGAATTCGGAAAATATTTTATCACCCTTAAATACTTTTCGAGCGCCTTTTCATAAAGGGATTTAACATCTTGCGTCAGTTTTCTTTCTTCTTTGCTAAAATATTTTTTTTCAGCCATTCTGAAATATTTCTTTGCATTGTATACAGTGTTAAAATATGCCTTAAATGCTATACAGGAAGACAAAAAGAAAATGAGAATAAAAGATTTTATATATTCCATTTAATCAAACTATTTTAAGATACTTCATTTTTAATTATAAAATATTTCATACAAGCATAAATTCTCCTCTCGGATATTTTCTTAAAGTCTTTTTTCTTACAACAAGAATACTCCAAACCGTAAATACTCCGATTCTTCCTATTATCATGAGTAAAATTACAATGCATTTTGAAAAAAGGGAAAAATCGGCAGATAAACTCACATTCGGATGAATTTTTGAACCGAAAGAGAGTCCGACCGTTGAAAAGGCAGATATTACCTCAAAAAGAACCTCGACAAAAGAAAATTTATTACCTTCATAAATGAGTATAAGAAATACGGATATGCCTGTTAAAAAGATGTAAAGTGTTATTATCATCGCTGACTGAATCAAGAAGGAAGGGTCAATTCTTCTTTTGGCAAGATGTACTTCCTCTTCTCCTTTTAATATGCTTCTTAAAAAAGCAGCCCATACCGCAAAGTTTGTTGTCTTTATGCCTCCTGCAGTACCGCCCGGCGAACCCCCTATTATCATGAGGAAAATGAGTATGAAAATTGTAGGTAATAGAAAATTTGAAACATTTAAGGAATTAAAACCCGCGGTTCTCGGAGTTGTGACATGAAAAAAGGAATGAACAACTTTAAGGGAAAAATTTAAGTTTTTTAAGGAATTTTTCCATTCAATCAGAAAAAAAATGGAGCCGAAAAAAAAGATAAGGAATGTTGTGGTTTTTAAAACAACCTTTGAATGGTATGAGATTTTTCTTTTTTTTACAAAAAAATTGTATAAGTCATCCAAAACAAAAAAACCTAAACCCCCGATTATGAATAAAAAGGATATTGTGAGTAAGTAAAAAGGGGAATTTTTATAAACTTCTAAATTTCGGGAATAAGAAGAAAAACCTGCATTACAAAAAGCAGAAATGCTTTGGAATAGAGAATGGAAAAGTTTATCTTTTAAAGTGCCGTTTGTAAAAAGAAATAAGAAAGTGAAACCGAACAGTTCAATAAAGAAAGTATAAATTAAAATTTTCAATATCAAATTCTTTACAGGAATGCCTTTTAAAAAACTCTGTGTTCTTTTTGTCATGACCCTCATTGAAATAGGAACCCCTCCTTTTAAAACAAGGAAAAAATAGGAAATTAAGGTCATGTAACCCAAACCACCTATTTGTATTAAAAAAAGGATTAAAAGTTTTCCCCATGGTGTCCAGAAAACTCCTGTATCTTTTACAATGAGACCCGTAACACATAAAGCAGATGTGGATGTAAAAAGTGCATCAATAAAACTCAAATTCCCTTTATGAGTAAAGGGTAAAAGCAAAAGAAGGGAGAATAAAAAAGATATAAAAAAATATCCGAATAAAATTAAAAACTGGGGTCTATTCAACGAACTCTAAGACACCTTCCTCAGCCCCGTCTCCTTTCCTGAAACCCAATCTTATCAATCTGGTAAAACCGCCGTTTCTATCTTTAAAATTCTTTGCTATTTCAAATACCTTTTGTGATGCCTCCTTATGATTTAAATAAGAAAAAACAAGCCTTCTTGTTGATTGATTGTCCGTTTTTGCAATATTTATGAGTTTTTCAACAAGTTTCCTTGTTTCCTTCAATTTCGGGACCGTGCTTTTTATTCTTCCGTTCAAGAACATGCTTATTGCCTGATTTCTCAAAAGAGCCTTTCTGTGGGAAGCAGTTCTACCGAGTTTTTTCCCTTTTTTTAAGTGCCTCATTTCAAAATCCTCCTATTTTTTTGACAATTCTTTTATTTCCATGCCCAGAGATAAACCTGCTTTTTGTAGCTTATTTTCAATTTCCTCAAGGGATTTTTTTCCGAGATTTTTTATTTTAAGAAGTTCTTCTTTTTTAAGGGATACCAGGTCACTTACTTTTTTTATACCGCTTTCCTCAAGTGCCTCCCTTACTCTCTTGGAGAGCTCTAAGTAAGATATATCTTCATCAAGCTTCTCCAAAGCCTCCTCCGTAATTACTTCTTTTTTAACAGTTTTTTCGGCAATTTCGGGTGTATAAATTGTTCTTATTTTTGAGAAGTGGTCAAGCAGAATTTCCTGCGCCTCAATTAATGCATCATAAGGAGAAATAGAGCCATCGGTTTCAATTTCAATAAAGAGCTTCTCGAAATCCGTCCTGTATTCGACTCTCATATTCTCTATCCAGAAATTCACAAATCTTACAGGAGAAAAGTCGGCATCAACCAAAAAGGCATCATGAGGTAAAATAGGAGCAAATGTTTTATCCGATTTCATCACATACTTCATCTCCTCTACAGTCAAATAACCTCTCCCTCTTGTTACAAACGCCTCTATTGCTATTCTTGATTTATCACTTGTTAATTCCGCGATTTTTTGTTCAGGGGTTAAAATTTTAATTTCCGGTGGGGTTCGGAAATCAGAAGCTTTAACTTCTCCCTTTCCTTGCTTGGATAAAACCATTGATTTATAAGGAACATCCCCTTCAAATTTTATTCTTATTTTTTTCAAATTTAAAACAATATGAGGAACATCTTCCTTCACTCCTTCAATGGTGGAAAACTCGTGGGATACACCGTCAATATGGACCGCAAAGATGCTGGCACCTTTTATACTTGACAGCAAAACTCTTCTTAAAGAGTTACCGAGTGTAACTCCGTAACCTCTTTCAAGAGGGGACAATTCAAAAAGCCCCTTGTTTTCGGTTTTTTGTAAAATTTTAATTCCTTCGGGTAAGGTTAAATTTACTCTATACATTTTATTTTTTAATTTAATTCAAGAAGGAATGGAACCTTCCAATTATTTTGAGTAAAGCTCAACAATCAAGCTTTCCTGAATCGGGTAGGTTATATCTTTTCTTTCGGGTAATCTTAAAACTTTACCGACTTTTTTACTTTCATCAAAAGATAACCAATCCGGTATCGTTCTTGAATCCCTTTTTTGTAAAGATAGTTTTACAAAGGGATTTTCAATTGCTCTTTCTTTTAAGCCTATTTCATCCCCTTCTTTAACAAGATAGGAAGGTATATCAATCTTTTTACCGTTTACAAGAACATGACCGTGAGAAACAAGCTGTCTTGCATGAGCCCTTGATGTTGCAAAACCTAATCTGTAAACCACATTATCCAGTCTCCTTTCAAGTATGGAAAGTAAATTTTCTCCTGTATTACCCGCCATTCTTCTTGCCATGTGAAAGTATCTTCTGAATTGTTTTTCCAATACTCCGTAAATTCTCTTCGCTTTTTGCTTTTCCCTTAACTGCATTCCGTATATTGAAAGACGCGGTTTTTTTCTGGGACCGTGAATTCCGGGGGGATAAGGTCTTCTTTTAAGGGGGCACTTTTCTGTTAAACATTTTTCGGATTTTAAAAACAATTGCATTCCTTCCCTTCTGCATAATCTGCATTTAGGTCCGGTATATCTTGCCATGCTTACACCCTCCTTCTTTTTGGGGGTCTACATCCGTTATGCGGAATGGGTGTAATATCTCTTATTGCGACAATTTTAAGACCCTGAGCATGCAGGGTTCTCAGTGCTGCCTCCCTTCCCTGTCCCGGTCCTTTCAGCCTTACCTCCACTTCTTCAACACCGAATTCTTTCACTTTTTTTACCACATCCTCGGCTGCCTTTGAAGCAGCATAAGGGGTCCCCTTCCTTGTGCCCTTAAAACCCACACTTCCGGAAGAAGCCCAGCATAATGTATTTCCCTTTTCATCAGTCACGGTTATTATCGTGTTGTTAAAAGTGGATTGAATGTATACGATTGCAAAAGGAACAATCTTTTTTTCCTTTTTCTTTTTTCTCGGTCCTCTTTTAGCCATTATTTTTCACCCCTTCTTTTGAGTTTTCTGAAAATATTCCCTCTCGGTCCTTTCCTTGTCCTTGCATTGTGCCTTGTTCTCTGACCTCTGACAGGTAAACCTATCTTATGCCTGATTCCCCTGTAACATCCTATATCAATTAATCTTTTAATATTTCTCTGGATCTCCATACGAAGAGCACCCTCAACCTTCCTGTTTTCAACAGCAGACTGTAATTTACTTATTTCATCAGGAGTCAAATCTTTAACTCTTTTATCCGGATTAACCCCTGTCTCTTGGAGTATCTTTTTAGAAGTTGAAAGTCCTATTCCGTAAATATAGGTTAAGGCTATTTCAATTCTTTTATTTTTGGGTAAATCAACACCTGCAATTCTTGCCATATTTCATCCCTGCCTTTGTTTATGTTTAGGATTTTCACAAATAACACGCACCCGCCCTTTTCGGCGGATTATTTTACATTTTGCACAGATTTTTTTAACCGAGCTTCTCACTTTCATAATATTATTTTAAGATTTTATAAAAGGGTAATACAATTATACTATAATAAAGTAAAAAAATCAAGTGGATAAATTCAGCCTACCGGTTCTTCAGCAGGTTTTAATATTTTCTCAATTTCTTTTTCAACCTCCTCCTTTTCCTTTCTGAATTCATCCAGAGGTTTTTCCTTCAATCGTATAATTCTATCAATGAGTTCGGGTTTAATTATATTTTCAATTTCAATCTCGTTTTTGAGTGCTTTTTCTCCCATATCCAGGTATTTTATAATAACCTTCATCATTTCATATTGTTTTTCGATAGGACAGGAATAATCAACAGGGTCGAATGCACTCTGTTGCAGAAATCCATCCCTTATCAATCTACCCACCTCAAGGAGTAATCTCTCATGGTCATCAAGTGCATCAGGTCCTACGAGCTGGACAATTTCTTCTAATTCCGCATTTTTCTGTAAGATTTCTCTTGCTTTTCTTCTCAACTCGGGATAATCCTCTGCAACATTCTCTTTAAACCATTTTTCCATCAATTCAAAATAGAGGGTATAGGACCTCAGCCAGTTTATTGCAGGATAATGTCTTCTGTAAGCAAGTGCTGTATCCAATGCCCACAAAGCTCCTACAACCCTTAATGTGCTTTGGGTCACCGGCTCGGAGAAATCACCTCCGGGCGGTGAAACAGCACCCACTGCTGTAACAGAACCTTCGTATTTTTCTCCGGCAAGGGGAATTACCCTTCCTGTTCTTTCGTAGAATGCTGCAAGTTTTGCAGCAAGATAAGGAGGATAACCTTCTTCTCCGGGCATTTCTTCCAATCTTGAAGAGATTTCCCTTAATGCTTCAGCCCACCTTGATGTTGAATCCGCAAGGAGCAAAACATTATATCCCATATCCCTGTAATATTCAGCAAGTGTAATTCCGACATAAATTGATGCCTCCCTTGCTGCCACGGGCATATTTGATGTATTAACAACAAGAATCGTCCTATCCATCAAAGGAGCACCTTCATGAAAAGGGTCATCCAGATGGGGAAACTCAACAAGGACTTCTGTCATTTCATTTCCTCTTTCTCCGCAACCTATATAAATTACAATGTCCACAAGTGAACACTTCGCAAGTGTTTGTTCTGTAACCGTTTTACCTGTCCCGAAACCTCCGGGAATAGCAGCGTTTCCGCCCAAGGCAATGGGAAAGAAGAAATCAAGCACTCTCTGTCCTGTTATGAGTGGCTTCTCGGGTCCCAATCTCTTTTTAAAAGGCCTCGGAACCCTTACAGGCCATTTATGATAAAGTTTAAGTTCGGTTCCGTCTTCAAGAATACAGATGGTATCTTCAACCGTAAATGTTCCCTTTTTAATTTCTTTAATTTTAGATGGTTTTATATTCGGGGGAGCAAGAATTTTATGTCTTATACTTTTTGTCTCCTGAACCTCACCTATTATTGCTCCGGGTTCTACAATATCCCCTTTCTTTAAGACCGGTTCAAAGTCCCATTTCTTTTCTCTGGGAAGTGCACTTGCAACAATTCCCCGTGTGATAAAATCTCCTGCTTTATCTCTTAAAACTTGCAAAGGTCTCTGAACACCATCAAAAGCAGTGTATAAAAGTCCGGGACCGAGTTCCACAGTTAAGGATTCTCCTGTTCTTTCAATTGGCTCACCCACAAATAGACCGGATGTATCTTCATATACTTGTATGTAAGCAAGGTCTCCCTGTAATCTAATTACTTCGCCCACAAGTCCCTCTTTTCCTACGCGAACAATTTCATTCATTCGTGCACCTCTCATATTTTTGGCAACCACCAGAGCACCGGAAATTCGTGAAATTATAGGTTTTTCCATATTTTTTCCTCCTTTTTGAAACTTAATTTTAAGTTCATTTAATATAAAAAATCAATAACATGAGACCGCAAAAAATTAATCTCGCATTAACACCTACTCCTGTTGAGGAATTCGACCTTGAAGGAGAAAAAATATTTATAAAAAGGGACGATTTAACCGAGCTCCTTGCATCAGGGAATAAGATAAGAAAATTGGAATATTTTTTCTTTAAAGCAAAAGAAGAAAAATGTGAGAAAGTGGTAACATGCGGGGGAATTCAGTCCAATCATGCAAGGGCAACTGCTTATCTTTCAAGAAAATTAGGATTTAAACCCGTGCTTTTTCTTCGCGGAGAGTCCGAAAAACCTTATGATGGAAACCTTTTTCTTAATTATCTTTTTGATGCGGAAATTCATTTTGTAAACAGTGAGCAATATAAAAAAATTGACACAATTATGGAAGAATACAAAAATTATTGTGAAAAGAGGGGTGAGAGGGTTATTGTGATTCCTGAAGGTGGCTCTGATGAGATCGGTCTGTGGGGATATGTTGATGCCTTGTTTGAAATGGAAAATTTCATCATTGAAAAGAAAATTGATTCCATTTTTTGTGCAGTCGGTTCAGGAGGCACTTATGCAGGACTTTTCTTAGGAGCAAAACTTCTTGGGTTGAATTTAAAAATTTGTGGTATACTTGTTACAAGAAATAAAGAATATTTTACAAAAAAGATTAAGAATATTTTGGAAAGGACAATAGAAAAATACAATTTACCTGTAAAATTTGACAGTACGGAGTTTATACTTTATGAAAATTATATCGGAGAGGGATATGCAATTCCTTATAATGAAGAAATAGAGTTAATAAAAAAATTATCAAAAAAGGGGATAATTTTGGATCCTGTATACACCGGGAAAGCCTTTCATGGTTTTTTAAAAGAAAAAAAGAATTTTAATAATTCTTTATTTTTGCACACCGGAGGAATTTTCAGTGTATTTGCTTTCAAAGAATATTTCTGAATACTTTTTGTCTTAAAAGAGGATATATTTAGGCGATAAGTTTTACTTGATATACCTCCTATTTTTGGACAGGTTTAAAGTTAGTATTTTTATTAAAAATATTCCTCATTAGAGTTTTAAAGTTTAGGCTTGAATGAGATCTTTTTGAGTTATAGAACAGGGTGTATTTTGAAAGGAGTTTATTCAGTCTATTTTTATATTTTCTTCCCATTTTTTCCTCCCTTTTTATTTTATAACCATAATCTTAATTTTGTCCAATTTAAGGGGACCCTTCATATGAAAGGAAATATGGCTCCCGAAACGATTTTAACCAGCTTCTTATGAGAATTAAGTTGATTGATAAAATAGAAAAGTTTATATATGATCTTTTAAACAGGGGGAATAATTAAGTATTTCTTGATATTTAAATAAATCTGTCATATTATTTAATATGGCAATATTAAAAGTTGATAAAAATGAATATACGGTAAGGATAGGAAGGGAGGGAAGGATAGTCATTCCCTCTGAATTGCGGAAAAAACTTGGATTAAAAAAGGGAGACACAGTAAAAATAAAAGTTGAAAGAAATAAAATTTTTCTTCAATTTGTCTCTTTAAATGAGCTGGAAGAGAAAATATGGAAAAAATTTGAGAAAGTAAAAGGGAGCTTAGCAGAGGAGCTTTTGGAAGAAAGAAGAAAGGAAGCTGAAAAAGAATATAAAGATGGCTGAAAGAGTTTGTGTGTTGGATGCATCAGCTGATAGAAAATGGCAGAAGATTAAACCCAAGTTAAAGAAATTAAATCTGAAATTTATAAGATAAGCAACTATGCATTATCCTCCTCCACCACCATCCCATCCCTCAATCTTATAACTCTCCTTG
Organism: Caldifarciminota bacterium; assembly: GCA_024277525.1. GTDB lineage: Bacteria > Hydrothermota > Hydrothermia > Hydrothermales > JAJRUZ01 > JAJRUZ01. The sequence continues at coordinate 17,704 of JAJRUZ010000039.1, read as the reverse complement.
CTGAATCTATTACTTTTTTATCATGGCTTGAAAATATAAATGTAACTTTTTTTTCTTCGTTTAATTTCCTCATCAGTCAATTAAATTAAGGGCGTTTTTTGAATCAAGGTTTGCTGTCGGTTCATCTGCAAGCACAAGTTTCGGGTCTGAGACAAGGGCCCTTGCAACAGCAACTCTCTGCTGTTCACCTCCTGATAACTCTGTCGGCATTTTGTTTGCCTTGTCTTTTAAACCCACCGCAGATAAGATCTCCATAGCTTTTTCCCTTGCGGTTTTTTCAGGCACACCCTGCAATATTAAAGGAAATTCAACATTTTCAAGGGCTGATAACACCTGAATTAAATTGTATTCCTGAAAGATAAAACCGAGGTTTTTTAACCTGAATTCTGCAAGTTCATTTTGATTCATTGAACTTATTTCTTTGCCCATAACAAAAATCTTGCCATCAGTCGGGTAATCAAGACCTCCTATTAAATTCAAAAGAGTAGTTTTTCCTGAACCCGAAGGACCTTCAACACATATAAATTCTCCTTTTTCAATTTCAATATTAACACCTCTCAATGCATGAGTTTCAACACCTTTTCCTGTTATATAAACCTTATGTAAATTTTCTGTTTTAACAATTAATTCTTTCATTAATATATATTAAAATAAAAAATGGATAAAAGAGAACTTTACATAATTGCTCTGGTAAAAAGAGCAGAGGTTTATAATTTCATAGGTGAAACTTTAAAAGCTCTGAGGGATTGCAGGAAAGGTTTCATTTTTTCACAGAAATTGAAAAGAACGGAACTTGCAGCAAAATGTCTCCTGATGCTGAGCGAAATTAATTATTCTATGGGGGAACCGCAGAGAATGCTTGAGCATTCAAAAAGGGCATTTCTTTTATACAGGAAAATGGGAAATAAAGAGGGAGAGTCATATTCTCTTAATAATATAGGATGGGCAAATTTACTGATGGGGAAATATTCACTCGCACTTATGTATTTCCGGAAAGCATTGAAAATAAGAAAAAGATTAAAAGACAAAAGAACCCAGGCACAGAGTTTAAACAATATAGGAGTTGTTCTACATACCATCGGAAATTACAGGGAAGCAATTGAGTATTATAAAAAGGCACTTAATATAAGAAGGAAAATCGGAGATAAAAGGGGAGAGGAGACGACATTGGATAATATCGGTTCCCTTTATTATTTAGTGGGTGAATACACAAAAGCTCTCGGGTACTTTAAGAAGGCATTAAAACTCTCCAGTGAAATAAATGAGAAAAAAGGACAGGCTTGGAGTCTTATCAGTATGGGAGTAATAAATCATGCGCTTGGAAACTATCCTGAAGCAGAGAGAAACTTCAAACAAGCACTGAAACTATGCAGGGAAATGAAGGATAGGCTGACATCGGCACTTATCATTAATTTTATGGGACATATTTACCTTCTCTCCGGTAATTATATCAGGGCACTTGAATGTTATGAAAAGGCATTAAAAATTCAGAAAGATATGAAGGATAAAAGTGGACAGGTTTTCACTTTAAGTTATATTGGAAGATTATATCTGGATAAAAAAGAAATACAGAGGGCTAAAAGATACCTTTTAAAGGCAAGGAAAAATCTCGGGAAAAGAGAAAATAAAAGTGCACTTGAAACATTTTATATATCCTTTTGCGAATTAAAATTGCTGGAGGGAGACATTGAAAAAGCAAAGAAATATGCTGAAAAAGCATCTAAGATTGCAGAAGAAACGGGTTCAAAATATTATAAAGCATATACAGCACTTTTAAAAGCAAGGGCATATTCCCAGGGTCTCCAATACTTTAACAGGCGGGAGTGGAAAAGGATAAGTAATATATTCAGAAAAGCAATCAGGGATTTTCAAAAAATGAGAAGACCTTTTGAACTTGCTCTTGCATATTTTTACTACGGTCTTGCAATTGAGAGAATAAAGCAATTAAATCCTGCTTCGAGCTTCCGGAATTCGGAAAAATACCTTTTGAAATCAAAACAAATATTTGAAAAATTAAATGCGAAAAGATGGATATATGAGGTTAAAAATTATGTTTAAATGCAGTTTTTATTTCATATTTCCGCCTTTTTGAATTGACCCTGCTCTAACCCTGAGGAATCTAAAATACAACCCTTCGGTCTGTAAAATTGCAGAAACAAGTTGAAAATTTTATTTTAAAATTTTTAGAATTAGAACATGAGAATTTTTTTCTCTCTTCAGGGTCTGCAAATTTTTCCTCCTGAGAGCAAAAAGAAATGGCAGTGATGTTTCCTTTTATTCTATTTTCCGGTATATTCTTCAATACAAAAATTGAGATTCACCCCTCTTTAAGGGGATTTTCGGATGAACCGCCCGCGATTATTGATTATAATTATGACCACATCTCCGAGATTGTGCTTTCCTACCCCGCGGAAGGTAAAATGACCGCATATCATATAAAGACGCAGAGGGGTCAATACATAAGGCAGATCAATTTCCCTGACGCGGAAACACGCTTTTCCTCAATGATAAATCTTAACGGGGGAGAGGATAAGGAAATCGCCTTTTCTTACCTGAAAAATGACAGTCTGTTTCTTGTGATAGAGAGAATAAGGAACCCCGTGAGATGGAGGTATTTTATCACAGAGGTCAGGGATATGTGCCCTCCCGAGGGCTGGATAGGGCATATCCCAAGGAAAGGGGTCTTTCTTGTGGATTGTGAGAACCGGTGTCTTTTAATTGTATTTGTAATAACCGGCTTTGATCTTTACCCCCGCGGATTCTTTGTGATTGATGCGGAAACAGGAGAAATCCTGTGGAAATTCATAAGCGGTGCCCAGCCTGCTTACAGGGAGGTTGAGGATATAAACGGAGACAGGGTTCCGGAGATAATAATCGGGAGCTTCGCACCCTGTAACGGAAGTGATTTCAACGGGTTTGATGATTATTCCTCCTATCTCTTTGTCTTCAATCTAAAAGGAGAAATGCTTTTTAATCATACAATCGGCTCCTATTCCACATCCGCAAGGTTTATAATAGGAGACCCGGGTCCTGAAGGAGTAAAAAATATATATGTTGCGGAATGCGGAGGAGTAAAGGAAAAAAGGGAGAGATTTTTATACCTCATCAACGGCAAAACCGGTGAGATAATAAAAAAGAGGAAATTTTATGAGGGGATTTCAAAATTTGAGCCCGCTGATATAAATAATGACGGCAAAAAAGAATTCCTTCTGCTTTTATTTTCCGGCAGATTGCTGGTTCTTGATGGAAACCTTAATACATTAAAAGAGTTTGAAATGGGGAAAGGGATACATTCCATTCAGGCAGAGGACCTTGACCTTGACGGAGATGATGAGATAGTGATCACAAGACCGGGTAAACTGGAGATTTATGACAGGGATTTCAAACTCCTTGCGGGTGAAGAAATTGGTGATTTCCTCCCTCCTGCGGACTGGAACATCTTTTCTAACTTCCTCACCGACCGGAACTCAAAATCCGTCCTTCTTTATAAGGGGAAAATAAAAAGGGAATTCATAATTTATTCATTCAGATTCAAAAAGAAAATAAATCTTCTGCTTTTTTTAATTCCTGCAATTATCCTGATAATACTCGGGATATTCTACTCCGGCTTAAAAACGGGCATGCTTATAAGAAAGCAAAAAACTCAATCACCCGATTTAACCCTTTTCTACGAATCCTTCCATGAAATAAAAAATCTAATGAATGAATTGAGCTCCTTTATACTGAAAACAGGGGATGAAAATGTTATAAAAAAATGCAAAAAAATTGAGGAAATAATTTTCTTTTTAAATACTCATATAAAAATGACGGGATTAAAAGAAGGGGAAACAGAGCTCAATGAATTGATTGATGAAATTATTGAAAGGTTCGGTAAGATATCTCCCGGTGAGGTTTCCTTTAAGAAAAATCTTGATAAAAGGATCGGTAAAATAAGGGTTTCAAGGGAGAAGATGGAGACCGTGTTGAAAAATTTAATTCAGAATGCACTTGAATCAATGGAAAAGGGAGAAATATATATTGAAACCCGTAAAAGGAGAAAATCCGTGGAGATAATTATAAAGGATGAAGGAGAAGGAATTGAAAAGGAGAAAATCGGGAAAATCTTTGCTCCCTTTTACACATCAAAGGAAGGGCATCTCGGGCTGGGCTTATATACGGTAAAGAGCATAATCACATCGCTGAAAGGTAAAATAGATGTGGAATCAGAGCCCGGTAAAGGGACAACCTTTAAGATAAAATTGCCCTTATGAAGAAAATTTTTATAATTGACGACGATTATGAGATAAAATATCTTTTTCTTAAAGCATTTGAGGGTTTTGCGGAACCTGAATTTGCCGGAACGCTCAGGGAGGCGGAGGAGAAATTAAAAAATAAAAAATTTGACCTCATCTTCCTTGATGTGAAACTGCCTGATGGTGACGGTATAAAACTTCTTGAAAAAATAGCAGGGAGGGACAAAACCCCTGTATGTGTGATTACCGGTTACGGAACAACAGAACTCATTGTCAGGGCGATGAAGACCGGTGCCTGCGATTTCCTTGAAAAACCGTTAAATAAAGAAAAAATAAGGATAGTCGCGGAAAGCATATTAAACAGGGTTGAAAAGGAAGAAATCATAGAGAGACTGGCATCGGAGATAAGAAGGGAGATACCTTTCATAGGGAAATCGGGTATCTATAAAGAGATTCTCCGGAAAATAGAGATTTTCTCAAAATCCGCTTCTCCGGTTCTCATAACAGGGGAAACAGGGGTCGGGAAGGATGTGGTTGCAAGACTCCTTCATTATACAGGAAATAGAAGGAATTTCCCCTTTCAGCATGTAAACTGTGCGTCAATACCCGGTGAACTGCTTGAGAGCGAGCTCTTCGGTTTCAGGAAGGGTGCATTCACAGGAGCATACAGGGATAAAAAAGGTAAATTTGAACTTGCGGATAAGGGCTCATTATTTCTCAATGAAATATGCGATATGCCGGAAGGGCTTCAGGCGAAAATCCTTGATGTTATAGAAAATAAGGAAATATTCCCGCTCGGTTCGGAAAAAGGGGTAAAGGTGGATGTAAGAATAATCTCTGCAACGAATAAGGATATAGAAAAAAAGGTTAAAAAAGGGAATTTCAGAAAAGACCTCTATTACAGATTGAATGTATTGAGGCTTCATATCCCGCCTCTGAGGGAGAGAAGGGAGGACATAGAACCGATAGCAACATATTATTTAAGGAAATTCTGTGAGGAGAACAACAAACCCTATTATGAATTTTCAAAATCCGCACTTGAATTCCTTTTAAATTATGATTTCCCGGGGAATATAAGGGAGTTAAAAAATATAATTGAAAAGCTTGTGGCAATCAAACAGCAGGGAAGAATCATAACGGGTGAGGAATTAAAAATGGTGATTGAAGGACAGGATACGGCGGAAAAGGATGCGGAAATAAAACCTTTGAAAGAGGCGATAAAGGATTTCAGGAGGAATTATATCCTTGATGTTCTCAAAAAAAGCGGGGGCAACATAACGCTCACCGCGAAAAAACTCGGGATTCACCGCGTCCATCTTCAGAGGCTTTTAAGGGAGATAAATTTTGAAAAAGATAAAAAATGACTTTATAATATAAACATCATGAAAACCGAAAAAATTCTGACAGAAAAAGATGTAATTCAGATTATAGAAAAAAAACTTCCCGAAATAATAGAGAAAAGACCGGAGGTAAGGAGGAAAATAGAGCAAATCCTTGAAAAAAAATCCGCAACAAAGGATGACATAAAGGCGGTACTTCAGGAGCTTGCAAGGCAGAGGGAGGAGCTCATAAAGCTCAGGGAAGATTTTCACAGACACACCGAGGAATCAAACAGGAGGTTTGAGGAAATAAACAGAAGGTTTGAAGAAATAAACAGAAGATTTGAGAAAACGGACAAAAGGTTTGAGGAGATAAACAGAAGGTTTGAAAAAATGGACAAAAGATTTGAGGAAATAAACAGAAGATTTGAGGAAATGAAAGAAGGTTTTATGAGGCTGGACAGGAAGATAGATGCTCTGGGTTCAAGATGGGGTTATTCTGCAGAGGATGCGTTCAGGAAGGGGTTTGAGGAGATTTTGCCTGATCTCGGGTATAAGGTAATAAAATGGAGGAAGATGGATGAGAAGGGTGAGATTTTCCTCCGTCCCCGTCCTGTTGAGATTGATATAATAATAAAAAACAAAAAGAGGATAGCAATAGAGATAAAGTCCTCCCTCACCTGTGCGGATGTTACAATTTTTGAAAGGAGTATCAGGTTTTATGAGAAGATTGAGAAGGAGAAGGTGGATAAGAAGATAATGGTTACACTTTTCCCCTATCCGGGTGTAAAGGAGTATGCAAAATCATTAAAAATAAAGGTTATAGAGAGCGGGGAATCCGCAAAGGAATACCTTTTGAGGCAGAGATAAAATCCTTGACAATATCCCGGAATTTCCCTTATAATTATTTCCCAGAATCCCAAAAAATTATAATTATCGGAGAGGGGGATTAAAAGGGATTGAAAAGCTGTAGCCGCAGGCTTTAGCCTGCGAAAATGAGCAAATTCGTAGGAGCGGTTTCCCAACCGCGATTTTAAAACTCCCCTTGGAGAAGGGGGATTGAAAAAGCACGGTTAAGAAGCCAGAATCATGTAGTATCCATACGGCGAGGGAACCAGATTTTTAACAGTAGCATTTTTGCTACACATATAACATTTTTGTTACACCGAAAAATCCCTTATATTTCTTGGCATTCCTGTATTTTCGGTTTTTGAAAGTAGCATTTTTGTTACACCCTTAAAAAAATATCTTTAAAAATCCTTTAATTTTCGTATATTTCTTTTCTGGCACAAAATTTGCATATATTTAAGGTGATGGGATATAAAAAGGTTCAAATCCGTGTATGGCGGCACCGGCCCGAAATGAGAAAAACCCGCCCTGGGAAGATGCGCAGGGGCAGGAGGAGTATAATTTATGGATAAAAATAAAAAAGCGGTTATATCCTTATGTCCGGCTCTGACTCTAAAGGTTGTTTTCGTGACTAATTTTAACGTAGGAGGAGGCATAAAATGAAGGACTGTTGTTGTAAAAGTTTAATAATACTAAGTGTGCATATAATATTTTTAATGTGTAAAGAGCCTATTAAGCATGAAGAAGTAGATACTACACCGCCAAAAATAGAAATCATTCCTCCATCTCCCGGTCAAAATTTCAACGGTACGTCATTCGTGGTAAAAGCAAAAGCTACTGATGAAAGTGGTATTTTTAAAGTGATTTTTTATGACGATGATGGAGGCTATAGTTGGAATAGTTATGTCGACTATTCCGAGCCTTGGGAAGTTACATTCACTGCTTCTCACCGTGAGAATTTAACATCGTATGTATACATTATAGCTATTGCGTATGATAATCATGATAACATTGCCGCAGATACAATTGGAGTATGGTATGGCCCTTCACCGCCGTAAAGAAACTTTATAAAGAGCATTATATAGAGAGGGGATAACGGGTCAAACCCCGAAATAGGGAAATAAGAAATTTTCCCTTTGGAGAAGGAAGAACCCTTCTTTTTTCACAACCTCACTTCCTCACTTTTACAATTGTAAAAATGACAAAATTAAAATTTTTAAAATAGAAACAGTAAATATAACTTCTTTCATTTTCTCTTTTCTCCGATGCTTCACTTTACACAAAATTATATTGCGAACAGCTCTAAACAACCGATTGGGGCGAATATTGCTTATCCGTTTTAAAGACCCTTCCTCAAAATCTTTTTAACTAATATCTATCTTTTTTGAGAAGGGGAAGCTTTGTTCTTCTGATTCTGAATTTCTCTACAACAGTAATTGAAGAATAAAATTCTTTTTCCGGAATTATTTCTAATACATGTTTTAATCTTTCCTTTAATTCTTTTTCGGAGTAATCTCCTTTTCTGAAAAGGATTATCCCGGGTTCTTTTGTAAAGGAAATAGCGATTAAACGGCTATAATCCAAATCCGCTGTTATTATCACTCTTTTTTCTTCGATTGCAAAATTTAAGATTTTCTCATCAGTTGCTCTTTCTAATCCCACTTCCCAGGCATGTATAGCATCATGCCCTTCCTCTCGTAGCCATTCAGCAATTCGGGGAGAAACAGGCATATCCACCAAAAAATTTCACCCTTTGCTCACAAATTCAATGGTTTCTTCTTCTGCAAGAGAAGCGGCAAAACGTAAAGCTTCTTCTATGTCCCCCGGCTCAAGGTAAGGATATGCTTTAAGAATGTTCTCCTTTGTCTCACCCGCTGCAAGTAAGCCCAAAATTCTTGAGACAGGGAAACGTAGCCCTCTTATGCACGGTTTACCCGTACATACGGAAGGGTTTACTGTAATCCGTTTGAATTTCATAATGTTTTAATTATAAAGTCAACAATAGGAGAATTCAAATTTGAAACCGCAAAAGGACAAAAACCCGGATATAAGAACATAAGAAGATAAAGTCAAAAATTAAAACTCAGAAGCAAAAATGATATAAAGCCCTTATTTCATTATTACAACAATCACGAAATACCAAATTAACAGAGTAAAAACCTAAAAACTTTACTTAAACTTTCACTTTTACGAAAATGTGAAAAATTATAAAAAAAATTATTTCAAATAATTTTCCGCTTCTCTTTCACTCTTTATCACCTTTATTTTCAATTCCCCTGCATACTCCTCAACACCCGGATAAGGAAACAGGGTCACAACTATCTTTTCGGTAATTTTTTCCCTCTCCTCCCTTTCATAAAACTTCACACTCTTTTCAAAAATCTCGAGCTCCCCGATAGTTAATGAAGATTTTATCTCTATTGCTATTCTCTTTTTATTTTTTATAAGAATGTCAATTTCAACGGGTCTTGGTCTTGAAAAAATTACTCCCTTTTCGTCTATTTTTTTCCATTTTATTACCTTATATCCCAATCCGGGAAGCAACTCCTCAAAGGTTTTTCTGAATGCATCCTCAGCGTATATCCCCCATCTTGAACCCAGCGCGGATATCCTTGTCTCAATCTTTCTGTCAAGGGCTTCAAAACCCGCCCTCATCTCTTTCACAAGAATCTCAAATCTTCTTTCCATTGTTTCAAATCTTCTTTCAATAGCCTCAAATCTTTTGGCATTCTCCCTTTCCATTGCCTCAAATCTTTTGGCATTCTCCCTTTCAAGCATCTCAAATCTCTTATTTGCCTCCTCCCTCTGTCTTTGAAGTTCAAGCAATATCGCCTTTATATCATCCTTTGTTGCCGCTTTTTTTTCAAGTATTTCTTCTATTTTCCTTTTTACCTCCGGATGTTTTTCAATAATTTTTGGCAATCTTTTCTCAATAATTGCAATTATCTCTTTTTCGGTCAATGTTTTTCTGTTCATAGAATGTATTATAATCCGGATTTGTAAATAAAATCAAAAATTCTGCAGGAAAAAACTTCGGACCATTTCATCTCACAAATCGCATTGCTTTTGCAGGGGATAATCTGGATGCCTTTATTGCAGGATAAACCGATGCAAGAATACCGAAAAAGTAAATAAGCACAAGAGAAAAAATTATTCCGTATATATCCATGAAAGGATAAACATATTTTGAAACTCCGAGATACTCAAGCCCTTTTTCAAACAGGGATAAATCAAGCCCGAATTTTGACCATATCGGATATACCACACTTATTAAAATCCCCCCGGCAATTATTCCCAGAGTTGTTATATAAAAACTTTCAATTAAAATAAGATAAAATACCCTTCTCGGTGTCACACCTATTGAAAGCAAAAGCCCGAATTCCCTCGTTCTTTCGGACATGTTCATATAAAATATGTTTAAAATCCCGATTGCTGCTGCAATGAATAGAAAGGAAAGATAAATAAACATTATCCATCTTGATAAATTGTAAAGACCTTTTAAATACGGAATTCTCTCACTCCATGTTTTAACGGAAAGTTCACTTCCTGCTATTTCCTGAATTTTTTTCTTAACACTTTCTAAATAACTCTCCCTTTTAACCTTGACATAATACCCCGAAATTTTATTTTTATAACCCGTTATTTCCTGAAGGTCTTTTAAGTTCACAAAAATAATACCTTCATTTATAAAAGGCGCTTGTAATATCCCCTTAACTTTGAAAATTTTTGATTCAATCTCATTTTTGTAATTTTTAATCATCACCGATATTCTTTTACCTTTTCTGAGTTTTGCCTTATCAGCAAATTCTTTGGGAACAAGAGCATAAAATCTGTCATTTGAAGTTAAATATTCACCTTCAACTATACTCTCATACCAGTTTGAAATGTCCTTTTCCCTCTCCGGAATAATTCCTATGATTAATGAAGGCTCTGTTCTGTAAGCAGAAAAAACAGTTCCGGAAAAAATCAATCTGGCAGAAACTTCTTTTACACCTTCAATTTTCTTTATTTTTTCAATATACTTTTCATCAAAATTGATAAGATTTTTAAAGGGAAAATTTTCGTCATAATTTTTGTGTGATATTAAAATATCCGAATATATTGACTCAAGCATTGAATTTTTAAAGCTTTCCGTATATCCCATCATAAAAGCATAATAAAAGAGGAAAAGAAAGAAACCTGCTCCCGCAAGAAAAATAGCAAATAAATTTCTTCTTTTGAATCTCCAGAGATTTCTCCACGCAAGGCGTGCATACGCAATCATTATTTATCCTGATAAAAATGCGTAGGGAATTTCATCCATTTAGGCTTTCCTACAATAAAAAGGGGTTTGTAGGTATGAGCCACCAAGACAACGAAGTTATCTCTGTAATTAAGAAATGAAAGAAACAGGAAATCAGGGGGGTATAGACCAACACAATACTCCTTTAATGTTAAAATGTTCTTTACCACAGTAATATTTTTAAACCCAAATGTTAAATTTGGGTTAAACATGTCTCAATGCCTCCTGAGGCTTTATTTTTCTTATTCTTCTTGCAGGAAAGAAAGCACCGATTATACACATGATAATTGTAAGAATATATGTGTAAACAAAATGACTGAAAAGATACCTTGTTTTAATATAAAATTCCTCTGTTCCTAAAAGAGAACTGTAAGCCTCAAATTTAATTGTTATGGGTTTTACATAAAGAATGAATGAAAGCAAAAAGCCCAGTAAAGAACCGAATGCAGAAGCAAAGAGGGAAAGAATCAAGGCTTCAAGTATTATTGATTTGAATAAAAAGGAAGGTTTTGAGCCGATTGCAAGTATTACTCCATTTTCCCTTGTTCTTTCTGTGATATTCATATAAAAGGTTGCAAAAATGATAAGAAGTATTAAAACGAGAAAAGTATAAATCATTACCCAGGCACTTCCTGAATCGAGCTCAAGAGCATTTTTAAGACCCGGCATATCCTCCTTCCACGAGAAAATTACGGTATTTTCGGGTAAAATATTTTTAAGTTCTCTTCTTATTTTTTCGGAAACATCAAGATTTTTTGTAAATATTGAGAGTTCCGTGATTTTATTCCCAAGTGTTAAGAAATTCTGTAAATCCTTTAAATCAAAGATAACACCCCTTTTGTCAAATTCAGGATTTTTTGAAACAAAAATTCCTTTAATTTTAAATATATCAGCTGAAATTGAGCCGTAATAATCCTGTGTTAAAATTAAAAGGGAATCATTTATTTTTATATTTAATCTTTCGGAAAGGGTTTTGCTTATGTAAATGCCTTCATTATTTCCTTTTTCTATTAATTTAAAAAAGGATTTTTCACCGAATAATTCATCAAGATTTGCACCTTCGATTATAACTCCTATTGTTTCATCTTTATAGCTTAAAAGTCCGCCTGTTTCCACCTTTGCAAAATAAAGCTCAACATATTTATCATTTTCAAGTTTTTTCTTTAATTCCTCATCAAATCTGAATGAGTTATAAATTGCTGGTTCATCTTTAAATTTTTTATGATAAACATTGAAGTTACCTTTAAAAATTGCCTTTAAAGAATATTCAAGCATGTAATAATGACTTCCTTCAATTAGTGTGAAGTTTGCAAAAATAAACATTGCTCCCATTGATACTGCAACAAAGGTGAATACCGCTCTTGCCCTGTGTCTTAAAAGGTTTCTGAGAGAAAACTTTAAAAGAAATTTCATGTTCCTAAATATTTTGCAATATAATCATATGTAAGAGGAAAACTTACGATACTTACATTTTTAAAATATTTTTCCCATATTTTCTTAGCTTTTCTAACATTTTGAAGTTTTAAGTAAAAACCTGTATAAAAATGCCAGTATCCGTCTTTTTCATGCTGATAAAAAGAGAGGGGGTGTATATAGTCCGAACAAGGGTATATAAAAAGTTCATTCTTATCTGATTTTTTGGAGTCTCTTCCATAACAATTAAATAAGGTATCTCTTTTTCTTAAAACCTTCTTCAACTCAAAAGGATTACTTGCACATGCAATATGCAGGGAAAATACATAAAAAGGTTCCTTTTCAAATCTCTTAAAATTTTTTATCTTAATATTGAAAAGTTCCCGGAATATTTCTTTAATTAAAAATGTGTCTTTTAAACTTCTGACATAAATAGTATCATTAGAAATTTTGTATGATTCAGGTTGTTTATAATATCTTTCAAACCATAAAAATCTCGGAAATATTTTATTTTCTTTAAAAGTTTCATATATATTCAGAAGATAAACTGTTCTGATATAAATCCTTTTAACAAATTTTTCTTCAAATCCATGTCCGAAAGAAGTGTAAAATTCTGCTTTAAAAAAATTAAAATTCCATACACATATGCCGGTTGCAGCATTTATCAAAAATAATGTTAAAAATAGATTATTCATTTAAAAGCTTTTTTTGAAATCTTATCAAGATTCTGAAGAGAAAAAAGTCCCGAAGGAAATGATATATCAAATTGTATGTCTTTGAGAATCAGAATTGTTTTATTTCCTTTTTTATGCAGAACCTCAAGTTCCCATACAGAAGGTAATTTTCTTCCCCTGATAATTTTATAATCTTTAAAAGAGACCTTTCTTACAGGATTTCCATCTTCGTCATAATAAATTGCGGAAAGGGGATACTTCGGAAGAAGAACTTTGAATTTTACATAACTCCATAAAATTTCCCTGTCAGGTTTCGGAACAAGTTTCAAAGTTACAGTATCACCTTTTTGAGATATAATTTCAGGCATATAATCCTTTGATATAGAATATTCTTTCACAATATCATCATTTGTAAAATCGCTTCCCATCCATGAATTCTGCATCATGGAAGGCGGAATTCTTATCTGTTTTCTTACTCTCGGAATATACATATAAAGGTTTGTTCCTGATTTTAAAAATACAGTTCCTTTATCTTTTTTCGGCTCAATTATCAGAACAAGACTTTTATCCTCCTTTCTTTCATCCCAGAATTCAAAAACTATTTTTCTCTGAAAATCAGGTCTTATGATTTGCATTTCATAAATTCCGTGAGAATTATTGCTTCTTAAGAGGTCTTCAACATTTTTAATAATTTCATCAGCATTTAAAGAAATTAATATTAAAAAAAAGATACTCATTATAATAATATGATAATATAAGGAAATCACAAAAACAAATCCTTTTTCTTCAGAATTTCAATTTTATACTTCCGAAGATTTCCATTTTATTCAGGGAAAGGGAAATCGGGACCGGAGAAAAATCTGCCCCTATACCCGGGGTATCATTAACCGGTTCAATCATAAAATGGAAATATTTAATGGTATTTCCGAACATCCAGCCTGTCATAATATCAAGAAAGACATTCTTAAAAATATTTATTTGTGAGCCGAAATAAAATGAGGGATAAAAGGAGGAGACATTTACAGGGTCACAATAAACCTTTGCATATACTTCAAAAGTGTCTCCGCCGAACCCGAACCAGGTAAAATAATTTTCTGAATGAACTTTTATTTTCATATTTAAATAGCTTATTCCGGAAATTAATTTAAAAAATGTTTTTTCATTCACTTTGAATCCGAAAGAAAAACCCAGATTCAGAGAAGCTTCCTCTCTTTTGAGTTTTCCGTATAATTCTCTTTCCGGATTCATAGGGTCAATAACATAAAAATATATAAGAGGAACTGTGCCTTTTGATATATTTTTATTAATTGTTAAATAAAAAGAGTATAAAACTTCCTGCTCGCAAATAAAAATTCGGACATAATAAAAAATCCGTTTCCCTGGTCTTCATATTGAAAAAATTTATTTATTTTTATTCCCCCGCCTATATAGAAATTAAGGGAAATTATTATAAATATTAACATCTATCCACCCATATGAACCATAAAAGAAGGTTACCGTTTTTGTCCTTAATTCTAATCCAACCTTTTTTCTTCTTTTTTATACATTCATAATCCTTACATTTACCCATGAGCACCCAGTTTCCTTTCATTTTTAAAACAACTCCTAAAAATAAATCTGGTTTATAATAGCGCCATACCTCGCGAACATGTCCCTTCTTTTGTGCTCCAAATCTGCATTTTCTTATCTCCGGAATGAACGGGAAAATTTCTTCTGCTTTTATTAACTTCCCGCCGGGTCTATCAAAATAAAAAACCGTATCAGATTTGTTTTTTCCTATGGTTCCGAGATATATCGCATCCATCATACGAAATTTTAAGGAATCTGAAAATAACATTATTTCTCTTTTTTGCTCCTTTACTTCTACCCACCCCACATGTCCACTGTTTACATTGTATACAATTTTTGCATATTTATTTTTCATATCTAAAAGCGGATATTTCCTTGTCATTTTTTTCAAAGGCTCATGAGAATATCCGAATGCACTTAAAGGACATATGGCGGTATCTTCGGAGATTCCTGAAAATATTACTTTTGAATTCTTATAAGGCTTTTCATACACAACCAAAATACTGTCTCCGCTCTGCTGAACAAAGATTCCTATAGCTTTTTGCCATATTGGGGGAGCGTTGTGTTTTAGAAATATAAACTCAACCGGTGCATCCCCAAAAAGGGGACATTGGATAAACATTATAAATAATAAAAATTTTGTTCTCTTCCATTTGTCCATGTTTATAATTTTAAGTTAAAAGTAATACATAAACCAATAAGATAAACTTATGAACGGTAAATCAGATGTTATTTTCCGACAATAGGACTTTACCTTATCAATATCAGTTTCTGACTTTCTGATTTACCTTTACATTCAATCTTTATGAAATATGTGCCGGATTTAAGTCCTTTTGAACCGAAGGAAATGGTATAGGCACCCTCTTTTTTTCTTCCTTTAAACAGATTTTTTATTAATCTTCCGGATGCATCAAAAAGGGAAATTTTAACATTTCCCGGTTCAGGAATTGTGTAATAGATAAAAATATTCCCGAGCCCTGCAATTGAAGGTGCTTTGAGCGAGAGTTTCATTTTGGAGGGTTTAATTTTCGGTGTTTCGGACACAGAAACCACCTCATATCCGAAGAAATCAAGGATTCTCTTTGTAAGTTCTTTTACTTGAAGGGAATCCAAATACTGGTAGTTGAAATAAAAAAATACCAATTTATAAGCTTCTCCGTAATTTGTTCCGTCATACCAGTAACCCGCAGGTGTTCCGGATTCCCTTTCGGTCACCTTTCCATAAAACCAGCAAGGAAATACTGTGTCATAAACTGCATTTCCAAGGTCATCAGGAAATACATAACCTGAATAACCTGAGTAAAAAAACGAATCCATCCGCATCCAATATGTAGGAAGCGGGTCAGAAATAGGGTCTCCGGGAAAGCCGTAAATCCATACTCCGGCACCCGGAGGGAACCCTCCGGCATCATCCAAGACCCTATCCATTTTCATATAAGTGTGAAGAAAATGCCCGGGAAAATCTGTTTTTATAGAAGTTTCCGTTGTATAATCTCCGATACCAAATCCTCCGCAAACGAAATCTTGTGAAGAAACAAACAGATTGCCCCCTGAATTAAGGTAATTTTTTATATTAACGGTATCGAAAGCAAAAGTATCTCCTTCCAAAGCGGTCCAGAAAACTGCTTTAAATTTATTTACATCAAGAACGGACGAATCAAGGTACCCCATTGTTTTTGTATCCCAGAAAAATGCAGATGGGGTTCCGTCGGCAACAGTGTCGGTATAATCAACGAGTTCATTAAAAATATCATAGGCATATTGAGCCCACGCATCCTGGTCTTCATCTACAAAAAGGAATTGAACATCAGGATTATATTCAAGTATCACAAATTTGTGGTATGAATCTTCACTTGTGACTCCACCTGAATAATCATACACAGAATAAATTCTGTAATATACCGTATCGCCGGGGGCAAAATTTCCGAATGTAAATTCCCATAGACCTGCTGTAGCTGTAGAGTCACCCGAGAGAGGGACACCTTCAATATATTGAGGTGTTGGTGAACTCGGAATCGCATATACTTCAAGGGTGCATGCTTTGATACTTTGATTTGCAGAGGGAATTCCCAAAATGTCCTTTGCATACATTTTTATTTTGAAAGGTCCTGTTGAGAAAGTCCACGGCAACTCCTCAACCCATATTATTGAAGGAGGAGGGTCCTCATATACCCATACAAATGCGTCCATCCAGTATCCGTGCCATTGATTGTACCAGCCCGGGCTTATTCCGAATCCTGAAAGGTCTTGCTGATAAATCCAGCACTTCCAGTTCCCTGTTCCATAATTTGAAGTAATAATTACCCATGGCATTGCATTTGATGCTCCAGCAGTCAAAGGCACCCAACCAACCCAGAATTCATCTGCCAATGAATCATCTATAACAGTATCAGGATAAAATACGGTATATTGAATATTCAGAGTATCGTAAGGAACGGAAATTGTTGTAGGGGCGGTAATCCAGTTATTTTTATCAAAAGGCACAGGACCTGGATAATCATATCCATAGTGATAATCAATGTACCGACCTAAACCCGAAGCCTCGGTATCTGGATAAGTTCCTCTGCCATAACTCCAGAGGGACTCAGGTGCAACTCCTTCCCTTGTCCAGGAGGCAAAATAAGTCAAATTTGCCGAAGGGTCAGCTTCATCATTGAAATAATAAATACCGAAAGCCACAATTGTGCATGCTACCGGTGGTTGAAAATAGGAAACAAATGTATCTCCGGGGTCTATTCCTCCTAATACATAAGCAAATTCGGAAGGATCATAAATATTCCAGATCCCGAATATAATATCACCTGTCCACCCGAGTTCTGTCCACCAATCAATTAAAGGAGTATCTGCGGGCCCAAGAACTGCTGCTGCACCAAGCCCTGTTCCCCATTTTTGAATAACAGGATTTCCCCATGATTTCTGAACCCTTATTCTCTCAACATGAAGTGGAATTACTTCTCCTTTACCCGTCAGTCTTTTTGCAGGTGCAATTTTAAAAAATTCACCCGCCGTTGATACCTTTGCTATAATAAACAAGACTATAATTTTATACCACATAAAAAACCTCCTAAAAACTTAAGGATTTGAACCTTTATCCTATTCTTTTATTATTTTAAAGATTTTTCTTTGTATTTTTCAATTTAATAAAACAAATAAAAATTTTTTTCATTTTATTTTTATTATCTTAAATGTTTTTTTATCTGTTTTTATAAAATATATTCCTTTTTTCAATTTTCCCTGCAGGAGCGACTTCCGAGTCGCGATTATTCTTCCCGTTATACCATAAATCCTATAATTTTTATTTCGCGGTAAGGATACCGAGGCTACAAGATTCCTGAAATTCACTTTTAACTTTTGACTTTTTACTTT
>JAJRUZ010000038.1 GCA_024277525.1 Caldifarciminota bacterium | reverse complement strand
TTATTAAATTTGGAGCCACCTCCCTTGATTATTGCGTAATTTTACCGAATTTTTCTTTTAAATTTTCTGTTGTGGAGACCCCATTTCAAAAGTTATTGAAAATCAATAACTTACAAAATCAACTGTCAAATATGGGTTTAATATCAGGAGACATTATTTTTTCATTTTCTATTTTAATCAAATTTTCTAATTTGTTTATAAAATTTAAGGGAATAAATTTTTGCATTATTAAATAAGGAAAAAAATTCACCATTTCTACAGCAGTACCTGGAATCCATAAAAAGCCCATTTTTTTATAAAAAATAATAGCCTTTTTATTGGTAAACCAAGTATATACTTTTATTTTTTTTAATTTTAAATTTAAAGAAGTTTCTTTAATAATCCTTTTTATCAATTTCTTGCCTATACCGATTCTTCTGAATGAAGGGTGTACCACAAGTGTATCTATATAACATCCTTCTTTTTCCAGAGGCAGAGGTTTTAAGTCACAGTATCCTATTACTTCTCCATTTTGTATTGCCAAAAATACACATAAATAACTTTTAGATTTTAACATATTTTCTAAGTTATCTATTATTTCATTAAAATCGCTTGTTCCTTGGGGCCATTCATGTCGTGATACTTCAAATAATTTTACCAAACTTTTAAGGTAGCTTTTGTTATATTTAATAACTTTCATATAATCCCTTCCTTAGTTGCTTTTTCAAAATAATAACATATATCTATAGAAGATTTTAATTTCAATAATCTCATGGTGGGGCAGGAAAAACAAGACTCTCTTAAATTACATAATTTACATATATCAAAATCCCATCTTTCTCTGCTTTTATGTAAAACCTTATACATATTGTAAAAATAGTCACTTTCTAAAATATCTTTAAAAGAATGTATAAGAAGGCTAAGCTTAGGGTCCTCAATGTCTGAAAAATTCCCGTGTTCTGGTTTTAAAAAAGTAATTGCATTGAAACATGGAACCAGGTTCCCTTTCGGTGTTATAGAAAACTCACCTGTACATGCGACACATCCTACATAACACAGAGGATAGGATAATCTGTATTTTAGGTGAAAATATTCTCTGTATTTCTGTGTTAACCATGGTACATTAATTTTAAATCTGTCCTCACCTGCTAATTTCTCTAATATTGCTTTATATTTGTATATTGTATCCGCACATTTAACCAGTTCTTTAAGAGATAAAATCAATTTCTTCACATTTTTCTTCCCATTTCCTGTTAAAGGTGAAAAACGAATAAATGTTAGTGATGTTGCTCCTATATCTCTAGCCATATAACACATATCCGCTATTTCATTTTTATTTATTTTTGTAATAACAAAAAAATATCAATATAAAATTTTTTCTTTAATTTTTCTTTAATTTTTACTAATTTTTTTATAGTATCAAGCACCTTATTAAAATAAGGCTTTCCCCTCATAGCTAAATAAGTTTCTTCATTTACGCCATCTAAACTTATCATTACTCCTAAAGGGGGATATCTTTCAATAAGTTCGAAGTGCTTTCCTTCCCATAACGTCGCATTTGTGTTGATCGAATAAGGTATATTTTCTTGATTACAAAATTTTATAATTTTTTCAAAATAAGGGAACAGTAAAGGTTCTCCACCTGTAAGATTAAGTTCCATTATTTTTTTCTCTTTACTTAATTGTTTTATTTGATGTAATATTATTTCCAATTCTTTCCTTTTTAGATAACTCGCCGGAGAAATGAATCCGTCCCCATAGAAACAGTGTGAACAATTTAGGTTGCATTTATGGGTTATTTCCCAGATCAACCTTATTTTATTATTAACAAAAAATTTCATTCTTTTTCTTCTTCAATTTCTAAAAGAAGGGAGGGGAAGTTTTCCCCTCCCTCTATGTGTTCCTGCCTACTCACTGCAATTTTGATGATTTGCCTTTTTATCATGAAGGGCAGCCGCGTATTCCACTCCTATATCAGCTAAAGCTTTCTCAAATAATTCTTCTATAACCTTATGAGCATCTTTAATAACTGGATCTAACTCGGGGTCACCATTTTTAAGGAGTGAAATCCTATACTCAGGATCAATTAATGCTTTTTGGAGTTTTTGTAATTTATTCATATTTAACCCTCCCTTTTTATTTTTTCTGGGATTCGAACCCGATTTTTAAATTTCCAGGGGGATTTTTATTTCTCCCGGGAGATTTTTAATCCCTTATATATTATATATAATCCAGTTTAAAGGCGTCTCGGTTTTTTTTTTTTAACGTTTCTGAGATTTTGTTATAATAAGAACCTTCTTCTTTGAAAAATCAGGCAGTAAGTTCATTTCCCTCTTTATCTTAAACTCCTTACCTCTGTATATAAATATCCTCCTGCACCTTAACTGATTCTCAGGATTCCTTAAAGAATTTAAATTTGAAAATATTATAACCCTGTCAAATTCACCCTCCGCCTTAAAATCCTCATATAATAAAATATTGCACTCACAAAGAAAATTGCAGAAAAATCTTATACAAAACCTCTCCCTCTTTATACCGCTCAAATCCACTTCACCGCAATTACATAAAAAGGAAAGAAAACTTTTTAATACTTTTCTGAACTTTTCACCATCCCTTATAACCCGTCTGAGCCTCTGATACTTCATGAAATATTCAAAATTCCTCTCCCTCCATTCCTCAAAATATTCGGGATTCTTATTCCTCCACATTTTAAAATACTCCGGATTTTCCTTTCTCCATTCCATTAAATAATCCCTTATATATCCCTTATTATCCTCAAACCATTTCTTCCTTACATCCTTCCTGCTCCTTTCAACCCCTCCCGCCTTCTTTCTTATCTCACTCCAACATCCTTTACCCTCTTATAAGAAATGCCCAAAATCTCAGATATTTCACTTAAACTGTAATTCTCGGAAAAAAGAAACACAACTCTTTTCTCCTTTTCGCTCAAACTTTCTGTAAACTCCGCAATCCTCAATTTTAAATCATCACCCCGCTCCTCAGCGAAAACCTCTTCAATATCCTCAATATCAACCCTTAAATTCTCATACCTTAACTCCTCCCTCAAAAACTTATAAAACTCATTCTTTAAGGCAGAAATAAAATATTTTTTAAAATCTCCTTCTTTAAATTTCTTTTTACATTTTAAATAACAAGTGTTTCCCACACTCTTTAAATCCTCATATAAATGAAAAATATTAAACCTTGAACAGAAATTTTTCACAATTTTCTCTATAATATTTTGCGCCTTTTTATACTCCATTTGTAGAAAAAAAACCGAACTATAAGGATTTGAACCCGAAAACAAAAATTTAAAATAATTTATATAAAAATTTCAAATAATAAAATTCGGGATAAATTTATGCTGTATTAGGGATTAAAAATTGAATTTTCTACGGTCAAAACAGTATATTTTTTATATGAGAAAATTTATACTTTTATTATTCTGCGCAAATCTTTTTGCTCAATCAAAAGAAATTCCCTTTACACTCGAAGACAGGGATAGATTGATAAGGATTGAAGCCAAACTCGAAGAAATGGAAAAAAGATTTGAACAGATTGATAAAAGATTTGAGGAAATCAATAGAAGATTTGAGGAAATTAACAGGAGATTTGAACAGCTCACGCAGTTATTCATCGGGATTGTTGCAGCATTTGCGGGTATTGTTGCTGTTACCATAGGTTTTGCAATATGGGATAGGAGAACAGCCCTTTCACCCTATATAAGAAGGAGCAGGGAAATTGAAGAAAGGGAAGAGATTTTAGAAAAAGCATTAAAGGAATTTGCAAAGGTTGAACCCAAAATGTCCGAAATCCTTAAAAAATTGGGAATACTTTAAAACAGGAGGCAAAAATGGAGGAATATTCCGAAGAAATCGCTGAAAAATTAAAAAAAGATTCCATAAAATGGATAAATGAATTTTTCAAAACAGAACACTTTAAAAAATTAAAAGAAAAACACAAAGAACACGCAGGATTCATCATTGATACATTCATAGAGTTTATGTATAATTACTATGGACAGCTACCGCAGGATTGGAGAAAGGAAGATGTAATTGACTGTCTTCTTTTCACTTTTCCGCGGAAGGTCAGTGCACAAAAAGAGTGTTATGAATCTATATCCTATGTTCTGGCAAGTTTTCTCAATTTTTTGAGCGAAAAAAAAATTATAAAAAAACCCGAAGAACTCTCAAAAAGCATATTATTGTCACATTCAAAAATTGTAAAAAATTGCTTAAATCCAAAATATTGGGGGCCTGCAAAGACTATTGTAATGCAGGCTATGGAAGCAGGATTTGACCCTACGGATAAAAAACAAATGGAGGAATTCATATTTCTATACAATTTATCATTAACACAGGAATATTTCAAAGATAAAAAAGAAAAAATAAAAAGGAAACAAAGAAAACAAAGAAAACAAAGAAACAAGAATCCCACCTTATTTTAA
>JAJRUZ010000037.1 GCA_024277525.1 Caldifarciminota bacterium | reverse complement strand
AAGAAAGGCAGGCACTGGCAAGGCTTTTTATAAAAGAGGTAAAAATCTTAAATGATAAGGTAGATGTTGAATTTCTTGAGTTTCCAGAACTTGCCCATCAAGACCCTGTCCAGATTTTGAAAGAGCCGTCAATTAGGGGAGGCGGGAGTTCTACATCCGGTTGATAAGGTGTGATTTTTATTTTTACATTTAAAAAAAGCAGGATGAAAAGAAGCAGAGATATGGATAAAGCTATCTGGGAACTGATTCCCTTATCATTTTTATTTAAATTTTTTTTATTTGTCTTCATAATCTTACCTCCTCTAATATATTTTAACTTCTTGAATTCAAAATTTCAAGGTGATTTTTGAAAAAATTGATTTAAAATGTTATAATCTTATACACCTTGCGGGGCGTAGCGCAGTCCGGATAGCGCGCCTGGCTTGGGACCAGGAGGTCCGCGGTTCAAATCCGCGCGCCCCGATTGTAGGGAGTAGCCCCATCCTCGGCAGGATATCCGATTCGGGGGTGAGAAAGTCAAGGGTTCAAATCCCTCCCCTCTGATTTTCTGAAGAATGAAATATTTTATACTTTTAATTTTTCCCTTCTTTTTTTCGTGTTACGGGACATTTCGAACAGCTGAGGCACTTGATGGAAGGGAGTGGAATTTAGTATTCTCTATAATGAGATTTGACGGACAAGAAAAAAAATTAGAAAACTATGACAGTCCTTCCCTTATCATAAGAAAGGGCAAAAAGGGAGGAAAGGACATTGCTGTGAAATTGTTCTACGCCGGATTCGAATTTCTTTTTTATAAACAACTCACATTTGAGGAAAATTTTCATTCTTTTTCCTCAGGGGTTCAATTAGGGATAGGTTATCCGATTCTTGAAGTAGATTTTATTATGAGCAAGAAAATTTCAATTTTGACACCTTATTTTGTTTTAAAAATTGCAGGTTTGCCTAAGTTATGGCATATGTGGGGGTTCTCAGCCGGAAGTGAAATAAATTTATCTCATTACAACTCTGAAAAGAAAAAAATACCTCTCTATTTATTATTTGAATATTTTTACGGAAAAATTCAGAATTACTGCCATGACTGTAATCCACCCGATTACGGTAGAGCAATCGGAGTAGGAGTGAGAATTTCTTTTTAATCCTGACTCTTGACCCTTATTGGTTCCTTCTTGGCTTTTTTCTTGTAAGAAGCCCACAGAGGCTCATACCCCGAAATAGGGAAATAATAACTTAAAAATTTGCAATGAGTTTAAAGTTGAGACATATTTTTTGAAATGCTTTCAATCAGACCAGCACCAGGGAACAGCAAAAATGTTTTCCGTTAATTCAAGTATTTTATTCCCCGTATAGATAACAAAAGCAAATTTTAATTCTTTTTTGTATTCTCTGAATTTCAATATATTTTTAATATCAGAAAAATCTATATTTTTTGACAATTTTACCTCAATTGCATAAATTTCTTTACCCTTTTCATAAATAAAATCCACTTCTCCATCCCTCCCGTGAGTCCTGAAATAATATACCTTTCCTCCCTCAAGAGAAGCATATATCAGTAAATGAAGAAGTATATAACTTTCAAGTAAAAATCCTGAGAATTCGCTTTCAATTTCCTCCGGTTTCCTGATCCCTGAAAGCGCACATATAAGACCTGTATCAATGTAATAACCCTTGGGCGATTTTATAATTCTTCTTGCTTTTGATTTTACATAGGGTTTTAATTTTATATAAAACCCTGAAATTTCAAGAATATTTATATATCTGTGAACGGTTGACTGACTCATTGATAGTTCCCTTGAAATAAGTGTCTCATTAAGAATGCATCCATTTCTTAAAGCAAGAAGTTCCATAAGATTTCTGAAATCAAGTAAAGAGGAAATCTGCGATATATACCTTAAATCCCTTTCAAGATAAGTTCTTATATAACTTTCCCACCATTTTGATATTAAGTTATATTTTTTAATTTTTAAAACAGGAGGAAGAAAACCCTTAAAGAGCACACTTTTTAAATCAGGGCAGGATACAGTTTTTTCTTTTATATCCTTTATTTTAAAAAACTTTAAAAAATTGGATGTTTTCTCTCCCCTCCACTCACCTAAGGAAAAGGGAAAAAGATTGAAATAAAAAGCCCTTCCGGCCAGGGTTTCACTTACCTTTTCCATTAATAAAAGATTTGCAGAACCCGAAAGTAAAAATTTTCTTTCTTCCTCATCCACTATTCTTTTAATTATTCCCAAAATTTGAGGCAGTTTTTGAACTTCATCTATTATTATATTTTTCTTCAGCTCTCTTAAAAGTTTGGGATTTTTCCTGAATTCCTCCAGAATAAAAATATCATCAAAATTTATATATTCCCATTCTTTAAAAGGATATTCATTTTTACAAAACATCGTTTTGCCTGTCTGTCTTGCCCCACTTAGAACAATGACTTTTGCAATATCAAGAACTTCCCTTATTTTTTCACCGATCCATCTCTGCCGATAAAAATTATTCACCATGTGAATAAATTTTATTCAAAGTATGAATGATTTTTCAAGAAAAAACCCTGACCTTATATTGGAAGGAGATTATGGGACTCTAATGGCTGTTAAATTTTTTAATAATACACCTTTAACGGATAATTTTTAGTAGTGATTTATAAGGAAACCAGATTTTGTTAAATACAAAGCACATTCGTGTTACCTAACAGTGCGTCCTGATTTTTAAATAACAAGAATAAATAAGGGGGTTCATTTTTTACATCTAAATCCCTTATAATTATTCTAATGAGAAAAATTTGCACAATCTGGCTTCTGCTTCTCTTCTGTTCTCCTGAAAGAAAAAATCCTTTTGACCCGAAATCACCTTATTATAAACCTCCGGCAATAATTTCGGGCTCGGTCCTCTCAATCAAAAGAAAGCCCATTTCGAATGCCTTTGTGTTCCTCGAACCAGAAAACAAAGGAACTTTCACCGATAAAGAGGGAGTTTTCTATTTTGAAAACCTCAATAAAGGAAATAAAAAAATTTTTGTTCAAAAAGAAAATTATTCACCTTGCTCAATATCCTTTTATTTGAAAAACGGAGAAATAAAAGAGTTAAATTTTTATATGAACGGATTACCGATAATTGATACTCCGAAATTATACTCAGTTCACCTCTCAAGATGGTGGCCGATTGAAGACCTTTATTGGGCAGAAATTAAAACCTCTGTTTCTGACCCTGATGGCTTTGTTGACATTGACTCTGTCTGGTTTGTAATAGATGAAATCAATATGTCTCTCACAATGGAATATAACCCTGATTCTCAATTTTTCTTTAAAAAAATACCTTCGGAATCACTCCCTTCCGGCAAACTTGATGAACTCATAGGTAAGGAATTTTCATTTTTCGCAAAAGATAAACAAAACGGAATCGGAAAGTTTTCCCCTGCTTATATCTTCAGGATAATAGAAGAAATTCCTCAACCTATTTCTCCTTCTTCTTATGATACGGTCGGACCTACTCCTGAATTTATATGGAAAAGATTTTATACATATTATGAATTTACCTATAAGATAGAGATATACAGATTAAATTCAGGATACCCGGTTCTCCTGAAGAGTATTCCGGGGTTTGCTCCGGAAGACACAAGCTTTATTTTAAATGACAGTTTAAATGCAGGAGATTATTACTGGCGTCTTTTTTATATTGATAATTACGGAAATCGCTCGATATCAAAACCTTATGTTTTTTATGTGCAATGAAAGAAAAAAATTTTAAAACTCTTTACGAAATTGCAAAAGTCTTGAATTCAATTGAAGAAATTGAACCCCTTTTAAAGAGAATAATGGATATTGCAACAGAGGCAATAGAAGCGGAGAGAGGATTTATTTTGTTAAAAGACAATGGAGATCTGTCAGTAAAAATAGCCCGTAAGATAAAAGAGGGAGATATTTATGATTTTTCAAAGAGTATTGTAAATCTCTGCCTCGAAAAAAATGAGCCGTTAATTGTAAGGGACTTTAAAAAGGATGAAAGATTTAAAAATACGGAAAGTGCAATATTTAAAAGCATAAAATCTGCCTTGTGTGTCCCTTTAAGATATAAGGGAGAAACAATAGGCGCAATTTATGTGGATAAAAAAGCAGGCAGTCCGTTTTCATCAGAAGATTTAGAATTTATGGAAGCTTTCTCCGAACTTGCTGCACTTTCATTAAAAAATACCATTATAAAAGAGAACCTACTTAATGAAAACATTTTTATGATGCAGGAACTCGGCAGAGTTTACGGTATCCCCAAAATCGTCGGAAGAAGTGAAAAAATGAAGAAAATTTTCAAATTACTTGCAAAAGTTATACCCTCTTCTTCTCCTGTTCTTATAGAAGGTGAAAGCGGAACAGGAAAGGAACTTATAGCAAGAATGATACATTTTGCAAGTCCCAGGGCAAGAAAGAGGTTTGTTGCCATTAATGTGAGTGCCCTTCCGGAGAATCTCCTTGAGTCAGAGCTTTTCGGATATAAAAAAGGAGCATTTACCGGCGCTGTTTCTGATAAAGAAGGTCTTTTTTCTATTGCAGACGGAGGCACACTTTTTCTTGATGAAATTTTGGAAATGCCCTTAAACCTTCAGGCAAAAATTCTAAGGGTTATAGAAACAAAGGAATTTATTCCCTTAGGGGATACAAAAATTAAAAAAGTCGATGTTCGGATTATTGCAGCAACAAACAAAAATCTCTTTGAAGAGGTTAAAAGAGGAAATTTCAGGGAAGACCTTTATTACAGATTGAATGTTATTTATATAAAACTTCCTCCTTTAAGGGAAAGAAAGGAGGACATTCCTCTTCTTGTTTCTTATTTTATTCAAAAATTAAAAAGGAAAACGGGTAAAAACATAAAGGGAATTTCAAAAGAAGCCTTGGAGATTCTTATGGATTATGATTATCCGGGCAATGTGAGAGAACTGAATAACATCATTGAAAGGGCATTTATCCTGTGTGAAGGAGAGGAGATAAAAAAAGAGGATATTATTATTAATGAATCCCGGAAAGTCAAGATAAAAACGGGGTTTGTTACACTTGAGGAGTATATAAAAAATTATGTCTTAAGGGTCATAAAAGATTGTAAAGACAATAAAACAAAAGCAGCCAAAATCCTCGGTGTGTCACGGAGATGGCTCTATTATAAATTAAAACAATGGGGAATAGATACAAAATAATAAAATTACTTAAAAAGGGAAGCATAACAGATATATGTTACGGTTATGATAATTTAAAAAGGAAATATTGTTTGATTAAATTATTGAATCCATCCATTATAAGTGATAAAGAGATAGTTAAAAGATTTGAAAGAGAAGCCAAAATTCTTAAAAAATTGAATCACAAAAACATAGTAAAGTTTTATGATTTTGTTGAATATAACGGTACATTTGCTCTTGTACTTGAATATATCGAAGGAATTACCCTTAAAGAGTTTATTCAGGAGAATAAAAATATTGATTTAAGTGTTAAACTTTTTATAATTCATGAAATTCTTAAAGGCATATCCTATCTTCACAAGAAAGGGGTTCTTCATCGGGATTTAAAGCCTTCAAATGTATTGATTTCAAGGAAAGGAGAAGTTAAAATAGGTGATTTCGGACTTTCCATACATCAGGAGTTTACAAAAATTACAAATTCAGGAGAATTGATGGGAACTCCTTCCTATATTGCTCCTGAAATATTTGAAGGCAAGAAGTATTCTCCCGAGTCCGATATTTTTTCTTTGGGAGTTGTTTTTTATGAGCTCTTTGCGGGTTTTAATCCTTTTTCAGGTGATACACTTGCGGAAACAATGTCAAAAATTCTCACAAAAAAACAAAAATCCCTTTATGATTGCGGATATGCGGACAATTCTATCTCTTCCCTTATTGAAAAAATGCTTGAAAAAAAACCTGAAAAAAGATTTAGAAATGCATATGAAATATTAAACATTTTGAAAGAATATGAAAGATTAATAGCAAAAGGAGAAAGGTTGATAAGGGATTATATGACAAAGGGTTCCACCCATGAACCGGGGATTAAAACACGGGCAATGTCTTTTGTAAATTATTTTTTAATTTTATTACTTATGTTTGCACTTTCGGTTAAAAAAGCAAAATATAAAAGATTTGAAACAGAAGATAACCCTGCTTTTGTTGTCAAAAAAACGGAAACAATAATAAAGAGAGATAAAAATAAGGAAAGCCCGAAAAAAATAAAAAAGGAAAAGGCAAGGATTTTTAAAAAGAAAAATATTACTCAAAATAACCCGAAATGGGGTTATTTGAAAGTTAATATCTTACCATGGGCGGAGATAATAATTGATGATTCGATTTTTGAAAGAACTCCTGTGGCTTATCCGATAAAATTAAAAGAAGGTATTCATAGATTATTAATAAAAAATCCGGAGTTTCCTGTGATAAAAAAAACAGTAAAGATTTCTCTGCAGGATACCTTTAAGATTAACATTGATATAAAAAAAGAGGTGAGTTATTTAAAAATAAATATTCTGCCATGGGCAGAGGTTGTGATAAATAATACTTTTAAGATCCAGACCCCCGTCGCAGAACCTTTGATTCTTCCTCCCGGTTCTTTAAGATTCAAAATTTTAAATCCCTATTATAAAGAACTTGATACTTTCATATTTGCGGAAAAAGGAGATACAATTTTATTCAATTATAATTTTCAAAAAAATGAGAAAAATTTGCTCAAAAATAAAGAATAAAAACTGGAATACAAATTGCAATTATCTTAAATCATGATGTGGTTAATTTTCTTTCTTATATCGCAATGGGAAATTGTTTCCCGGATGCCGACCCCCCGTTACGGGTTAAGTGTTATTGCGTATGACAACAAAATATATGCAATCGGGGGGAAGAATGAGGATGGAATACTGGGTGTTATTGAAGTTTATAACACGGTCACGGACACTTGGGAGATTAAACAAAGAAGTATAACTCCGAGATACAATATGGCTTCCTGTGTGGTGGATGGAAAGATATTTTTAATCGGAGGAATTACGGATTCGGGCATAACGAAAAAAGTTGAGGTATATGACATTATGAGTGACAGTATTTATGCAATTTCTCCTTTACCTGAACCTTTGGAAGGTGCAGGAGCATGTGTGATGGGTGATTCAATATTTGTAATAGGGGGTTACGGAAGGGGCAATTTTAACGGAGAGGTTTATATTTATGACTTAAATGATTCAACCTGGACTACTTATTTTTATTCCCTTTTAAGACCCAGAGCAGGTTTGTTTGTTGGAGTATATTCTGATACAATTTATGCAGTGGGAGGTGTGGACAGTTTTGGACCTTTACGTACAGTAGAAATGCTTATACCTGACTCGTCTTGGGAATACGGCTCCCCGCTTTTTATAGAAAGGGGGTATGTGTCGGGTGTTTTAATTGATACTTTACTTTTCATTATCGGGGGAGAAAGCAGTATCGGGGTCCTTTCTTCTGTCGAGTATTATAATTTCAACACAGAGGAATGGGATTTCTTTTATGACTTGAACTTTCCGAGAATGGGACACGGGAGCGTATATTTGGATACGAATCTATATGTAATAGGCGGACTTTCTGGAACTCAGATTCTTGACATAGTTGAAAAATTTGACCTTTCCACAGGAATAAATGAGGATTATAAAAAAATTGAATTTTATGGTTCTTATAAAACATTTTTTTCTTCTTCTGAAATTATAAAATTACTGAGCAAAAGTAAAAATTTAAAATTATTTGATAAAACTGGAAAAATAAAGCTAAATAAGATAAAACCCGGAGAGTATTTTCTTTTTATAAAAGACAAAAAGAAAATAATAAAAATTTTGGTCATCAAATGATTGTTATTCTATGTGTGATTTTAGGTTATTTTATAAAAAATCCTTTAATTACTCTTGACTCTTTATACAAACAAGGGGATTTTGAGAAAATTCTTGAAATAACCGAAAAAATAGATACAGTGAGTTTAAATTCAGAAGAAAAGAGTTATGTTTATTTTATAAGGGGTGTTGCATTTATTGCTTTCAGGGAATTTGAAAATGCTAAAAAATGTTTTAAATTGGCATTAAAATATAATCCTGAGATAGAATTAAGTGAAAAGGAATATTCACCTATGATAATAGAGACGTTTGAAGAGGTCAAAAAGAATATAGAAAAAGAGAAGAAAAAAAGGCAAAAGTTTGAATTTCCTTATGAAGTTACACAATCTGTTCCTGTAGAAGAAAGAAGAATCGGAAATAAAAAAATAAGCTTACCCGACATTTTTTTACCCGGTTTTTATACCTTTAAATATGAAAATAAGTTAAAGGGTTCATTTGTTTTTGCAGGATTTTTAATAAGTGCATGCGGTATCTTGTATTCTCACATTAAATTTAACTATTATTATGATAAATATATGCAAGAGAGAAATCCTGAGGATATTGAAAAATTATACAGAAAAAGTGAGTTTTATTACAGGTTAAGACTCATATTCACCTGGTTATCGGTGAGTTTTATTTTTTATAATTTTTATGACATTACGCATTGAACTGTGTAAATTTTTCTCTTTTGTGCAAATTTTTCCCGATATTTTTTATAATAAAGTTGGAATAAATATTGCAGTAATTTTTTCCTTAAAAAGGAGGAAAAATATGAAAAAATTTCTTATTATCTCACTAACAATAACATGGCTCTTTGCCGGGTTCTATGAGACCGACCGGATACGTGTATTAGTTGAAGTAGCACCAAATGAATCTTATGTAGATACCTTTAATATGGCAAAGAGAAGTTTACTTATAAAAAATGTCTCATGGATTCCTCTTCCAACTGGTGTAAATGTGAGATATTGGCCTGATTGGAATGTATCAGTTGCTTTGATGCATAATGCCTTGAGTTTTTCCTACGGAGGAGCGGTAAGCGATGAGTGGTATTATACTTCTATTTGGGAGAATCAAAGGGCAAATGGATTGTGGATATTAACATTCACAAATTTAGGTCCCGATACAGTAACCTTTGGAGACTGGCGTTTGCGAATTGCCTTTATTCCAACAGTTGAGATAGTTAATCCTGGGGCAAGCGGATACCTCAGAGGAGTTTTCCCCTTCATGGTAAATACAACAGGGACACAATATGCACGTCTTTATCTCCAAGATGTAAACACAGGCAATATATGGGTTGTTATGAACTGGACACTTAATCCATCTGATCCGGACGGAACAATAGACTGGCAGATTTTACAAAGCTATGACACAAGAGGACTACCTGACGGAGAATATATATTTGTCGCAGAAGTTCTTGATAATGAAAATATATTAAAAGCTGATACCGTCACCGGAATCAAAATTGACAATACATCACCCATTGTCGGACCCTATGACCCACTTCCGGGTGAATACTTAACAGGAACCGTGACACTTTCGGTTAATGCTTCCGATAATTTTGGTATTGAAAAAGTCCAGTTTTCTGTTGATGGAGATTCTCTTAAAGATATGGTTTTGACAGGTTCGACTTATCAGGCAACTTTGAATACAGCACTCTATGAAGAGGGACCGCACACAATTATTTATGTCGCAAGGGATACAGCAGGCAATACTGCTACTTATAATTTAAATGTCTATTTTGACCAGACCGCTCCTTTCGCAAATATTGTATCCCCTACAGGCGGTGAATACATAGCAGGTAATTACACATTTCAGGTTTCGGGAAGTGACAACCTTGCCGTAGATAAAGTGTATATTATATTCGGAGGTGTTCTTTCTTCACTCGGAACAAAGGAAGCAGTATATAACAGTTCCACAGGTTATTATGAATATGTTGTTGAGACAAGCACCTTCTCAGAAGGTTCTGCGGATGTGTATGCAATTATTTACGATAAGGCAGGACTTGTTGACACTTCCGCATCAGTAAGTTTTTATGTTGATAATGCCTTACCGAATATTCAACCCGTATATCCTATTGCAGGAAATTATATAACAGGAATACAGGATTTCAAAATTGTTGCAACTGATAATTCGGGAATTTCCGAAGTTTATTACAGTATTGATAACGGCTCTTTTAATTCAATGACAAATACCGGAGGAGATACATTTTCAGCAAGTATAAATACCACTCTTTATGAGGAAGGTTTGCATAAAGTAACATACAAAGCAGTTGCATCTACGGGTGCATGGGATACGGTTTCAATTAATGTTTATTTTGATAATACTTCTCCCACTATTTCGATTGTTGCTCCTAATGATTCCGGATATGTGGGAGGCGGTTATACATTTTCAGCAAGCGGTTTTGATAATTTGGATATAGAAAAGGTTGAATTTGAATTCTCCGGGGTTTTGGTACCTGTCGGAAGAGTAATTGCACAATATAACAGTGCAACGGGCTATTATGAATACTTTGTTAACACCCCGGATTTTCCTGACGGAGACGGCGGAATAAAAGCAATTATCTATGATAAGGCGGGCTTAAAAGATTCCTCTTCACTCTTTTATTATGTTGATAACACGCCCCCGAGTATTACAATACAAATAATGGGTTCAAAGGCTGATACAATATTCCCTGATTCTGTTTATACGATCAAAATTGTTTCATCTGAACCTCTAAAAGAATTGCCTTTGATTTCTTATTATCCTGTCGGTTTTGATACAATTCCCTTACAGGTTACAGGCAATTTACCCGGAACGGAATTTACAGCTGAACTACGGGTGGATGGTTCTACAGGGGATGTGGAATGTAGGTTCTTATATTCAGGGAAAGATTTTGCAGGGAATATCGGAACAAATATTACAGAGGGAGAATGGTTTTATATAAACGCACTTGCACCTATTTTATCTCACAGTGCTGTTACTACTTGGGAGGCTTTTGATGACCTTGTTTTAACGGTTACTTCTCACGGAACAAAAGTTCAGAAAATATATCTCTATTACAAATCACATTTTGCTACGGATTATAAGGTGAAGGAATTTATGGGTAATAATCCTTATACAGTTAAAATACCTGGAAGCGAAGTAACAATCGATGGAATTGATTATTATATAGAAGCAGTGAGCGAAGAAAATGCTGTCACAAGGATAGGCTCCGCAGATAATCCGAATTATGTCAAGGTGATTGCATATTTAAACAATGGAGAAGAATATAAGGATGGAATTATAAACATAAAAGTTCCTGCAAATGCCTTTCCGGATGGTTCAAAAATAGGGATCTCAAGACCTTTTGATGCTCCGCAACCCCCTGACACAATTGAACTTTCTTATACGGGTATTTTCTTTGAAATAATACCACCCGATACACAGCCGAGTGTTCCTGTATTGCTTAAAATAACTTATCCTGAAGAGTATGTGGAAGGAATGAATGAGGATGAGCTTAATTTGCTTAATACAAAAGATTACAGCGTAATGCCCAGAAAGAGTGTATCCTCAATTGATAATATATATACCGCAGAGATTGACAGCTTTGATAGCACTGCTACGACTTACATACTTGCGGAATATTATGATGTAAAGAGTAAAGATTTACTTCCCGAATCTTATGTATACTTTGCTCCCAATCCTGTGAAAAACACAAATACCGCAACCCTTTTCTTTTATTTGAATCCTGTAAAGAAGCTGCCGAGTCAAGTATTAATCAAGATTTATGATATTTCCGGAGATATGGTTGAAATGAAAACCATAAAGAATCCTAAGCCGGGTTTGAATAAATTTATATGGAATGTGGTACCTATTCCGAGAGGAATATACATTTTTAAGATTCAGGCGGATACAGATGTAATAATTAAAAAACTTGCCGTAATTAAATAAAAAGGAGGAGGAAAATGAAAAAAATTATTTTATGTATTATTACTTTAAGCACCCTTTTAGCCCTTGAGGAGGCTGCTTATTTAAAAATAGAACCTTCGGTAAGGATTGCAAGTATGGGTGAAACGGGTGTTGCAATAGCAAGCGGTGTTCAGGATGTTTTTCTGAATCCTGCTTCTCTTTCAAGGGTTAAGCATATGTCTTTAAGTGCGAATTACATGAACTGGTATACCGGAATAGGATACGGCTTATTCGGGATTGCTTTCAGAAAAGCTGACAAAGAAAAGATTTCTCAAAATTCTTTTGCTTTTTCTGTTATAGGTGTGAATGTTGAAGGGATGGAAAAGAGGAATGAGGATGGAGAACTCCTGGGTATGTTCGGTTCTTCCTCTTATGTGTTTACATTCAGTTATTCAAGAATTCTTTTTAAAGGAATAGCAGGAGGATTTAACGTTAAGTATCTGTATGATAATATAGCAGGGGATGTTGCTTACGGTTATGCTATTGATATGGGATTTATATACTGGATACAGAATATGATAGGATTCGGATTTTCGGTCAGGAATTTAGGACCGGGATTATCCGGTGGTTCAAAAGATGTGTTATCAAGGACGGACTTTGCATTACCCATGGAGGTAAGAGCAGGCGGAAGTTATTTGTATAACACAGGAATAGGAAACCTTGCTTTTAATGCAGACCTGATTTTAAGTTTAACAGGGAATCCGGGAGCCATAGGAGTGAGTTTTGAATATGACATAATGAAAAATCTTTATCTCAGGGCAGGTTTGAAAAAAGCACTTGCTGATAAAATATTGAAAGACGGAGCTTATACAACGGTTTCGGAAAATACATTCTCCTTCGGTATCGGATTCGGTTTAAGATACGGAAATATGAGTATTGATTACGCCTTCTATTCAAGAAATGATTTTATAAAACCTCATAGACTCGGGGTGTCAATCAATTTTTAAGAAAAATTTTTTGAATCTGATACCTTAGCGTAGGAGCGATTTTCAAATTGTTAATTTTAATCTTTTTGATTATTTTCCTGAATTAATGATTTTACTGTTTTCATCCGTTCCTTTACTGCACGGAGTCTGTCACACTTGTGTTAAAGACTTCTGAAATATTCTTCCCCTTCCTCAAGCCCTTTTATTACTTTTATCTTAAATTTCCTTGCATACTCGACTGTTCCTTTTCTCGGATATATTGCTACTATTATTTTCTTTGTTATTTTTTCTCCTTCTTCTTTTTCATAAAATCTCACACACCTCTCAAAATCCTCAACTTCACTCATGGATAAACTTGATTTGACCTCTATTGCAATTTTTTCTTTATTTTTAATCACTATGTCTATTTCACCTTCCCTTCTTGATAAAAAGAATTCCCCCTTTTCATCCATCTTTCTCCATTTTATAACCTTATAGCCTATTTCCGAAAGAACATCCTCAAACCCGCTTCTGAAAGCCTCCTCTGCACCGTATCCCCACCTTGTTCCTATTGCCGAAATTGTCCTCTCCATTCTTTTAAAACCTTCAAACATGTGAAATTCCAACTTTTCAAATCTTTTGTTAATTTCTTCAAACCTTCTATTTGTATTTCTCTCCAGATTTTCGAATCTTTTGTTAATTTCTTCAAATCTTTTATTAATCTCCTCAAACCTTCTGTTAATTTCTTCAAATCTTTTATTAATTTCTTCAAATCTTTTATTTATATCTTTTTCCAGATTTTCGAATCTTTTATTAATCTCCTCAAATCTTTTATTAATCTCCTCAAATCTCTTATTTGTTTCTTCCCTTTGTTTCATAAGTTCTTCTCTTTGTTTTATAAGCTCTTCCCTTTGTTTTCTAAGTTCAAAAAGAATAGCCTTTATATCATCCTTTGTTGCTGCTTTTTTTTCAAGAATTTCCTCTATTTTTCTTCTTACTTCCGGATGTTTTTCAATGATTTTGGGTAAGTTTTTTTCAATAATCTTGATTATCTCCTTTTCACTCAAAGTTTTCATAAATAAATTATAAATAATTGTTTTTGCAAATTCAAATTAAATAAGGAATATCTTTTTAACATAAGGCATTTTTGATTTCCCTTATTATTCTTCTGAATCCCTGTTCTGCAAGACTTTTCATCTTTAAAGAGGACACCATTGCATTTTCCCCTATTTCCCTTATCAATTCCCTTTTTTCTAAGAGACTTTCAATTTTACTTTTTAACTCCTCAAAATCAAGTACTTTCATCCCTCCGCGGTATTTCAACAATGCTTTTTCCATAAGCTTTACATTGTCAGTATAAGGGCCGAATAAGATACATGAGCGATAAGGAGCAGGCTCAAGAAGGTTATGTCCTCCGTAAGGTGCAAAAGTTCCACCTACAATTACAACATCACTGATAGGAAATACTCTCACTAAATCACCCAATGTATCAAGAAGCAGAATTTTCTTCTGTTTTTTTAATTTCCCTTTATTTTGAGAATATTTTTCATATGTTAAATGCTTGGATTTTAGTAAGTTTTCAAGAATTATCAAAGTTTTAAGATGCCTCACCGCAATTATAAAAAAAACATCCTTATATTTACTTACAATTTCCGCAATTAAATCCACCGCACCCCTAAATTCTTTTGATCTTAAACTCGCAAAAGTGATTGTAATAAAAGGAGGTTTTTCAAAAAGAGGAACCGCATTTTTATTTAAACTTAAAAATTTCAAATTCCCGGATATAAAAATATTCTCATTTTTAACTCCTAATTTTTCCAAAAAATACTTTTCTTTTTCACCTATTACAAAAAACTTTTCAAAAGCAGAGAGTAAAATCTTTGCAAAATTTTTAAAAGCCTTCCATTTTTTAAAAGATTTTTCGGATATTCTTCCGTTTATTAAAAATGCTTTTATTTTCCTTTTTTTTATCTCAATCAAAGTATTCGGCCAGAATTCACTTTCAGAGAATATCACAAGTTTTGCTCTTTGAAGCAATCTCTTAATAAAAATTAAATTATCAAAAGGAAAAAGAAAAACCTTTGCCTTTATACCCTCTGCCTCTGCCTTTTTTTTACCCGAAGATGTCATGGTTGTTAAAACATACTCAAGATTTTCTTTTTCTAACTCCTTTAGAACCGGAATTATTGAAACTACCTCTCCTATGGAAGCTGCATGAACCCATATTGTTTTACTTTCTTCGGCACTGAAGTATCTCATCCTTTTCTTTGCAAACGGATATGTAAGAAAAGATAAAGGTTTATATAAATTCTCTATTCCCATTCAATTGTTCCGGGTGGCTTTGATGTTATATCATAAACGACCCTGTTTACTCCTTTTATTTCTCCTATTATTCTTCTTGCAATTCTGTCCATGATTTTGTAAGGAATCTCCGCCCATTCCGCAGTCATCCCATCAACACTCCTTACCGCCCTTACAGCAATTGTGTATTCATAAGTTCTTTCATCACCCATTACCCCCACCGATTTCACAGGTAAAAGGACAGGAAAAGCTTGCCACAATTTATCATAAAGCCCTGCTTTCTTTATCTCTTCTTCCACTATGAGATCAGCTTTTTTTATTATTCTTAATTTCTCCATATTTATCTCTCCTATTATTCTTACAGCCATTCCCGGTCCCGGAAAAGGATGTCTTTTTATTATTTCATCAGAAATTCCCATTTTTTTACCTATTTTTCTTACCTCATCTTTAAATAATTCCTTAAATGGCTCAAGAAGTTTAAAAGGATGCCTTTCGGGAACACCCCCTACATTGTGATGGGTTTTTATTTTACTCGATGGTCCTCTATAACTCCTTGATTCTATTAAATCAGGATAAAGTGTGCCCTGAGCAAGAAACCCCAGATCTTCCTTTTTACCGCAAATTTTCTCGGCTTCCCTTTCAAATACCTTAAAAAATAAATTTCCTATGATTCTTCTCTTTTCCTCAGGGTCATTTACTCCTTTCAATGCTTTTAAAAATTCTTTCTCCGCCTCTATTATTTTTAGATTTTTGAAATCCTTGAATATTCTCTTCACCCTTTCCTTCTCTCCCTTTTTCATTAACCCCGTATCAACAAATATCGGAAAAAATTTATCCGGAACAGCTCTGTTGATTAAAAATGCAAGGACAGAAGAATCAACCCCTCCTGATAATGCACAAAATACATATTCATCTTTAACCTTTTCCTTTATTT
Source organism: Caldifarciminota bacterium (assembly GCA_024277525.1). Lineage (GTDB taxonomy): Bacteria > Hydrothermota > Hydrothermia > Hydrothermales > JAJRUZ01 > JAJRUZ01. The sequence goes on along the minus strand of JAJRUZ010000037.1, from coordinate 5,718 downwards.
CCCTAATCTTTTCCCCTATAAAATCTTTCAATTTCCAATTTCGCTTTGCATTACATATTTTAAAAATAAAATTTGATATTATTTTTTTACCGTGCTTTGTATGATAGACTTCGGGATGGAATTGAACAGCATATATATTTTTCTTTTTATTTTCTATTGAAGCAAAAGGTGTATTCTCGGTACAACCGGTTGCTATAAACCCTTTTGGTAATTTCTCAACATAATCACCGTGACTCATCCATACCTGAAATTCATCCGGAGTATCCTTAAATAAAATTGATTCTCTTTTTCTTTTGAAAAGCGCAAAACCGTATTCTCTCTTTTTGCTCTTTAAAACCTTTCCCCCTAACAGGTAAGCAATCAGCTGTTCTCCGTAACATATTCCGAGAAAAGGCTTTTTTATGCTAAGAAGAATTTCTTTTTTAATCTTGGGAGCATCCCTTTCATAAACACTTTTCGGTCCGCCTGAAAGTATTATACCTTTAATATTCTCCGCTCCTAACTTCTCCTTTAAATTTTTTTCAAAAGGTGAAAGTATTATTGAATAGACATTAAGTTCCCTTATTCTTCTTGCTATAAGCATTGTATATTGAGATCCGAAATCAATTATTGCAATCGTATCAACCTGTTTCATAGATTACTCCTCCTCCCAAAAGAATATCATCATCATAAAATGCTGCTATCTGACCGGGTGTAGGAGCAAATTGTTCCTCCATGAATTCAACTTCTGCAAAATCATCAAAGAATTTCACTTTTGCAGGTGCCTCTCTGTGTAAGTTTCTTATTTTAACTTTTAAAAATTTCTCCCCTTTAATTTCCGTAAAAAGATTCAAATCAATAACTTTTATTCTTTTTTTCATTACCTTTCTTTTATTTCCTACATATACCGAATTTTTTAAAGGATCGATTTTATAAACATAAACCTTTTCTCCAAGAGCAACATTTAAACCTTTTCTCTGACCTATTGTGAAATTATAATATCCTTTATGTTCACCTACGGGTTCATCGTTAAAAAAAATACTCCCCTTTCTTTCTCCGAGTCTCTCTTTAAGAAATTCGGAATAATTTGTCTTAATGAAACATAAATCCTGTGATTCTTCGTATCCTGGTAAAAAAAAGTTTTCTTTTTTTGCTATTTCAACAATTTCTTTCTTTGTCTTATCACCCAAGGGGAACATAAGGTATTTAATTACCTCTTTTTTAATCATTGACAGAAAATAACTCTGATCTTTTTCTTTGTCCTTTGCTTTTCTTATAAAAAATTTCCCGTTCTCCTTATAAATTCTTGCATAATGTCCCGTTGCCAGAAATTCAAGATTTCTCTTTTTCATTTCTTCTATTAATATTCCGAATTTAAAGAATTTGTTACAAAATGCGCAAGGATTCGGAGTCAAACCCCTTTTATACATTTCCACAAAATTTTTATTAACTATTCGGTCTTCAAATTCCTTTCTCGCATCTATAATAAAATGTTTTATTCCGTATCTGTAGCAAATTCTTCTTGCCCTTTGGACTGCTTCAAGTGAGCAACATGACCTTTTGTGAGAATCTTTATTCCATAAATATAATGTAATTCCCTGGATTTTAAAGTTTTCCTTTTTGAGCAAAAAAAGGGCTGTACTTGAGTCAATTCCACCGGAGATTGCAAGGAGAATTTTCATTTTAATTTCTATTATGCCAAATTTTTTTGATTTTTGCAATATTCTTTTTATATTATAAAATTTAAATTCAGGGTCCGATCCCCTTTTTAAAATCAGGAGGGTAAAATGCATATACCCGAAGACTTGAAATATACAAAGGAGCATGAATGGGTGAAAATTGAAGGCGAAGTTGCAACCGTAGGAATTACGGATTTTGCACAGAGTGAACTTTCGGATATTGTGTATATTGAGCCTCCTACGGTAGGACAGGAAGTTATTCAGTTTGAGCCGTGCGGAACAATTGAGGCTGTAAAAACGGTCGCTGACCTTTATTCACCCCTTTCCGGTGAAGTAATAGAAGTTAATGAAGAACTGGAAAGTGAGCCGGGTCTTATAAACAATGACCCCTATGGTCTCGGATGGATCTTTAAAATAAGAATAAAAGACCCGGAAGAAATAAAAAACCTTCTTTCTCCTGATGATTATAAGAAACATATAGGCGAATAAAATGCCTTTTATCCCTGATAAGGAGAGAGCAAAGAAGAAATTTCTGGACTTTCTCGGAATAAAGAGCTTAGATGAGCTTTTATGGGTGATTCCCGATGAAATAAAATTAAAAGAAGAAATTCCACTTCCCTATGCACTTTCGGAATCAGAGGTTGAGAAATATGTAAAGAATCTTGCAAAGGAAAATAAAATTTTAAAAATATTCGGGGGAGCAGGTGCTTATGATCATTATGTTCCTCCTGTTGTAAGGTTTGTGATGAGAAATCCCTCTTTTTTAACTGCTTATACACCTTATCAAGCCGAGGTATCACAAGGAACCCTACAATTGATGTATGAATTTCAGACAGCAATTTGTGAACTTTCGGGAATGGATATTTCAAATTCTTCAATGTATGATGGTGCATCAGCCCTTGCAGAGGCAATTCTGATGGCAAAAAGAATAAAGAAAAAAAACAAGGTGCTCATTGCTGACAATATGAATCCATTTTATAAAAAAGTCTGTGAAACCTACGCAAAACATACAATGGAAATTGAATATGTGAGGTATGAAAGAAAGACAGGGAAAATAGATAAGGATGATTTAAATAAAAAAATAAAAGATGAGGTATGTGCTTTTGCTTTTCAACATCCGAACTTTTTCGGAATTCTTGAAGACCCTTTTGAAATAAGAGAGATAACAAAAGAAAGAAGTATCCTTTTGATTTCCGTATTTGACCCTTTATCGGTGCTGTTAATTTCTCCTCCGGGAGAATATGATGCGGACATTGCGGTGTGTGAGGGACAAGTATTGGGTTTGCCTCTGTCATTCGGAGGACCTTATGTCGGAATATTAACTGCTAAAAGGGAATATATGAGGATGATGCCGGGCAGAATCGCAGGAAGAACCGTTGACAGAGAGGGAAATGAGGGGTTTGTAATGGTTCTTCAGACAAGGGAACAGCATATAAGAAGGGAGAAGGCTACAAGTAACATCTGTACAAATCAGATGTTGTGTGCAATAGGTGTCTTGGCTTATATTCTTTATATGGGAAAAGAAGGCTTGAAAGAAACTGCTCTAAAAACTCATTTGAACACTAAAAAGATTAAAGATTCCCTTGCTGAAAAAGGCTACACTTTCCCCTTTGAATCTCCTTTTTTCAGGGAATTTGTGGTTGAATTAAAGGTAAATGCGGAAGAATTTGTAAAAAAGAATGTGCTGGAAAAAGGAATCATGCCGGGAATCCCGTTGAAAAAATTCGGATTTGATGATAAATATTTATTAATCGGTGCAACCGAAAAATATACGGAAAGTGAAATAAATGAACTTATATCCCTATTTTAAAAATGCCTGATTCTGAGGTTGAATCCTTAAGCATAAAATATCCGCTTTCTTTGTTTACACTTCTTGATGTGCCTGATAAAATAGGTATAATTCTTGACATTTTTGAAAAAATAAGTGAAAAGGGTATCGCCCTTCCTTACCTTTTGACCTCTCCCTCTGCGAAGGGAAAAGCCACAATTACGGTTCTTGTTCCTCCTTATTGGAAAGAAGAAGCAAGGGAGGTTTTTAATGAAATAATTGAAAGTATTGAATGGGGATTTTTAAGAACATTTGATGATGTTGCTCTGGTTTCCTTTTACGGAAAGTACTTAATGGAGAAAAAAGGGGTTGTTGCTTCCTTATTGAATCTTTTTATAACCAATAAAATAAAGGTTATCACCACATCAACTGCGATGAATTATATTGCATTTGTAATTCCGGGGGAAATGCTTGATAATTTAAAAGAATGTTTGAGAGAAAACCTTGATTTGGAGGTTGAATAAATGCATTTAAAAGTTTTAAAAGCAAAACTTCACGGTCTTGTTGTAACCGATACGAATCTTAACTATGAAGGCTCAATCACGATACCCGAACATATTTTAAATGAAGCGGGAATAAATGAATATGAATTTGTATATGTTGTGAATTTATCAAACGGAAACAGGTTTGAGACCTATGTTTTAAAAGGGAAAGGAAATGATGTTATTCTTAACGGGGGAACCGCGAGATTGGGAGTAAAAGGTGATAAAATTCTTGTTTTTTCTTATATTTATTTGGAACCGAAAAATATTAAGACATTTAGACCCAAAATTTTATTTTTTGATGAAAAAAACAGAATAATTAAAAGAAAATGATATACCCTGTGATACTTGCCGGTGGAAAAAGTTCCAGATTCAAATCAAGAAAAACAAAAGTATTGCATGAAATTTTAGGAAAGCCTGTTTTATTTCATATTATTGATACACTTAAAAACTTGAATTTAAATCCCATATATGTTGTATCAGGCAAAAATCATACCGAATTATTAAAAAATTTACCTGAAGATGTAAAGCTTGTTGAGCAAAAAGTGCCTTTAGGAACCGGCGATGCTGTCAGAACTGTGCTTGATTTTATTGAAGATGAAAGCGAAATAATTGTTTTGCCCGGAGATGCTCCTTTGATAAGTGCTGAAACAATCAAGTTTTTGATAGAAAAACATGAAGAAGAAAAAAATGCATGCACCTTTTTAACAGCCTTTCTTGATGATCCGACGGGTTACGGAAGGGTTGTAAGAAAAGATAAAAAGCCGGTAAGAATTGTTGAAGAGATAGATGCTTCGGAAAAAGAGAGACAAATAAAGGAAGTTAATGCGGGTGTTTATATTTTTAAGACCGATATTTTAAAAGACATCATCCTTGATATAAAGCCTGACAATTTGAAGGGCGAATATTATATAACCGATTGTATAGAAATTCTCGTTTCAAGGGGTGAGAAAGTAAATGCTTATCCTTTAAAAACGCCGGAAGAGATGCTTGGAATAAATACAAGGGAAGACTATGAAAAAGTTTATAAAGTGATGAAAGAACGGATAATAAAAAAATGGATGCAGAGAGGTATTACTATTCAGGATAAAGCAAGCACCTATATAGAAGTTGAGGTTGAAATCGGAAGGGATACGGTCATCTACCCGATGGTATATTTAAAAGGAAAAACAAAAATAGGAGAAAATTGTGAAATAGGACCTTTTGTTGTTTTGGAGAATGTGGATGTATCAGACGGGAAAATCGTAAGGGGTCCGGATTACATTAAAAATAAAAAAATTTGACCAGAGATATATTTGTGCAATAATTGCACCACTATGATTTGTTGTGTCTCTAACATCGGTTTTCTTTTTAACTTTTTCATATTTATATTATTTCCCAATATTCCTTGATTTTTCAACGATTACCGCTATTTCGGAACTTCGGTAATTACCGAAATGCTGAAGTGGCTGGTTGAGTTTATGAATACGGTTTTAGAATCCGGGTATTATTTATTAACGGTTAAATTATGTTATTTATATGGATTTTTGTGAAATTTTAAATTATTATTTTAAATGTATCGGATATCACCCTCAAGGATTTTTCTCTATATTTCATGCCCGAGATGTTTTTATCTTGAACCCATATTTGACAGTTGATTTTGTAAGTTATTGATTTTCAATAACTTTTGAAATGGGGTCTCCACAACAGAAAATTTAAAAGAAAAATTCGGTAAAATTACGCAATAATCAAGGGAGGTGGCTCCAAATTT
>JAJRUZ010000036.1 GCA_024277525.1 Caldifarciminota bacterium | reverse complement strand
GTAGATATCCTTGTAACTACAAAAAAAGAAAGCAATATAACCGATTATTCAACTCAATTTCCAAGAATAGAAAGGGTTCTTGTTTGTGGTCCTACAAAGTCTTCTTTTATTTTGAAAAACGGTTTACAGGTGGATGTAAGGTTGATACCCAGCAAGTCAATGGGAGCTGCCATGCAGTATTTTACAGGTTCAAAAGCACATAATATACATTTAAGGAGAATTGCAAGGGATATGGGTTTGAAAATAAGTGAATATGGAGTTTTTAAAGATGATAAAATGATTGCGGGTAAGAATGAAGAAGAGGTCTATGAAGTTTTAGGTATGCAATGGATACCTCCGGAAATAAGAGAAGACGAGGGAGAGATAGAACTGGCTTTAAAAGGTAATATTCCTGAACTTGTGGATTTTTCTGACATTAAAGGTGATTTACATGTTCATTCCACTTATTCTGATGGTCAGAGTACAATTGAGGAGTTAGCTCTTGAAGCTAAAAGAAGAGGCTTTGAATATTTGGCAATATGTGACCATTCTCAATCAGCAAAATATGCAAAGGGATTATCAATTGAAAAACTGATGAAGAAAAAAGAAGAAATTGAGAAATTAAATAAAAGAGGGGATTTACCTTATATAATTTTCGGAGCAGAAGTAGATATTCTCCCTGACGGAACACTTGACTATCCGGATGATATTTTGAAAATTATTGATTATGTTGTCGTGTCTATACATACCGGTTTTAAAAAAGATAATACTGAGAGAATATTAAAAGCATTTGATAATCCTTATGTTCATGCTCTTTCGCATCCGACCGGGAGATTGATCGGTTCAAGAGAACCGTACTATGTAGATTGGGATAAGGTATTTAAAAAAGCAGGTGAAAAAGGGATATGGATGGAAATAAATGCCTATTATGAAAGATTGGATTTACATCCTAATTTAATAAAAAAGGCAAAAGAGTATGGAATTAAGTTTGTCATAGGGACCGATGCACATCACTTTAATCAAATGTGGATGCTTGAACTCGGGACAGGAACAGCAAGAAGGGGATATTTAAGAAAAGAAGATGTAATAAATACTTTAAGTAAAGAAAATCTTTTAGATCTATTAAAAAGAAAATCGTAAATTTGATATTTAAAAGTATTTTTGCATATAATTTTGTTTTAAAAAAGGAGTAAAAATGGGAAAAATAAAAAGGAAATTTAGGAAAATAGGAATAACATTGACTTTAAATTTTTAAAAATTAAAAGTAAAGAAAAAAGAGAGAAAATTATCGTTATAAATAATGTTATACACAAGATATTTTTTCGTAACAAAGTATTGTCTCTGCAGGAATATTTTTTAATCTTTTTTAGTTTTAGATCCAGATTTAACAGTCAAGTTTAAATCTTTTAACCACTCAATTATTGTTCGTGTAATAAAGCCCGAGGCACCTTCAGGATTCACTCCCCAAAACTTTGCATTTGAAGAAGGACCCGCTATGTCAATATGTGCAAAAGGTATCTTATCATCGACAAATTCCTGTAAGAATAAAGCTGCGGTTATGGCTCCTCCTTGACTCCCTCCCGAATTTTTAACATCAGCAAATTTACTTTTAATTTTTTCCTTCAATTTTTCATCAAGGGGCATGTGCCATAAATCCTCTCCTACCCTTTCCGAGGCTTTCAAAAGAGAATTTTTCAGGAATTCGTCATCGGTAAATAAACCCGCTGTATAATTACCGAGAGCAATAACACAAGCTCCTGTCAGTGTTGCAAAATCAATAATGTAATCCGGTTTGAATTCACATGCATAAGATAATGCGTCAGCGAGTGTTAATCTTCCTTCCGCATCTGTACTTATTATCTCTATCGTTTTACCATTATATGCCTTAATTATATCATCCGGTCTTTGAGCAGAACCTGAAGGCATATTTTCGCAAGCAGGTAATATTCCGTGAATTTCAAACGGAAGATTCAACTCATCAAGAACAGAAAATATCCCCAGGACAGCACATCCTCCGCTCTTATCGTATTTCATACCCAACATGTAATTTCCGGGTTTTAAAGAAAGCCCCCCTGAATCAAAAGTTAAAGTTTTCCCTATTAAAAATATTTTCTTTTTTGCCCCTTTAGAGGGTCTATAAATTAAATGTATAAACCTGGGAGGATTCTTACTTCCTTTTGCAACTCCATAAAAAGCATTGAAGCCTTTTTCGACTATTTCATTTTCATCATATATTTCAACCTCAATATTCTTTGATTTTTCTGCTATCTCTTTTGCTTTATCTGCAATATAAGAAGGTGTCGCAATATTCGGTGGCGTGTTTGAAAGATCCCTTGCATAATATGTGGCTTTAACAAGCACTTCGGAGTATTTAAATTCTGTTTCTTTTATTCTGGTATTTAAAAAATTAATTGTTTTCAACTTTTTATTTTCTTTCTCCTTCTTTTCCGAAAATCTGTAATTTCCGAGCATAATTCCTTCGTAGATTTTAAGAACATCTTTTTTCTTAAATTTTTTTCTGACAAATACAAAAATTTCTTCAATTTCTCTATTTCTTATTTCATAACCGAGTTTAGCAGAGACATTAAGCAATAAAACAGGTTCAAAATCTTTCTTCTTTCCCAGTCCGATGAGAATATACGTTTTTCCTCTTTCCGCAAGAAAAACAACTTCACCTTCCTTAGCCTTGAATATATTCTCAGGAATCTCCAAAGAAAAATCCGTTAAACCTTTTTCGCCTTCAAAAAGGAATACACATATAGGGATGTTCCTTTTCGTATTTATTTTTTAAAAAATTTTTATCTTTACCATCTGTAATTATAAGGGAAAAATCTGCATTTTATCTCAAAACTTAATTAATTGCGATTTAAAAATTTTTAAAAGGCTCTTCTTCCTCTTCATTTATTTCCTCATACAAAATTCCCTTTGTTTCTTTATAAAGTTTTGAAAGTAATAATATGACACCCGGAATAAAGATTCCGGAAATTAAAAAGAAAATATAAGGGTTTATGTTAAACGCCTTTGAGGGTGTAAATCTTGCTATGTTGAATATTATCAGATAAACAGAGAACCATATTACCGCAAAATTTGAAACAGGATTTATTGACTCTGCTAAGCCAAGCCCCTTTATTCTTTTTTTGGTAAAAGGCCAGAAAAAATTAACCCCCATAAATCCGAGCTGGTCAAGAAGACCGTGAGATATAAAGCCAATAAAAAATATTATTGCATTCTGTAAATAAAAAGGACTTTTAATAAGATAAAGAAGACCTCCAAGGATTAGAGAGAAGAAAAGAGCCGGAAGTAAACCGTGAGTCCATTCACGATGCCATGGAATAAATACAATTCTTACCTTATCATCCTCAGGAATAAAGGCAAGGGATGGACCGGAAAATATATCCACGATTATATCCTTTTCATATTCATATTCAAAAGGAATGTCAATTTTCTTTTCCGTTTCTTTTGGAGGTTCCTGTTCCGGAGGCACGGGCATTTGAGATGTATTTACAGAGGGACCGTAAAAGGCTTTTATTTTATTCTCTTTGTTATCAAAAGAAAGTCCATATCTTCTCCATAAGTCAGGACCTATAAGAAGGGTGTGAAGTTTTGCCCTTACTTCCTTTTTTTCTTCCCATGCCTTTCTGATTCCTTTTTCTATTACTTCAATAATTGTACTAGGATTTTTGCTTTTTTCGTCCGGCTCATATTCAAAATCCCATTTTTCAAGAAATTTATAAATTTTAAAATCAAGAAAATCTGGCAAATACCCTCCGACTCCTCCCCATACAAGGTCTAATGTCCCTTTTGCTGCTGCAGATTTTACAAGCTCAGGAAAAAAAGTTGAAAGTGCAAATCCGAATGTAAAATGAGTAATTCCTTTCATAAAATTTAATTTTAAGATTTTTTATTATGAAATTTAAAATCATAAAAAAATCAAAAGAAAACAAGGCACGAATTTCACTTCTTTATACGCCTCACGGAGAAGTTGAACTTCCGAATTTTATGCCTGTTGCTTCCCAAGGAACAGTAAAAACACTTCCTCCCAAGGATTTAAAAGAAATAGGTGTGCAAATTATTGTATCAAATACATACCACCTTCATTTAAGACCGGGAGAAGATTTGATAAATAAAATGGGAGGGCTTCACAAGTTCATGAATTTTGAAGGCGTAATCCTCACGGATTCAGGAGGTTTTCAGGTTTTTTCTTTATCCGAACTCAGAGAGGTAAAGGAAGAAGGAGTAGAATTTAAATCACATATAGATGGAAAGAAGATATTCTTTACACCTGAAAAAGTTGTTGAAATTCAATTAAAGCTCGGCTCGGATATATTGATGGTCCTTGATGAATGCCCTTCATATCCTTCTGACAAAGCATACGCAGAAAAATCTTTGGACCTAACACTAAAATGGGCTGAAAGAAGTTATAAATATTTTAAGAATGCGATTTTAAAGGAAGAAAATCCTCCTCTTATTTTTGCCATTTCTCAAGGTTCCACTTATCTTGATCTGAGAAAAAAAGGAATTGAGGAAATTTTAAAATACGAATTTGATGGGTACGCCATCGGAGGACTTGCGGTCGGAGAACCTACGGAAGTAAGGGAAGAGATAATTTTAAACATCATTGATTTATTTCCTGAAGACAAGCCGAGATATATTATGGGTGTTGGTTACCCTGAAGATATATTTTTCTGCATTGAACACGGCATTGACCTTTTTGATTGTGTATTACCTACAAGAAATGCGAGAACAGGGCTTGTCTTCACATCTCAAGGTAAAATAAGAATAAAAAACTCCATATTTGCAGACGATGAGAACCCCCTTGATCCTGAGTGTGATTGTTATGTTTGTAAAAATTTCACAAGAGCATATATAAGACATCTTTTTAATGCAGAGGAGTATCTTGCTCTTTATCTTGCTTCCTATCACTCCGTGTATTTTTATATAAATTTAATGAAAAAAATAAGAAAAAGCATAAAGGAAGATAGGTTTTATGAATTTAAAAAGAGATTTTTTGAAAAATATAAAGTTGATTGAATGTATATTCTCTAAATTACAAAATTTTAAGTAAACTGCTTATCCTTCGTTCAAGTCTTTTACCTGTTCCCGGAAGATAACCGACCTGTTTAAACACAATTCTTCCTTTTTTATCAATTATAAAATGGGTCGGATAGGCAAAAATTTTAAACTTATTCTGCACATTCAGACCCTCAACTGCTATCCTATACTCAAATTTTTGTTTCTTAAGAAATTCCGAAACTGTTTTTTTATTTTCGGAAGTTATAGCAAGAAAAACAATGTCTTTATTTTCTTTAAATTCGGAAACAAGCTCATTTAACTCCGGAATCTCCATCCGACAAGGTCCGCACCATGTTGCCCAGAAATTAAGAACAATAATTTTCCCCTTTAACTCAGAAGCTTTTAAACTTTCTCCGCTCAAAAGTTTTACCTCAAATTCGGGCGCAATCGGAAACTTACTCGTGATTTCCTTTTCCAATTCCTTAATTCTCTTCTCAAACTCTTCTCCGTAAATTGCTTTCAATGAATCAAGTATTTCTTCTTTTCCATAGAAAAAATGAAGATATCCGTATGCCTTCTCGGCTTCCTTTATTTTACCGAGTTTTTTTGAAATAAAAGCATATTTTTCTAGATAAAGAGGCTCAATCTCTGTAAAATCTCTATCTCCGATAATTTCGTTTATTTTGGAATATGCTTTTTCAAAATCCTTCTGGGCTAAATAATAATCAACAAATTCCTCATTTACAAAATTTTTTACATTTTTAATATACCTTTCAAATAAGGAGAATCTTCCCCAATAACTGAAAGCAAAATCCTTTCTTGTTTTAATCGGGTCATCTATTACTTCTTCCAGTTTCTTCATACACTCCTTATAAATTTCATTCTTTCCCAGCCTTTTTGCAATTTTTACAGCCTTAGAAATTTCAAAAGCTTTAATAAAACCTTCCTTTTCCCTTTCTTCAATAAATTTCAAAAGTCCTTCTAAATCGGGTACAGGGAATGTGAATTTCAAAAACACGGTATTTCTGAACTCGGGCATAAAAGGGTCAAATTTTTTTTCTTTAATATAAGAAGTTAAAAGATGGATATCTTTTCTGAAGCTTGTTAGAAAAGCACTGTATTTATATTTATCATCAGGCATTTTTTCAAATTCTGTCAATATTTCATTTGCCTTTAAGGTGTCATTCAAAACCCATTGGTAGGTCAGATAAACAGCATGTAAAAAAGAGGGATTGTTTTTTTCTTTTTCAAATTTGCTTTCTATTTGACTTCTTATTTCTTCCCCGGAAAGGCTTCCTGTAGTCAAATTAAATTGGAAAAAATTATCCCAGAAATCATAGTGGGCAGGATAATATTTATTTTCCTTTAACCAGAGTGATGAAAATTTTTGCTGGTTTTCAAATGGGGAGTCTTTTGAGAAATAAAAAAATCCGAGCATTGAAAGAGCATAAGGAGCAGGCTTTTTCTCAGGAGTATAATAAACTATAAAATAGGTAGAATCCTTTAAAAATTTGCCTTCCTTATCTTCAAATGCAAAAAGTATAAGAGCGGTGTTTTTATCAACCGGTATTATTTCAATTTTATTACTTTTTTCAATCTTCTCAATATGAGGAATCAACCTGTAAGGGTCTCCGCCTGATAATTCAATCCACCAGAAGAATCCGGAGAAGTTTTTTGAAAAAGAAATTTCCACTTTTTGTCCTTGCAGAGGTTGGTCCGGATTTATCTTTATCTCAAATTTTCCCTCTTTTTTGCATGAAAATATCACAAAAAATAAAACTAAATATAATTTGATTTTTTTCATGTTTAAATTATAAAATTTAATGAGTATACGGTTCAAATCCGTAAAAAATTATGGAGTAAAATCATGGTGAACTTATTAGTGGTGATTATTTTTACACAGATGCCTTTTCCTATGCCGCAGACACATGAAAAGACAATAGAAGATGTATGGGTCCCGTGGCAGTTTAAAGGAACGGAATATTTCAAATATGAAGTCACAGGTATTGAAAGCGGGGAGAAGAAAAAGGGATACGAGATTATTGAAATAAAAAAAGTAGGTGAGAAATATAAAGTGAAAATAGAAGGTAAATACGGAGAAAGTGAAGGCAGTTTCACCACCACCGTTGCAAGCACCGATGATATACCGGGAGTTATAATGAGCCAGATGATGTTTAATCCTTACCTTGTTCCTCTTGGGCTCGGACTTTTTTCTCATAGTTGGTTCTATTACTTTCAACTTCAAGGAGTCAGTTGGGAGGTGGGATCTAAATGGAAAAATAAGGACGAACAGGGAAACATAACAGAGATGGAAATAACCGGATATGAAAAATATGCGGGTAAAAAAGGGAAAAAACTTGTTGTAAAACAAAACGGCAAAGAAGTATATGTAATTGTCTGGGCAAAAGATGTTGCTTTACCTCTTTATTTGAAAATGGGGGAAGGAAAGGAAAATATTTATGAATTGAAACTTGTTAAATATAAAGAATAATAAAGAGTCAGTTCAATAAAATCTTTAATGAAAATAATAAAAAAAATCGGAAAAGAAGACATTGCAATATGTTATATAGCAGAGACAGAAAAAGGTGAATATATTGAATTTGTTGAATCCTTAGAACCTCCTTTGGGAAGGGAACAGAAATGGGTATTAATCATATCAACTCTTGTGGGTTGTCCTGTTGATTGTCCTATTTGTGATGCAGGGGGAAATTATAAAAGAAAATTAGGTAAGGAAGAAATGCTTGCACAAATTGACCTTATGGTATTACAAAGGTTTCCGAATAAAGAAATTCCTTCAAAGAAGTTCAAAATTCAGTTTGCAAGAATGGGGGAACCCTCTTTGAACAGGGAAGTTTTAGATGTTCTCGGAGAATTACCTGAAAGATATATTGCGCCCGGTCTTATGCCTTGCATATCAACTGTCGCACCGAATGGAACGGACGAATTTTTTGAAGAACTTTTATATATAAAAGAAAAATTTTACCCGAAAGGCAAGTTTCAATTGCAATTTTCAATTCATACAACGGATGAAAAATTAAGAGATAAATTGATACCTGTGAAAAAATGGGACTTTAGGAAAATTTCAACATACGGAGAAAAATTTTATAAAAAAGGGGACAGAAAAATCACCCTGAATTTTGCCCTTGCAAAAGACTATCCGATTGATCCGGATATTCTTCTCAAATATTTTAATCCTGATAAATTCCTCATAAAAATAACTCCTGTTAATCCCACAATAAAATCAGTTAAAAATAAAGTAAAAAGTGGTATTGATGTTTATAATCCCGAAAATAACAACGAATTAATAGAAAGATTCCGAAAAAAAGGATTTGAGGTCATTTTAAGTATAGGAGAACTTGAGGAGAATAAAATAGGAAGTAATTGCGGACAGTTTGTAAGGAGATTTATAGAAGAAAAAGCGGGTATAAAAGAGAGTTATTCTTATGTAGAATCAACTTTTAAAAATGAACCGGAAATGCATTAAAATATAAATTGAAGGAAAAAACATTTATCGGTTATTCACTTTCAGGAGGCGGAGCAAGGGGACTTATTCACATCGGATTTTTAAAAGCAATGGAGGAAGGGGGTATAAAGCCGGATGTTATTGCAGGAACAAGCATGGGAGGGATTATCGGAATTCTTTACGCATGGGAACCTTCATGGAAATTTGTTTACGAGAAAATAAAGGAAAGTATAGAAAAGAAAATTTTTAAAAGGCTCGGATTTGATGTATTTACAACCGAGGAGAAGAATCTTTTTAAGAGATTGCATGATGCAATCATAGAGAGAATAAACCTTGCAAAGGCATTTCTTTCCGAATCCGTTATTCCGTTTGATCAAGCCTATTCAGCCTCACTTGAAATCTTTGGTGACCTTAAATTTGAGGATTTAAAAATAAAAATCCTGGTCACAAGTTTTGACCTGGTAAGAGGTGAATACGTGTACATTAACAAAGGTTATGTAAGAGATGCATGTATAGCAACATCTGCGATTCCGGGTTTTTTACCCCCTTTGAAGAAGGATGGGAAAATTTTGATTGATGGAGGAGTTATCTCTAACTCTCCTGTTTTATTTTTAAAAAAAATTTATTCTCCGAAATTCATCATCACTTCAAGAACGAAGAATTTTATGGATTACAGAAAAGAGTTCAGAGGAGGTTATGAATTTTATCAGAGGATTTTACAATATCACAGATTGAATTATGAAGCAGAGGAGCTAAAAAATGCGGATTTTGTGGTGACAATAGATACGGATAACCTTTCATGGGCGGATTTTGAGAGACTGGATGATTTTATTGAAAAAGGATACCTTTATACCAAAAATTTAATTAAAATTATAAAAAGAAAGATTTTCTTAAAAAAACTTTTATTTTGGACATAAAAAATTTTAAAATTTAAGAGGTTCAATTCCTTTTTAAACCTTTCGAATGCAGAAACATGGACTTTGAATTGAAAGAAGAACATAAAATGATTCGTGATATGGTAAGGGATTTTGTAAAAAATGAGATTGCTCCTATCGCAAATAAAATTGATGAAGAGGAGACTTTTCCCGAGGAAACGGTCAAAAAAATGGGAGAGCTCGGGTTGATGGGGATGGAAATTCCGGAGGAATACGGAGGTGCAGGAATGGATTCTGTCTCATACGCAATTGCTGTTGAAGAAATATCAAGGGTCTGTCCATCACACGGTGTTATAATGTCTGTAAATAATTCACTTTATTGTTATGGAGTTTACAAATTCGGGACAGAGGAACAAAAGAAAAAATACCTTGTCCCCCCTGCAAGCGGAGAAACCATAGGTGCCTTTTCTTTAACAGAACCTCATACAGGGAGTGATGCTTCAAATTTAAAGACACTTGCTAAAAAAGTGGGAAACGAATATGTTATAAACGGTAAAAAAGTATGGGTGACAAACGGTTACCATGCAAAATATGTTCTTTTATTTGCTGTTACCGAGCCTGAAAAAAAACATCACGGAATAACATGTTTTATTGTGGATACCGAAAAAGAAGGAGTTATAAAGTCACAACCTGAAAAAAAACTCGGAATAAGAGCAGCATATTCTTGTGAATTAACTTTTGAGGATTATAAAGCCACCGAAGCCGAGAGATTGGGAAATGAGGGAGAAGGTTTTAAAATAGCGATGACAATCCTTGATGCAGGAAGAATGGGTATTGCTGCACAGGCAGTCGGAATTGCACAGGGTGCCTTTGAATTGGCTACAAAATATACACTTGAAAGGGAGGCATTCGGAAAGAAACTTTATGAACATCAGGCAATTCAATTTTATCTTGCGGATATGAGAACAAGAATAGAGGCGGCGCGACTTTTAACTTATAAAGCTGCTTTTTTAAAACAAAAAGGAGTAAAATATTCGGAATGGTCATCAATGGCAAAACTTTTCGCCTCAGAAACTGCGATGTGGGTTACTGACAAGGCAATCCAAATTCACGGTTCCTTGGGTTATTCACGTGAACACGATGTCCAGCGACTCTTCAGAGCAGCAAAAGTCACGGAGATTTATGAAGGAACAAGTGAAATTCAGAGAATTGTGATAGCAAGGAATATAATTAAGGAAATGAAAAAACTCTATGAGGAGGGTTAAAATATAAGATGATTGAGGAAATTTACGAGATAATCCTTGATCATTATAAAAATCCCCGTAATTACGGAAAAATGGAAAATCCTGACATTGAGTATGAAGGGGGTAATCCTTATTGCGGTGATGAGATAAAAATGCAGTTTAAGTTGAAGAACGGGGTGATTGAAGATGTTAAATTCAGTGGAAGGGGATGTGCGATATCACAGGCGTCTGCTTCAATTCTTACCGAGTATTTAAAAGGCAAAAAAATTGAAGAAATTAAGAACTTCAAAAAAGAGGAGCATTTAAAAAATCTCGGTATGGAACTTTCACCTGTAAGAATGAAATGTGCCCTTTTGGCATATGAAGTAATGCGAATTGCACTTTTTGGTGAAGAGGAGATAGGAAAATAGTGCGAGTAGGTTGTATAAAGTGTAATAGTAAAATACAATTAACACACATTATACTTACCTACTTTAAAAAAAAACATAATTACTCTCGGACTTAATGAAATGTTATTAAATTTACTCTCCCGAACTTATAATTACAAATTCAACCCTTCTGTTCATTGCTCTTCCTTCTCTTGTTGTGTTATCTGCAATAGGTCTTGTTTCACCGTATCCTCTTGCAATAAGCCTTGAAGGGTCAATGTGATGATATGTAATAAGATAAGTCCTTACTGCCTCTGCTCTTGCCTGTGATAACCTCATATTATAACTTGCAGAACCTACAGAGTCAGTATGCCCCTGAATTTCAACAACCGCCTTAGGATTTGCTTTTAAAAATTCCGCAACTTTATCAAGAATGGGATAAGATTCAGGTTTTATTGTTGCTTTACCGGTATCAAAATAAATATTTTGCAATCTTATCCTCACACCTTTTTTTGCCTTCTTTTTTAATTTAACATCTTTTACAACAGGCTCCCCTTCTTTCAAAACAACCGGAATCTCTTCAGGCAAATATCCCTCTGCCTCAACATGTAAGATATAAGAACCGGGAGGCAATTTCAATCTGTAAACACCCGTCTCAGGATTGCTTATGGTTCCTTTAAATTTTGTTTCAGGAATAGTAATCTTTGCTCCTATGGGTTCTTCGGTTATATTGTCAACTACTTTACCTGTTACCATAACAAGTGCTTTCTTTTTTAAAGCAAAATCAAGCACAATCTCTGCTCCTTATTTTAACAGAACTGTTTTCCTTTTCCATCTGTATCCTTCTTTTTCAACATAAAAACTGTATTTACCTGGTTCGAGTTCCACACTGTAAAATCCGTTTGTGTCGGATGAAATCGGAGGCTTGTCCGTGCCTTCAAGTTTAATCTGCGCAATTAAAGGCTCACCTGTTTCAGCATCATATATTTTACCCGTCACCTTAGCAATTTTGGGTTTGGGAGGGGGTGGCGGGGGAGGTGGGGGAGGTGGCGGAGCTTTTTTCTGAAAGACATTGTAAACATTTGAAATCACAAAAACAAACCTCCAATCAGGAAGATAAGTGAACAGATTTCTGTCAAGAGAATAAAGACCCATCAAGGTATCATTGGAAATTTCTTTCAGTCTTGCATCAAGTGCAAAATCAAATATCACTCCTCCGGGTGTTTTGAACCTGATTCCCGGAGTTATGGAAAACAAGCTGTTTCTCAATTGAGTAAAATATACTCCATGAAAATCAGCAATAAAATCCACATACGGACCGGCTGCAAGTGTAAGATTTAACCCGAAAGGAATCCGGGATATATCCGGAAAATCGTCCTTCGTAGGATAAAGTAAAATAGAATCGGGGTGGCCGGTATCACTATATTTCACCCTATACACAGGAAACACCTCATTTTCTTTTCTCGGATAACCTGTCTGCCAGAAACCGACATGCCCCATGATGGTCATGATCTGAAATCTTAAGCCAAGTGAAATTGCAGACCAGAACTGCCCTGTCATAGGAATATATTGAGAAAAACCGTACTTAACAAACTTCGGATCTTTTCTCTCTATTCCTAAATTCGGGATATAATACCCCAAAAGAAGACCTCCTGCGAATTCCACCTGGGTAAGTGTATCTACAAAAAAGGGATAACCTACTTTTGTAAACAGGTCGAGTCCCCTGTAAGCAAAATATCCATCATCATTTCTCTGAACAGGAACATCCGCTCTCTCTAACTGTCTTCCTTCAAAATCACCCCTTAATCCCAATTCCCAATAGTCAAAAGGCGCATAAGAAATCGAAAGGGAGGAAAGAATAAAATGCCTTCTATCATCAAACGGACTGTTCGCCGTATCGGCAGGGTCCCAATATTTGAAGTCTTCAAAAGAATATCCTCCGTATAATGCAAAGGAAAATGTACCTTGCTTATGAGGCATGGGAGAAAAAACCCGAAATGTTCCACTCGGACCCAAAACCGTAGGAGCAGAAATCAAAATTTTAAGAATTAAAATCATATTTTTTTACAAAATGGCCCCAGGGGGATTTGAACCCCCGTCTTCACCTTGAAAGAGTGATGTCCTAGGCCTGGCTAGACGATGGGGCCATCAAAATATTTTAAATTATACTCCAAAAAATTTCAAAAATCAAGAACAAATTTTTATTCTTCAATTTCCACTTCGCCCTGCGGTTTTTTTTCCTTTATTTTTAAACCTTCAAAAATGAATACTTTGGTATCCCTGTCTTTCCACTCATTTTCTTCAAGTCCTGCCTTTAAACAGGTTTCCGATAAAAATTTTTCCTCATCAAATCCGTATTCGGTCGCAACCTGGGGTAATAAAAGACCCCTGAAAAACCCTTTCTGAACCATCAACCCTGTTTTACCTATTTTTATATGTTTTTTATATTCTTCGGGAGGAACATCAAGCAATTCAGGCGGAGTCAATATCGTTAATTCAACCGTTATTTTCCCTAATTCCGCTTCATCTTTTATGGGTAAAAACCTGGGGTCAGAAAAAGCAGCATCCCTCGCACTTATTATTATTGCCTCCCATAAAGGACTCACAGGATAAGGAAAACCTATGCAACCCCTCAAAAACCTCTCGGGATAAGAATAAAGAGTGGTAAACACCCCTTTTTTCTCCGAAAATTTTTCCTTTAACTCATCTTCAACCTCAATCTCCTCACCCCTCAATTTTGTCAATATTGCTTTTCTTGCAAGTTCAATTAATTTTTTTGCATCCTCTTTATTTATTTTCATAATTCTCCAGATATTCATAATATTTTAAAATAGAATTTATTTGATAAGGCAACATTTTTTTATTTTTAAACAATTTTCTTTTTCCCTGCATGATTTTTAAATATTCATCAAAGTTTAATTTCTCGGGTATCTTAACTTTGTAAGGCTTCGGTCTTTCCGCATATCTTCTTTTTATGAATTCCCTCTTTCTTATACTCCTTTGAGCCTGCAATAATCTTGATAAAATCCTTTCTTGTAATTTTTTTAATCTTTCGGTTAATTCTTTATTTCTTAATTTCTTCTCAGCTTCTTTCATCTCTTTTTGCGCTCCTTCAAGAGATTTTGAAAGTCCTCCGAGATTCTCTCCCCTCTGTTCCATTTCTTTTAAAAGTTTGGAAAGTTCCTCAGCAAGCTCTCCTTGCTCTTTTGCAAGTTGCTCTATAAGTTTTTTTTCTTCCTCACTTAACATCTGAGGAGAGGGTATGGGCATCAAAGAGAAACTCATCTGATTTATGGAGCTCTGTTTTTTAAGCATTTCTGATAATTTTTTCATCAAATTTTTTAAAAATTCTCCTTCACTACCCCCTGTCTTAGCAAGTTCTTCACTGAATTGCAAAAGTAAATAAGAAGCCCTGGCTAAACTACCCCGCAATTCTTTCAAAGAAGAACGCGCCTGATTAAATTCCGCGTTAAAAAGAAAATCCAGAAATTGCTCAAAAAAGAATTTCGCCATGTTCATTTCTGTGATAACCTGCTTCGGAAACAAAAGTGTCTGCCTTGCCTCCAAACTTATTTCATCACAAAAATTTGTATAAGCAAGAAAAAGGTCTTTATAAAAATCATTTTCCTTATTTTCCTCAATTTCCTTTATAAAACCCATAATACCCCAAAAGGATTTTTCAATTAATTTTCTCGCGAATTCTTCTTTTCTCTTTAAAAAGTTCTTTTCCGCATTTTCAAGATGTTTCCTCATCTTTGAAACACGACTGAGACAGGAACTCATGCTTTTATTCGTGAAGTCTTCAAGTGCTTTTGCTCCCTCCTCTTCCGCTTTTTCGAGTTCTCCCTTTACTTCTTCCTCCTTAAAATCTTTTTTTAATTCCGAAAGTTCCTCTAAAAGATTTTCAAGTTTTTTACTCTCCTTCTTTATCTCGGAAAGGGAAGGCTCTTTTGAAATCTTTGCAGTTTCCCTCTCTATCTCCTTTGCCTTTTCCACCAATCTTTTCAAATCATATTCTTTCTTTATTCTTTCAAGAAGTGAAAGGGTTCTCTCCAAATTTTCTTTCCATATTTCCTTTTTTGCAAGCAATTCCTTCAACCTCTTTTCAATTTCCTCCCTGTTTCCTCTTCTCAGTGCCTCCTCAAGCTTTTTGACAGCCTCTTTTAATTCTTCCTTAAATAACTCGTTCATAAGTTCACTTATCCTGTGAAGCTTTTCGTTTATCTCAGGATCAAGCGAAATTACATTTTCCTCAAGTTTTGAAATTTTTTTCTCAATCTTCTCCAATTTTTTCGTTATTTCTTCCAGACTTTTTTCAAATTCTTTTAATTCTGTCCTCAATTCTTTTTTTGATAATTTGCTTATATTTTCTTTGATGCTTTTCAATTCCTTCAAAAGTTCCTTCGCTTCTTTATTTAAGGGCTTCATTTCCCTTTCCGCAAATTCGGATTCCTTTTTTACCTTTGAATAAATTTCCTCAAATGTGGGCATGTGAATCTTTACTTTCCTTGTTTCACTGTATTTCTTTATCTCATCATTGTCAAACACTTTAAAAAATACATAAAAATCCTCACCAGGTTTGGGATTTATGGGGTCAAAATCAACTATGTAAGAAAATGTGTCCGTTTTTTTATTATTGAACTTATTAACAATTTTTTCAAATATAATCTCCCCGTTTCTTTCTATATAGGCAATTGCTTTATCAAGTCCGATGTCATCACTTGCATAAAGAATAAAAGGAATTTTCATTTCATCAGGAATCGTTGTGTCTTTAAGAGGGTAAATTATTTTAACAAAAGGTTTGTATTCCTTTATAACATTTACATAAATTTTCTGCGGGTCAGGAAAACTATCATTTTTTATAAAATGAACAAATTTTATTGTCTTTTTATTCACAAATGCCTTCTCAAAATCAAAAGACTTAACATTTTGAAACTTCAATTTCTCCTTTCCTATGTAAATTTTTTCGGAATCTACTTCTCTGGAGAGTTCAATCTCAAATTTTACCTTTTTATTCTCTTTAATCTTAACAAACGGAATTTCTCCGATTTCTCTGTTTGTAAAAGCTTTTATTTTCACAATCTTGGGCGGTTCAACAAAAACGGTTTTTAAGTAAGGAGTTTCATCATTTTTGGTTTTAATCTTAAAATAAAGTGTTCCGACCTCTGGTTTATAAATAAAAGTTATTTTGTTATTTTCCACAGGAACTTTTATTTTTCCTTTTTCCTTTTTAAATTTTGTGAGAATCTCCGCACTTGAAATTTTTTCGCCTATTATTTTGGCAGAATAAACAAAATTCTTTGTTATATAATGGAATTCGGGCGGTTTTTTATAAAAAATTTTTTCCTTTACTTCGGGTATATTATAAAAAACAGAAACAAAATTTTGAGGCAAAATTAAAAGGAAAAAGGTAAAGATTGAAAGAGATAAAATAAATAATTTTCTTTCGGATCCGAAATCTTTTTTAATTAAATTTTTTAAATCAATTTGATCAATTTTATTAAATATTCTTTCAGAATAAGTTTTTTTATAAATGTCATCTTCGTTCCTGTACATAAGGGCGGTTACAATTTTCCCTTCATAATTTTTTAACAATTTTTCAAGTTCCCTCGCAAAAAATAAGTCTTTTTTGATTAATAATTTTAATAAGGGAATAAAAGAGAGAACCGGGATTATAAAAAATATTTTAGTTTTCAAAAAAGAAACAAAAGTTAAAGAAACAAAAATAAGGGAAAGAAAATTTATTAATGATTTTTGCAATTGATAATTAATGTAGTGTTTTTTAAATCTTTTAAAATTTTTCATTCCACCAGCCTCACATCCGAATGGTCTCCTATGATAAATTTATGAATTCTCGGTCTTGTATGGTCTTGAAAAATTTTCACTTCCTTTCCTATTATACTCATTTCGATTCTTGCCTTTATATCTTTTATTTCGCTTTTTTCCATAATTATGGAATCTTCAATTTCCGTATTTTCAATTACACAATCTTCTTGGATTGAGGTAAAAGGACCTATGTAACTTTTTACCACCTTTGTGCCTTTTTTTATAATAGCAGGACCCCTTATTGTGCTTTCGATTATCTTTGCTCCTTTCTCTATTATCACCCTCCCCATTATTCTTGAATTTTTAATTTCTCCTTTTATTTCGGGTTCAATGTCCTCAAGAACGAATCTGTTTGCTTCAATTAAATCTTCCGGTTTTCCTGTGTCTTTCCACCATCCTCTTATTTGAAGAGCCTTTACATTTAAATTGTGGTCTATCAGCCATTGAATTGCATCCGTAATTTCAAGTTCACCCCTCCATGAGGGTTTTATTTCCTCACATGCTTTAAAAATGTTTTTATCAAAGAAATACACTCCCACAAGTGCCAGGTCAGAGGGAGGTTTTTTCGGCTTTTCAACAAGTTTAACCACCTTCCCTTTTTTTAATTCAACGACTCCGAAGTCCTGAGGATTCGGGACTTTTGCGAGTAAAATTAAAGAATTTGTATCATTTTTTTAAAAATTTTCCTTGAATCTTAAAAGTTCATCCTTTATAAGGTTATCTCCTAAGTACATTATGAATGGTTCATCTTTTATAAAATTCCTTGATATTTTTACCGCATGTGCGAGTCCGAGTGGTGCTTCCTGGTAAATGTATGTCACTTTAACTCCGAATTTTTCACCATCTCCGACAGCCTTTTTTATTTCTTCACCTGTTTCACCGATTACAATTCCCACTTCTTCAATCCCTGCCTTTTTAATTGCCTCTATTCCGTAAAAAAGTACGGGCTTCCCTCCCACAGGGATCAACTGTTTCGCGGATGTATGAGTCAGTGGTCTGAGTCTTGTTCCCTTTCCACCGCTTAAAATTAATGCCTTCATAATTTATATTATAATCCAAATTTAAAAAAATTTGAAATGAATAACTTTTTTCTCTTATAAAATATATTATGCCGATAAAAAAATTATATCACCCTTACCCGGTTGTTCCGTGTATAATAATTGTTAAAAGCAATGAAAAAATTAATGGTATGTCGGTTGCGTGGCATTCTCCTCTTTCTTTCTCACCTCCGCTTTACGGCGTCCTCATTTCTCCTAAAAGATATACATATGAACTTATTGTAACTGCAAAAGATTTTACCATCAATTTCATTTCTTATGAAAAAGCAAAACTGTATGCTATATTCGGAAGAATAAGCGGAAGGGAGAGGGATAAAATAAAAGAATTTAATATTGAACTTGTAGAATCCGAGAAAATTATTACTCCTTATATGAAGGATGCTTATGCGGTTTATGAATGTAAGAAAGTGCGACAGGTAAAGACGGGTGACCATATATTATTTGTCGGAGAAATCCTTGAAGTTCATGAAGAAAAACAAAAATTCACAGAGGAAGGAATACCTGATCTTAAAAATTTGAATCCGACCTTCTATCTGGGAAGGGATATATATTTTACAACAAAGGAGGTTGAGGGACCTGTTAAGATTCTGCCTTAAAAAATTTTAAGAACCCTTTTTCTTTTATATAGAGAAGACTTATTTCTTCTTTTTTAAAAAATTTTGCAATTTCTTTTTTATTAAATTCTTCAATTAAAGGTAAATTATACTTTTCTTTTAAATAATATGCTTTTCTTTTTGTCTTAGGGGAGGCATCTTTTGCCAAAAGCAAAAATCCGTTTTTATGTTTCATTTTTCTTAAATAAATTTTTATTCTCTCAACTCCTATCACTGCATTATTTCCCTTTGCAATTATTCCGAGAATATTTGTTTTCATTATTTAAGTAAAAATTATAAATTTGAAAAAACGGGTAGTCAAATTGTTCACCAATTCAAGTTTTCCACATAGTTTTTCACATTAAAAACTGTTAAAAAACTTTACATCACAAATTTCCAAAATTAAAAATCTTACTGTGTTTAAGGAAGATTATTGCAGACTCAGAGATTCGGAAGCCGGAGGAAGAATTTGATTTTTTGATTTAAAACTTGAAATTTTGAAAAAAAAAAAAAGTAAAATATAAATATGGGAAATGTAATTTTTATTCCGACTACGGTAAATAAAAAATATAAAAATGGAATTGAATTTGAAAATATTTTAAAACGAAAACTTTCCCTTTCACCTTTTATGTTCAGACTTATCGGAAATCAGGGATACAGTGAACTTACTTCTCTTAAAATCTGCATTTTGTGGTTTCCTTTCATCCTTTCCGTTTTAAAATGAAAGGGTTAAAGGTAAAAAATTTGAGGCATTCGGTATGCTATTTTTTAATTTTATTTTCATGTTTTAAGAAGTCATGTTTTGAGCCTGAGGGGAGGAATCCTGATTTGGTGTTTCTTGCAGGGGATACGATAAATTATTCGGTTCATTTAACAAATCCTGTTGTTTCACCTGATGGGAAGACAATTTATTTCTTGCAAAGTAAAAGAGAAGACATAACAGGGGAACTTCTTTATTTTTCGGCGGGGGCAATTTATGCTGTGGATACTGATGGAAATAATTACAGATTAATTTTAGATGGAATTTATAATGCTTTAGCAATTTCACCTGATGGTAAAAAACTTGCTTTTCATCCTTATTATCCTCCCGAAAGT
>JAJRUZ010000035.1 GCA_024277525.1 Caldifarciminota bacterium | reverse complement strand
GATAATATAAAGTCCTCTTGTTAAACCCATATCATTTTGAGAGAGTTTGATGAGTTTTGGATACGCTATTATCTGGTCTTCAAAAAATGTATATTTTAAGAATCCTGCAGAGTCATAAAGATAAAGGGAAGAGGGTTCATTTGAAGGAGAAATCCATATTTCAAGCACATCGTCTTTTCCGTCACCGTTCGGAGTAAATCTTCTTGAAGAAAGGGATATTTTTTCCTGCTCCATCTCTTTTACATAAGGTCCTCTCCCCGGGGTCGCGCCTGAGGGATCTTGGGATGACCCCCAATTTTCTTTTAACCACCCTGGTCCGAAGTTGTATCTCTCAAGAGAAATTCCGTAATCTCCCCCCCAATCCGGCTTATAAGGAACAGAATCAAGTCTTTGGCTTAATTCATTTATTATTACTATTATGTCACCGTCATTATTTAACGCAGGGAAATCTTTTAACTCAAATGTAAAGGGTATTTTCCCGTAAATCTCTTTAAAACTCTGTGTATCAGATGTGAATATCGCATAAACTCCTGCGGGAATTTTTAAATCAGGAAAAATTACCTTATTTCCGGAAGCATCTTTTAAGATAAAATTTTTTAAATTGAGTGAATCACTTCCCGGATTTTTTATTTCTATCCACTCGGGTGAGCCGTAATAAAAAATTTCCGTAATATATAAAATATTCGTATCTATCAAAATTCTGGAATAAAAAGCATTATTGGTTGTATCCTTTTCAGAAGATATGGGGATTATTTTTGCTTTTAAATTAAAAATCCCCTTTTCTTTTGCATAAAATTCAATGGAATCACAAATTGAATCAAGGGAAGGAATTGTTTGATTTATGTAAAAATTTTTGAAATCAAAGATTTCAATATACCCTTCCGCATTTTCCGCATCTTTATTCCCTTGGTTTTTTATATAAAAATAAATTTTAAAATTGTTTCCTTTTTTTACAAATGAGGGCTTTGTAAAGACCTTACCGAAAACAAGGTCAAATCCGGGTGAAACGGAATTTTCCCTTCCGGGTGTGGAACCTTCGGGTGCGATGCATAAAGCCCAGTTTTCAAGAGAATCCGTGCCGGAAAGATTTATTCTTTCAATTGAAATTCCATCACTTGTTTTGGGCATTCCATTCATTCCGCAAGTGGAAATATAAATTGATGAATTCTGAAGTCCGAATATTGCTACTGTATCATATCCATTTGTTGTTTTTGCTTTTAATCCATAGGAATTATCTCCGAGTCTTATGTCCGAAATAGTAAATATATAAGTCCCGGAATCAATAACATAGGGTTGCGGATAAAGTGTGTCCGTAGTGTCGGTATAGAGAGGATTTAAAATAACCCCGTAATATTTCGGGGGAAGTTTTGTATTTCCGAATTTCACACCCGGATGAAACTTTAATATCAAAGAATCTTTCCATGCCACTATGGAGTCAACCGGGTCATCAAAATCCGTAATTCCGAACAGTGAAAGGTCTATTGTATCGGGTCCGGGATTGTAAATCTCTACCCATTCATTCCTTTCAGAGGTCAAATTATCGTTTCCTGCTGGGTTATTCATCACCTCGGAAATCACGGGTTGAACAAATAAGAAAAGAATCCACATAACACTTTATTATAAAGCCTTAATAAGATAAAACACAATTTTTGAATTTGATTGACATAATAAAAATTTTCCTTTATATTTTAAAAAAGGTTCAAATCCTTAATTTTTTATTTGATTAAATTTTTATGAAAAGAATTATTTTAATAACAGGGATAATGGGCTTTCTTTATGCCCAGACAGTTCCTGATACTCAATGGACAAAGATGTTCGGGGGTACTAATTCTGAGTATAGCTATTGTGTTCAGCAGACATCTGACGGAGGGTATGTAATTATCGGGAACACTAATTATTTTGGAGCAGGTCTGGATGATATTTATTTTGTAAAAACAGACTCTGCTGGAAATGAATCCTGGTCAGCAACTTTCGGTGGCGCTGATAATGATTATGGCTATTTCGTTAAACAGACATCTGACGGAGGATATATAATTGTGGGGGGTACGAATTCTTTCGGAGCAGGCTTTGAAGATGTCTATTTGATAAAAACCGATGCAAGCGGTAATGTCTCATGGACAAAAACTTTCGGAGGAAGTGATGATGACGAGGGAAGATGTGTTCAACAGACTTCTGATGGAGGATTCGTAATAGTGGGATTCACACGCTCTTTCGGCATCGGGGATTATGATGTTTATTTAATAAAAACTGATGCAAACGGTGATACATCGTGGACAAGACAAATAGGCGGAAATGCGGATGATTTTGGTTATTCTGTTCAGCAGACATCTGATGGGGGTTATATAATTGTAGGTTACACCAATTCCTATGGGGCGGGTTATGATGATATTTATTTAATAAAATTCAATTTAAACGGTGACAGTGTCTGGGTGAAAACCTTCGGAGGCTCTAATAATGACTATGGTTATTGTGTTCAGCAAACTTCTGACGGGGGTTATATAATTGCGGGTATAACTTATTCTTACGGAGCAGGCGGTGCGGATGTTTATTTGATAAAAACAGATGCAAACGGTAACCTTACTTGGGCAAAGACTTTTGGAGGAAGTTACAATGACGGAGGATACGCAGTTTGTGAAATTTCCGGTGGAGGTTACATAATTACAGGATACACGGGTTCTTACGGAGCAGGCGGAATGGATGTTTATTTGATAAGAACAGATGCAAACGGTGATACCTTATGGACAAAAACTGTCGGAGGGACCGGGGACGAAGAGGGCTTTTTTATTCAGCAAACATCTGATCAAGGATTCATAACTGTGGGTTATACATCCTCTTTTACGGTATATCCCGAGGTTTATTTAATAAAACTTACATCCGAACAGGATGTAAATGAGTATTCTCCGGTATCAAAAGAAACGGTAGGTTTAACTCATTTTAACTCTCATGAAGGAGCTATCTTAAATTTGATTATCTCCCGAAGAGCCGAAGTTTCCCTTAAAATTTATGACATTCTCGGACGCGTTATAAAAGTTCCTTTAAAAGGAGAATATTCCGAAGGATTTTACAGAATACGATTCAGACCGAAAAGAAAAGGAATTTACTTTTACAGGTTGGAGTCTCCTTACTTAAATAAAAGGGGGAAATTTTGGATGTTTTGAATTAATGAAATTTTTTTAATTTTTGCTTTATTATTTAAATTATGAAAAAAAGAATTATAATGGTTGTGATTGTTTTAATCTTTATTTTTCTTTATGTTTTATCCCTTTTCACTCCGAAGGCAGAAGGCGGATATTCAAGAGAAGGTGTGGGAATTCTTGAAGTCAAAGGTGTAATAAAAGACTCAAAATCGTGCAGGGAGGCTCTTAAAAAGTTTTCAAAAAGAGGCGATTTAAAGGCACTTCTTGTTTACATAGATTCACCCGGAGGAGGAGTTGTTGCTTCTCAGGAAATCTATTATGCAATAAGAAAATTTAAAGAAGAAAAGAAGGTTCCTGTTGTTGCTTATATTTCTTCGGTAGGTGCCTCGGGCGGATATTATGTGGCAATTGCTGCTGATAAAATAATGTCTGCTCCCGGTGCAATAACAGGCTCAATAGGAGTTATAGCGGAATTTCCGGCTTTTTATGAATTATTGAAAAAAATAGGAATCAGGTTCAGGGTCTTTAAAAAGGGTAAATTTAAAGATGTCGGGTCTCCTTTCAGGGATATGACAGAGGAAGAGAAAACATATATTGATGAACTCATCGAAGATATTTACATGCAATTTGTGGAGACGGTTGCCGAGAGAAGGGGATTAAAGAAAGAAGATTTAAAAGAATGGGCGGAAGGAAGAATATTTACCGGAAGACAGGCAAAAGAAATAGGACTTGTTGATTCCTTGGGAACTTATGAGGATGCTCTTTCATGGGTAGGGAAACTTGCAGGTATTAAGGGAAAGCCGAAGGAAATAAAAGTTCCGAAAAAGAAAAGAGGACTTTTGCATAGATTACTTGAAGGTATATTCGATATACCTCTTTTCAAACTTGAATATAAAATGGTTTTTTAGCTCCACAATCTATTGAACTATTGAAAAACACCCCCGGAGTGCAGGTGTATAAGGTTTCTAATTTTTTAAATCTATAAAATAATTTAACCTTTCTGAAAAATCTTCTCTGAACATTAAATTATGTGTTCCGTAAGAACCCTCTTTTTTAAATTTTTCAAATTCTTTAAAAAATTTATAAAATTTACTTACTTTTCCTTTATCTCCCTGTTTTTTAAGTGAAGACACAATATTTTCAATTTGCTCTTCAAACTTTTTCATATTTTTCTTAATTTCTTTGCTTTTTTTATCATATTCCTTTGCATAGTCTTCATCATGACAAACAGCACAGATATTGGAGTTCGGTCTTTCAATTTTTTCGTTCTGTAAATGACAGTCTTCACATTCTACTTCCGCCTCTTTCATCACATCAGGAGAATCGGATAAGAATTTACCGTTATAAAAAGCATATTGGAGTTTATGACAACTTTTACAGTCTTCTTTTTTCTTATGATGACAAGAATCGCAATTTTTGAAAGATTTTTTTAATCTTCCGTGAATATTACTTGAAGGCTCCTTTTCAATATGACAAGTTGCACATCTGTATTTAAAAAGATGGGGACCATGAAGAAATCTTATGTCATTCAATTTAGAATTTTTATTTTCTATTCCGAAATGACATTCTATACATTGTGAATTTCTTGCATAGATATACTCTATATCCGGCTTTTTTATCTCACTTCCTATTTCTTTTTCAACCGCATCAAGTAATAAATTTATATACCTTATGTTGTGCGCCCCGAAACTTCTGTCATTTTCAACAATTTTAAGATTTATATCCACTGTCTTGTTGTTATAATTTAAAATACCGAATTTCCTGAATAAAGAATATATTTTTGCTTTTGTTTTTAAATAATTAAGCCTTTCTTTGATAAGATTCTGCCATTTAACAAGAAGTTTATCAAAATTTTTGCCATGACAAAATACACAGGAGGAAGGCTCGGCTTTAGGAAGTTCAAATATCGGACCGATGTCTGTCTTTTTTACCCTAATTTGATGACATCCCTGACATACAACTCCGGAAATGAACATTCTATCAGGAAGATTAGGAACATTAAGTCCCCCTGTTCCGGAATATATTTCCTCCTGAACAGAATGTCTATTCCCGTGACATTCCTGACAAAGGGGTGAAAATACCTGCAAAATCTGAATCTTACCGTGTTTAATCTCTTCGTGACATTTAAAACAAGATAGATTATTTTCCCTTACATGTGTTTTATGAACTCTTTTATAATTGAACATTTCTTTTTTTACCTCTACATGACATTCCTCACATTTTCCTGCTTTTACATCTCCCCTTCCCTGTGTTACCTTTATATGACATGTATTACAGGAAACTCCTGCTTTTATATATTTCAAATGTCCGAAAGGGACACCCCATAAGAGCATTTCTTCTTTCGGAGGACCATGACATACTCCGCATCCCCCTTTCGGTTCACCCCTTTTTCCTATGAAATGACACAGAATACAGACCCTAATTGAAACAGCAGTATGTTTTCCCTGAACAAGTTCAGAATGGCAATTTTGACATTTAAAATTAAATTCTCTTATTTTATTTCCCATATGCTCCGCATGAGTGAATTTAATTTCTTTTTCCGTAAACTCAAGCGTTTCATCCATGAAATCTTCCTTTTTATGACATGAATAACAAACTTCATCCTTTATCTTTGTGTGTAGTTCACGGTGAAAAGCACCTGCAAAATATCTTATTATTTCTCCGAGTAACCTTAATTTTCCTCCGATATAATCTTTAAAACCAGGACCATAATGACATTTATAACACGGAACGGTATTATGAGAAGAAGAAGCCCAATTATCATAGTAAGGTTTCATAAAATGACACGACTTACAAAAATCAGGATTATCACTTGCCCTTATAAACAGAAACAAAAGATAAGAACCGAATATAAGAGCGATAGCCGAGACTATGAATTTTCTGCTCATTTCTTATTTTTTTCCTTCATAATTTTTTCATATTCAAGGGGATGCTCTTTCATCATTCTTTCTTTTGAAATTTTACCAGTGAAAATTGTGGGATTAAAAGGAAAAACTTCGGGATTGAAATGGGCATTATACCAGTGCCATATTACAATTGCAAGAGTTGCAAGCAATGCCTCATCCGAGTGTGCTTCCTTTGCAATGTCAATAATAAATTTGGGTAATATTCCGAGAAAAAAGTTGTGAAACCATAGAATTGTTCCCGAGCCGACCATAATCACCATGCCCCAGTAAACAGCCCAGTAATCAAATTTTTCAATATAAGAAAATCTTCCGAATTTAGGCTTTTCTTTTGTTAAACCGAGAAAATACTTTATATTCTGAATAAAATCTTTTACATCCTTTAATCTTGGAAGAAGCTCAATAAATTCTCTTCTTCCCTCTTTTGTAAATACGATATAAACCATATGCCACACAGAAACAATAATGAGAATGGTTGCCCCGATTCGATGAAGTATTCGTGATACTTGAATACCTCCTATTATTTTGAAGAATAATTTAGCCCAGGCTGCTTCATGAAACTTTATGGGAAGTCCTGTAATAATGAGAATAAGCACACCTACAGCCAGGAAAAAGTGCTGAAGCCGTATATTTAAACTGAATCTTACAAAATATTCCTCCTTTTTCTTTTTTTCTTTCTTTTTTTTCTTTTCAATTTTTTTTCTTATCTTTTTGAATTCTTTTCTGTACTTTTCTTTTATTTCTTTTTTTATCTTCTCCCTGATTTTTCTCTCCAATACTACCTCTTCTTCCTCTTCAATTTCCCTTAAAATTTTTTCTTCAATATTGTTATTCTCCTGCAATTTCCTTCCTCCTGAATCGTCCGATTAAATCAAGAATGATATGAATTATAAGCCCGAGAATGACTGCAAAAGTAAATATTTTAAAAAAGGTGTATACATAATAAACAATCCCTGCTTCTTTTTCTCCGGGTATTACATGAATTTTACCTTTTGCAACATTCTGAGACGCATTCGGATGGCATTTTCCGCATGTTTTTGCAAGATTCGCAGGGTTAATCGGGGACCTCGGATCAGTTGAAGGTAAAATTTCATGATACCCGTGACACGAAGTACAATTTGCTGCTTTTAAAACTCCGAATTCAAGTGCTATTCCGTGAAAACTTTCTTTAAATGCCTCTACCTGTTTAACAGGAACCCCTGTTTTTTTCATAATTTTGACATCAGCATGACATTTCTCACAGGTATGAACAACGTTTCTGGGATTTAAGGTGGATCTCGGGTCTTCAGGCGGTAAAATATCATGTTCCCGATGACAATCTGTACAAACCGCAGACTCAAAAACTCCTTCTTTTAATCCCTTATAATGAACCGAATTTTCGTACCCATCCCTTTCTTTCTTATGACACTGACCGCATGTTTCAGGAATGTTTTCCTTATATACAGTTGAAAGCGTATCCTCGGGTCCCCTTACATTATGAATCCCATGACAATCATAACAATCCGGCGCTTTTTTACCTTTTTCTTTTTTTGCCCGTGCATGAACACTCTCCTTGTATTTTTCCGGCATCTCCCTTACCGGTGCACCGATTACATTACCTTCAAAATGACATTGAAGACAATGAATTTTCCTGGGCTTTATCAAATGCGGAATAACTCTTACATCGTCATGACATGTAACACATGTGAATTTATGATGGACAGATTGTTTTAAATCTTTATAAGATACATACAGACTTTTGAACTCACCTTTTTCCATTATTCCGAAATCTTTTTTACCGTGACATAAAAGACATCTCCTGTTTTGGTCCTCCGGAGTTTGAGAAAATAAAAATAAAATAATTAAAAATTTCATTTTCCCTTTATCCTTTTATATTCAAGATAATGGTTTTCTTTTAACCACTCCTCATCAACATATCCGTCCCAGAAAGAGGAATTCCAGGGGAAATTACCGGGAGATAGATGAACTATATATAAATGCCATAAAATAAGAAAGATTATTACTAATGTAGCAATCCATGAATGAAAAGCCAAAGACAAATCTATAAGCCATTTGGGAGCGATTCTGAAAAAATAATCATGAAACATTAGGATGATTCCGGACAGTATCATA
Organism: Caldifarciminota bacterium; assembly: GCA_024277525.1. Classification (GTDB taxonomy): domain Bacteria; phylum Hydrothermota; class Hydrothermia; order Hydrothermales; family JAJRUZ01; genus JAJRUZ01. The sequence goes on along the minus strand of JAJRUZ010000035.1, from coordinate 68,079 downwards.
ATTAAAACAAATACCGAAATAACCCAGTATTGTAACTTCTCCCTATACGAGTATCTATCAAATTCAGGTCTTTCGGAGATTTTCCCGATGTCATAGAGAATGCTTTTGTAAAAATCCGAAAAATCTTTTTTCCTCGGTAAAAGGGCTTTGAATTCCCTTCTTCCCTCTTTTGTGAAGATTATATATATAAGATGATAAATAACAGTAAAAATGAGCAAAAATGCAGATATCCTGTGGAGAGCTCCCCTTGCTTCAAAACCACCTTCAAGAAATATTAAAATCCTACCAATAGGGGTAGAGGAGTATTTAAGTGAAAATCCGGAAATAACAAGCAAAATTACACTTACCATAAGTAAAGTATGCTGAACTCTCCAGGATCTTGAGAATCTTAAAATTCTCTCACCCATTTATTCACCTCCTTTTTTTCTTATATATCTTATAAAGTCAAAAATTATATGGATAACGAATCCGATAACAAGTATTGAAATAAAAACTGTGTAAAATAGCCTAACAGCAAACACATGAGGAGAAACCTCTTTCTTTGCCTCTACATGAATTTTACCTTTTGTGAAGTTCCAATCAGCCCCCGGATGACACTTTGAACAGGTCTTCGGGAGATTCTTAGGATTAATTGAACTTCTCTCATCACTTGCTGGTAAAATTAAATGTGATCCGTGACAGGAAACACAATTAGCAGCATAAGGAACTCCCTGTTCCAGAAATATTCCGTGATAACTTTTTAAATAAGTTGAATAAGGACGGGAAGGCAACCCGTACTTTGTGGTAATTGCCTTGTTTTCGTGACAATGTGCACATGTCTTGGGGACATTCTTGTAATACACAGGTGACTCTTTTTCTCCTACAGGTAAAATATAATGTTCGGAATGACAATCTATGCAAGAAGGAGCTTCTTTTATACCCTTTTTGAGTGCATCAGAGTGAATACTTGCAAAATATTTCTCTCCTTCTTTTGTATGACAAGTTGCACATTTCTTCGAAATTACGATCTTACCACCCGGAAATTTAAAAGATATAATTTCATGTCTTCCGTGACAGTTAAAACATCTTAATTCCTTCGAATGTGCACTTTTTTCAAAAAATTTGACCACATCCGTATGACAGTTCTCACAGTATTTTTTTTCTTTTTTAGGATGGGGATATTTTTCAAAATTCTTATGACAGTCCGAACAATCTAAAACCTTGTGGGCAGAGACTTTGAGGGAATCATATAATGCAGATGAATGGCACTCCTCACATATCGGGTTGGAAACAGAAATGAGGATTAGAAGAATCATAATAAGATTATAATTTTATGAGATTTTGACCCCTCCTGTCAAAATCAGTAAATTTTTTACTCTTCCCTTAAACTCAAGGCAAAAGGACATTTTATATGAAGTTTTTTATACAAAAGTTTATCATAGCAATAATAAGCAGAAATTTCAAAGGAAAATCCTTCCAAGTAACCTTTTAATATTTTTTTGTTTTTTAAATATCTCCAGTTATTTATTTTTTTTGATTCATTTACCGCAACAATGATGTAAATGTTTCCGGGATTCATATCAAGAATGTCATTTCCGGAGGGATAGGGTCTTCCTCTTTCTTTTCCGACTTTCGGATGTGAATGGAAATCTCCGACAGGCTCAAGATGGTCAAGACCGAGTGAAGTTATAAGATTTAAGAGTCTTTTCTCGCGCCTCGGAACAGGGGTAACATGATAAGGAGATTTTTTAACATCTTGAAGAACCTGTGCATCCTCAATTAAAATGGATTTCTCCCCCTTTAAACCGAGCAAAATCCCGTAACATTCATCATGGTAGGCTTCTGCAGAAGCAAGAACTATTTCAAGAAAAGCAGGCATTTCCAATATGATACTTTGAGGAAACTTTTTCTTTTTCTTTTTCTTCAAAATATAAAACCTTCCTTAAATTTTTCCTTAAGCAGATTCAATTCATCTTTATCAATTATTTCCTTTTTAACCAGATCAAAGACTTCTTTGTTCATTTTATTCAGTCTTTCCGCAAGGATTCTTGAAAGGGAAAACAGAAATTCAACATAAGGTCTTTCACCCTGGCTTATTTTTTCTTCCAACAACTTTCCGTCAATTCTGAAAAAAATACAATCGGTTTTGGCTATAAGGGTGGCAGTCCTCCCTGATTTTAAAAGAAAAGAAATCTCTCCCACAATTGCTCCTTTTGCAAGTTCCGCTATTTTTACATTTTCCTTCCCTTTTAAAACCTCTGCTTTTCCCTCCACTATAATATACAAATCCTCTCCCTGGGAACCTTCTTTAAAAAGAATGTCTCCTTTTTTCAGATGTAAAAAAGAAGCAATTGAAGAAATGTCATCAATACCTTTTTCTCCGATCCCTTCCAGAATGGGATGAGTTAATAAAAATTCTTTATATTTTTCTTCCATTTTTGAGTATTTTTTTTGAAATATAATTATAAATTAAAAACAAATCCTTTTTAAATTTTTTAAGCACTTTTAAATGTCTTTTTATTGTCTTAATATCCCTTCTTTTTGCAGGTCCTGTAAGCGAGTTTGAGGGTCCGAATTTGAGAACATTCTCGAAAGAGGTTTTTATAATAGGCTTCAAGACTTCCATATTTAAGTTGATTTCCTTTAAGATTTCTTCCGCTTTGATTAACAGATATACAGAAAAATTGGAGGCAAAAACACAGGCAATATGAACAAGAACCTGCTCTTCATCTTTCATTTTAATAATTTTTAAATCTCCCTGAAAAATTTTTTTTAAAATCTTAAAAGTCTCTTCATTTCCCGAAAATGTTGCATATATTTTTTTAAAAGCATTTTTATCTCTTTTTGAAAAAGTTTGAACAGGATGTAATTTCCCTGTGTTATGCCCTTTCCTTTTTAAAGTATCTAAAACAGTTAAAGATGTTGCACCCGATAAATGCAAAAAATGTTTTTTTTCTTTTATTTTTAACTTTTTAATTTTTCTTACAACTTCGGGAATTATATCATCCTTTACACATATAAAAATTACTTCGGATTCTTTAACCACCTTTTCAAAATTTCCTTTCTTTTTTGATTTTGAGTAAACATTTACTTTTAATTTTTTCTCTTTAAGTAAATCAAAAAGTGAAGCTCCTACTTTTCCGAATCCGATAATTCCTATTTTCATATGTTTAATTTTATAATATGATTTTATGTATAAAAAAATTTTGAAAGAAAAAATTTTGAAATCTCTTAAAAATATGGATTTTGATGAGGAAATTTTTATTGATGTTTTTAAATTTCAGTATGATAATAATGAAGTTTACAGAAAATTTTGTGATTTTATCGGAAAACATAAAAAAAATGTAAAAGAAATTAAGGATATTCCCTTAATGCCTGTCAGATTTTTTAAAAAATATGAGATTAAATCCTTCAGAGGAAAGGCAAAGTTAATTTTTGTTTCTTCCGGGACAAGCGAAGGGATAAGGTCTAAATCTTTTTATAAAGATATTGAATTTATAAATAAAAGTATTTTAGTCTCTTTTGAATATTTTTTACTTCCCGATAATTTTAAAGCAAATTTTTATATATTTTTTGAGCCCCTTAGAATAAGAAAAAATTCTTCCCTTTCATATATGTTTTCCCTTGTTTCCGGGAAGTTTTCGAAAAAAACATGTTTTATTTACGATAAAAATCAATATGAATCCATTTTTAAAGAGTTAAAAAGGGAGAGAAAGCCTGTTTTAATTCTCGGAACAACAATTTCACTTTATGATTTTATGAATTTTCTGAAATATAAAAAAGAAAAATTAAATTTAAAAAAGGGGTCAAGAATTATGGACACAGGTGGATGGAAAGGAAGGAGTGTAAGCATTAAAGGACATTCTCTTTTAAAAATGTATAAAAAATTTTTTAATGTTTCAAAAAATTTTGTTATAAATGAATATGGAATGTGTGAGCTTGCTTCACAGTTTTATGATATAACTTTAAGGAAATTTATTTTTGAAAAAAAGACCGTAAGGTACAAATCATCTTTGCCCTTTTTAAGATTCAGGATAATAAATGAAGAAGGAGAAGATGATAAAATCGGTTTAATAGGGATACTTGACCTTTTCAATCTTGATACATGTTCTTTTTTATTAACACCTGATATGGGAAGAATCAAAGGAAGAGGGTTTGAAATTATGGAAAGAGTTGACGAAGATTTAAGGGGATGTGCTTTGATAAGTGAGGAAGTGTTGTTGAGTTAAAAATTTTTGTAGCACAGGTATTTTATAAGTTTTCAATTCCGGTTTATTGAAAACCTTTCTTTTGCCTATTAAAAAAACTTGAACCAGAATGTGCCTTTTACCTCGTTTTCGAATGAAAATACAAAATGAAAATTTTGATTGAATTTTTGGGTATAAGGTTTTGAAAAAATTTTTAAAAAGCATTAAAATAAGTGGGTGGGAGGTTTTTATTGTGAAATATTTTAAATTTTTTACTTTTGTTTTAATAAGCATAAATATTTTATTCTCGGATGCCGGATTTTTTGATGTTAACAATTCGTTTTCAAGATTTTCCCTGAATGTCAAACAGTAAAGCCTGAGTAAAATGAAATATAGGTTTTCTAATTCCTTTAAAAGTGTTTTTTATGCTCATAAATCTTCTCTGAAAAGTAATCCGAATTTTTCATTGATATACATTGGGGCAGGAGTTATACTTACATCCGGAAGTGTATATCTGGTGGGGAATGCGTTTGGAAAAAAAGGTAAATATTTGAATACATTGATAGGTTCATTTGTAGGGACACTTGTAGGGTTAGTTTTTCTTTATGACTCTTTAAGGAAAAATGCATACGGTGGAAAAGGAGAAGTGCCTGTTGGTTTTTTTATTGGGCTAATTTCCCCTTCCGTTGGAGCAATAATCGGATACCACTGGAGGTAGAAAATGAACTTACTTTATTTATTTATGCTCTCTGATAGTATTTTCAAGCAAAAAACCTCATCCTGCGACTCGGAAGCCACTCCTACAATTTTTTTTGTTCATACAAGGATATTTTTAGTTTCCTTTTCTTGATACCTGTCCCGCAGAAGGCGGAAGGAGAGAATTAAAAAAAGAAGCATTTTAACATAAATTCTATCAGACCCGTGTTTAAAGTTTACAATTTACCTATTTTTCTTCTTTTCTATTATTTCAATTTTCTCGATTACATCTCCTTTTCTCAATTTTTTTACCACTTCCATTCCTTTAATTACTCTTCCGAAAACTGTATAATTACCGTCTAAGTGAGGTGTTTTTGTTAAAGTTATGTAAAACTGGCAGGATCCTGAATTCGGGTCAGATGCCCTTGCTATTCCCAATGCTCCTTCTACATGTTTTGCTTTTGGATGTGTTTCAAGAGGTATTGTATAACCTGCGTCGCCGTATCCCTTTCCATAAGGGTCTCCTCCCTGAATAACAAAATTCGGAACATACCTGTGGAAAATAAGTACATCATAAAATCCTAATTTCGCAAGTTTAACAAAATTTTCAACTGTTTTCGGAGCATATTCGGGATAAAGTTCACATGTTATTTCTCCTTTATTTGTTTTTATGCTCACTTTTACATTTTTCGGTACCTCAATTTTAATATCCTTATATTTCTTTGCAACTTTTATTCTTTCTTCAGGAGTGGAATTCTTATTCAGAATTCTTTCAATTTTTAATTGAGTAAAAATAATCAGACAAAGAAAAAACAGTTTCATAGGAAAATTATATAAAGTAAATAAAAGAGAAATCAATTACATAATAAGGGAAAAAAATTTGCTGTTTCGGAAAAATTTATTTTAAAATTAGAGATGTTATTTATAAAAATGTTTATTAAAAGGAGGAGGAAAAAATGAAAATAGGAGTCATCGGTGCCGGAACAATGGGCTCAGGAATTGCACAAAAAATAGCCCAAGAAGGTATGGAAGTTGTATTAGTTGATAAGGAAGAAAAATTTCTGGAAAGAGGAATGGAGAAGATTAAACAGACCCTTGATGAAGGTGTTAAAAAAAGAATCTTTAAACAGGAAGATACTGAGAAAATTCTTTCTCTTATTCATCCTACCCTTTCTTACGAACAACTCAAAGAATGCGACTTGATTATTGAAGCAGTATATGAAGATAAAAAAATAAAAGAAGATGTATTTAAAAAACTGGACAATCTATGTGAGAAAAAAACCATCTTTGCAACGAATACTTCGTCTCTCTCTGTGAACGAGTTATCTGAATGTGTTGAAAGAAAAGAGAAATTCATAGGGATGCACTTTTTCTATCATCCTGCAAAAAACAGATTTCTGGAAATAATCCCCTCCAGATATACTTCAAATGAGATAATTGCAAAATGTTTGACTTTTTCCAGAATAATCGGAAAGGTGACCGTTATTACAAAAGATTCTCCGGGATTTGTTGTAAACAGATTTTTTGTTCCCTTTTTGAATGAATCGGTCAGGATATTAGAGGAAAAAATTGCAAATATATTTACAATCGAAGAGGTCTGTAAAGAAATTTTGGGCATCCCTATGGGACCATTTGAACTCATGAATGTAACGGGTGTTCCCATAGCCTATCATGCAGCAAAATTCTTGTCAGAAAAACTTGGTGATTTCTATAAACCTGCCGAGCTCTTAAAAGAAAAAACTGAGAAAGGGCAAATGTGTAATATAGAAGGTAATTTGGAACAGGACAAAAAAGAAGAAGTTAAGAAAAGAATCATGGGTGCTGTATTTTATGTAGTTCTTGAAATGTTAGATCAAAATATTTGCAAAATTGAAGATATTGAAAAAGGGGCAAAGGTTGCACTCAGATGGAGAAAGGGACCATTTGAAATGATGAACAGAGAAGGAATACAAAAGGTTGATGAGTATGTTGATGAAATAGTTAAGAAATATTCTCTTAAAAAACCTGAATCTCTCAAAAAACAAATAAATATAGGACCTTTTAAAATAAGGAATGTGACAGGATTAAAAAAAGATGGAGTCGGATTTATAATAATTTCAAGACCCGAGGCTCTTAATGCTTTAAATGAGGATGTTTTTAAAGAAATGGAGGAAATTTTTGAGAAATTCAAAGAGGATAAGGAAGTCCAAAAAATAGTGATTGAAGGAGAAGGAAAGGCATTTGCAGCCGGAGCAGATATAAGATTTTTCTTGAAAAATATTGAAAGCAAAAACCTCGATAGAATTGTGGAATTTACAAAATATGCTCAAGGGGTTTTAAATAAAATAGAGAAATCTGAAAAGCCTTTTATATGTAAATTGAACGGAATGGCACTCGGAGGGGGTTCCGAAATTGCGCTTGCATCTCATACTGTAATTTCTCATCCCAAAGCATATTTTGCTTTTCCAGAGACAGGCATAGGGATATATCCCGGTCTCGGAGGAACACAGAGACTCCCCAGAATGATCGGAAAGGAACTTGCAAAATAGTTTATTTTCACAGGTTTTCCGATTGACGCACAAACGGGTAAAAAGTTGGGAATTATATGTGAAGTTTTGTCTTTTGATAAAATGAATGAATATATAAAAGAAATGAAAGAAATTCCTGATAAGTACCGTAAAAGGGAAATACCCGAAGAATTTAAAATATTAATTGAACAGTTCAAAGATGAAAATATAGAAATGTTATTTGAAGGAAAAGTTATTGATGAAAGTAATCCTCTCTTGAATAAGGTTAAAAAAGTAATACAATCAAAGGCTCCGCTTGCTCTCAGGTTAGCAAATAAAATAATGGATGAAGGATACAACTTATCCTTAGAAGAAGGGTTAGAACTTGAACTCAAATATTTAAAAGAAATTTTCTCAACAGAAGATGCTTATGAAGGTTTATCTTCCATAGGAAAGAAAAAGCCTGAATTTAAGGGAAGGTGAAAAAGCTAAAGACATCAGAAAAGTTAAAGGAGTTGATGGAGAGATATTACAAAGAAATTTATGAAGCTTCTCAAAGTGACAAGGAAAAAGTTGCTTGGTGTTCCAGTGTGGGACCAGCCGAAATTTTGATTGCTGCGGGATTTAAAGTATATTATCCTGAAAATCACGGTGCTTTAATAGGAGCTAAAAAATTAGCAACAAAATATATTATAAAAGCAAATTCAATCGGATACTCACCGGATATATGCTCTTACCTAACAAGTGATATAGGTGCTTATTTAATGAATGAAACACCTTTAAAGGATGCTTATAATGTCCCATCCATTCCCAGACCCGATGTTCTTGTTTATAATACAAATCAATGCAGGGAGGTTCAGGATTGGTTCAAATTTTACGGTAATGAATTCAAAATCCCTGTCGTAGGTATATTTTCTCCTTGGAAAATAAAAGATTTGAAGAAAGAACATGTTGAATTTGTTTCAAATCAATTTAAGAATTTGGTAAAAGAACTTGAAAAAATAACTCAGAGAAAATTTGATTATGATTATTTTAAAGAAGTTATAAATCTTTCAAGGGAATGTTCCCTTTTATGGAAAAGATTTCTTGAGACTGCTCAAAACAGACCGTCTCCCATAACATTTTTTGACGGTACAATTCACATGGCACCTGCTGTATGTTTAAGAGGACTTAAAGAGGCGGTTGATTATTATAAACTTTTGAATTCCGAAGTTGAGGAAAGAATTAAGAGAAAAGAAGGAGCAATAGATAATGAAAAAATAAGGTTTTACTGGGAAGGAATGCCGATATGGGGAAGATTGAGATTTCTGTCTGAAGTTTTTGAAAAAAACAATTCAAATGTTGTTGCTTCAACTTATTGCAATTCATGGGTGTTTGAGGACCTTTCACCGGAAGAGCCTTTTGAAAGTATGGCGGAATGTTATTTAAAAATATTCATAAACAGAAGCGAGGAAGTTAAAGAGAGAATACTCGTAGAAGAAATTCAGAAATATAAATGTGATGCAATAATTTTTCATGATGCTAAAACCTGTCCTCATAATACAAATTCGAGATTCGGGATGCCGGAGAGATTAAGGGAAAAATATGGAATAAAGACACTTATTATTTACGGAGATTTAAACGATTTAAGGTGTTTCTCGGATGAGCAGACAAAAACATTGATTGAAAGTTTTCCAGAAAGAACATAGATGAGTTTTTTTGCGGGTATTGACATAGGTTCCTCTTATACAAAAATATGTTTAATTGATGAAAAAAAGAAAATAATTGCTGAAGATATTGTTTCCTCGGGAATTTCATTTGAGAAGACCTCAAAAAAAATTTTAAGAAGGGTGTTTAAGAAAATAAACGGAAATTTTAAAATAAACGATATCAAAGTTTTTGTGAGTACGGGTGTTGGAAGATATAATTTTCCTTTTAAAAAAATAACAAAAACAGAAATTTCATGTCTTGTGAAAGGGATGACCTATTATTTTTCCGGAAAGGGAACAATAATTGATATAGGTGCGGAAGATGTTAAAATGGTTCAAATAAATGAAGAGGGAGAGGAGGTGGATTTTAAGATGAACAGAAAATGTGCAGCAGGTACAGGTGCCTTTATTGAGGAAATTTCGAGAAAATTGAGAATGCCTTTAAAGAAGTTAAACAATCTGGCTGAGCAAGCAAAAAAGAGTATAGAAATTAACAGCTTTTGCACCGTATTTGCGGGAACAGAAATTATTCATTTAATAAGGGAAGGAAAGGACATAAAAGAAATAGCAAGGGGAGTTTTTGAGTCATTTGTTAACCGGATTTTAAGCATGGTGAAGGTAGAAGGGAAACTTTTCCTTGCAGGAGGCGCGGTTGCTCATAATCCTTTTCTTTTAAAAGTATTTGAGGAAAAGACAGGAATCACACCCCTTGTTCCTCCCAATCCCCAGACTCTTGTTGCCTTCGGTGCAGCACTTTTTGCTTTGGAAAATAAAAAGAAGATTGATGTATAATTTACACAATGAAGGAGAAAATCCTTAAAAGCAATATAAAATTAGGTAAAATATGCCCCACCATCGGGGCAATGTTACGGGAAAGGCTTGTAAAGTATCCCGAACATGTAATTTTGAAAGAAAAAAAAGAAAACAAATGGAATTGTTACAGGTGGTATGAGTTGTATCATGAAATTTCACTTCTCGGTTCGGCGCTTCTAAGGGAAGGATTAAAAAAGGGAGAAAGAGTCGGAATAATTTCAAGAAACAGGAAAGAAATGCTTGTTCTTGAGCTTGCGGTTATGTCAATCGGGGCAATTTCATCTCCTGTTTTTTCCGAATACCCTTCAACTCAACTTGAATACACCCTCTCAAATGCAGAACCGGTCTTTGTATTCATAGATAACGAGGAGCATCTCAAAGAATTTTTAAAAACCGGAATATCAAAAAAAATAAAAAAGATTTTTGTTTTTGAATATGATACACTCCGAGACGAATTAAAGAAAAAAGTTTATCCTTTTTATTATCTTTATGATCTGAGGTACGATACTTCGGTTTTTGAGGAAAAACTTGCGAGGGTGAAACCGACAGATCCCTGTTTGATTCAATACACTTCTGGAACAACGGGAAGACCCAAGGGTGTTGTATTGACCCACAGAAACATTCTCTCTCAAAGGAAAGCACAGGAGCATCTCTGGAATCTCGGTCCGGAAGACAGATTTCTTTCCTATCTTCCCTGGCATCACAGTTTTGGTGGAATATTTGAGAGATTCACAGCTCTTTACTTTTCATGTACACTTGCAATTGATAACAGCTATGGAAAAGACCTTCCTTTACTTGTAAAAAATTTCAGGGAAATAAAGCCGACGGTATATTTCAGTGTTCCTAAGATTTATCAGGTTCTTGTTCAGGAATGTAAAAATAATCCCAAACTTGAAAAAGAGATTTTTCATCCTGAAATAAAATTTTTCTTTACAGCAGCTGCTCCCCTTCCGAAGGATATCGAGGAGTATATTACAAACAAGGGTATCCCTATTGTGGAAGGATGGGGATTGACAGAGACTGCTCCGTGTGTCACCCTGACCCCTCTGGGCGGGGAAAGGTACCCTCATAATGTAGGAATGCCGATACCCGGAGTGATGGTGAAAATTTCACACGATGGAGAAATTCTTGTTAAAGGTCCGAATGTTATGAAGGGATATTTCAGAAACCCTGAGAAAACAAAAAAAGTATTTACAAAGGACGGATGGTTCAGGACGGGTGATTACGGAGAAATAACGCCTCAGGGTTTAATTCTCAAAGGCAGAATGGATGGAGTTTTTAAATTGTCAAATGGTGAAAAAATATTTTCTCAACTTATTGAGATGAAACTTGTCGGAGAGTCCGATTATATAACCCATGCAATTGTTTTAGGAAGCGGAAAAGATTATGTGAGTGCTTTAATATTTCCAAACTTTGTTGAGCTTGGGAAATTTTTAAAGAAAAAGAAAATTAATTTAAAAGACAGAAAGAAAATTGTTAAAAACAAAGAAGTGAGAGAATTTTTCAAAGATGAGATAAAGAGGATAAACAAAAAGATTTATCCTTTTTATTCCCGAATAAGGGCATTTGTTTTGATACCGGATGAACTTTCGCTTCAAAGAGGCGAATTAACTCCTTCTCTTAAAATTGTGAGACCTAAGGTTATGGAGAATTATGCGCCTCTTATAGATGCCATATATAATCCGAGAAAAGCGGAAAAGAAGCTTGCAGAGGAAGTTATAAGAGTTGAGAAGGTAAAGGAACTTGAAACCGAAATAAAACTAACCTAAAAGGAGGAAAAAAAATGCATGAAACAGTAATATATGATAAAAAGTGGTATAAACATACCGCATTAATAATGATAAACAATCCGAAGGAGTACAATTCCTATCTGCTTCCTACACTCAGATCAATGTGTGAAGCCTTTGAGGATGCAATGTGGGATGATGATGTTCAGTTCATAGTGTTGACGGGTGCTGGTGAAAAGGCTTTTTGTACAGGCGGAAATGTTAAGGAATACGCGGATATATACAATAAAAAGCCATCCGATTTCTGGAAATGGGGAGAGGTATACGGAAGGGTTTTTCATTTTATAAGACATTGCGGAAAACCTGTTATTGCAAGGGTAAACGGTGTTACAGCCGGTGGTGGATTTGAATTTGTTGCTGCCTCGGATCTTGCAATTGCTGCTGAACATGCAAGATTCCTCTCACCTGGTCCCAGAGTAGGTATGACTTCCATAGGAGGACTCTCTCAATGGTTACCCCTGCATATGAGTATAAAAAAGGCAACCGAAATAGTTATGTTGTCAAGGGAGATAACCGCAAAAGAGGCACTTGAATTGGGGATAGTGAATGAGGTGGTACCTTATGAGAAAATCGATGATAAAGTTAAAGAATACATTGATGAAATGATGAACCTGTCCCCTGCAAGTTTACATTATTTTAAAGTCCATATAAACTGGTGGAAGGATTTAGTATGGGATTTAACATGGGAACATGCAAAGGAGTGGTTTTCTCTGCATATAGGTTCCATAGAACCTTCTGAAGGATTGTGGGCATTTAAGGAAAAGAGAAAAAGGGATTATGTGAAAATAAGGGAAATGATATCAAAAGGAACGGATGGGCAATTTCCTTTTGGTCCTTATCTCGGTAAATGTGATAGTTGCGGAACGGAATTTTTGCCTTTAAACTCAAAATATTGCCTTAATTGCGGTAAAAAACTTGGATAGGGAAGAATTATAAAATCTTATTTGTTTTTTTTAAACTGTATAATTAAGTATAAATGATAAAAGAGGGATCAAATGGATAAAATAAAAAAGGAAATAAAAGATAATATCCTTTATATAGATTTTAATTCACCGCCCGTGAATGTTCTTGAAATTTCAAGATTGAAGGAACTTACTGATATATTACAAAATGAAAAAAATTTCAAAGTTGTTGCCTTAAAAGGATCCGGAAAAATATTCTGTGCTGGACTTGATGTAAAGGACCATCTCCCTGATAAAGTGCAAGAGATGCTTGATGTATTTTCAAAATTTATCCTTCAGATATTTGAATATCCTGGTCTCGTAGTTTCCGTAGTTCAGGGAGGTGCATACGGTGGAGGTTGTGAAGTTGCTTTATGTTGTGATATAGTGCTTGCGGAAAAGGATGCTGTTTTTTCTCAACCTGAAATAAAACTCGGGGTTTTCCCTCCTGTTGCCTGCGCACTTTATCCTCTTCTTTTTCCTTCCAAATTTTCAAATCTTATCATTTATTCAGGAGAAAACTTTAAAGCCGGGGAACTGGAAAAAAGAGGAATAATAACAAAAACCTTTGATAAAGAAAATCTTTTTGAAGAATCTCATAATTTTCTGAAAAAGTTTAATGATTTGAGTTTTCCTGTTTTGAAACTTACAAAAAAGGCAACCAATTTTGACTCAGGGTTGTTAAAAAACAGACTTGACAGAGCAAATAAAATCTATTTAGATGAACTTATGAAAACCGAGGATGCTCTGGAAGGACTTAAAGCATTTCTTGAAAAACGAAAGCCGGTGTGGAAAGAGAAATAAACTTTGTAATTTAAGTTAATTTTATAAATCTTGTAGGAGCGGTATCCTTACCGCGAAATGAAATCTTGATCCCGAAGTTGTAAAAGCGATACCCTTGTCGTAATTTATTTCTTGCTCAATCTGTCTGCCCTATGGAGTAAAATATGTCTGCCGTTTTTTATAAATTTCAGGGTTATTTTTAACGCTTCCTCCGGTGTTATTAAGTTTCCCGGGGAAATCCAGAGGAATCTTTTACCTTTTCCTATCTTTAAACAATAACCCTTTAATACACCTTCATAATAAACAGGAGCATATTCCATTTCTCTTTCAGGGAGTTTTTTGATATCTCCTACCAATCTTTTCTTGGCAACCCCGATTGTGATTAAGTTCTTTATTACTCCGAAATGAGAAGCGAGTCCTATACCCAAAGGGTGAAGAATGCCCTGTCCATCCAGAAAAAGAATTTGCGGTTTTATTTTGGAACACTCGTAAAGTTCCTCAATAACAGGAATTTCTCTGAACGATAAAAATGTCGGAACATAAGGAAATTTTATCTCTTTTTCTATGGTAAATTCATAAATAATTTCTTCTTTGTGATTATCATATATAACAATTGCACCTTTTGCAAACCGTTTTTTATATGAGACATCAACTGCTCCTATATATTTTATTCTTTTAAAATTGACTTTTTTTAAATTTATCTTTTTTACTAACCCTCTCTGTATATTCCTTAATTCTTCATAATTAAAATCTTTCAACCTTCAGGATTCAACTATATATTTATCAGGTTTTATATTCGTAAAATCCTTTTCCTGTCTTTCTACCGAGATGTCCTGCTTCAACGAGTTTTCTTAATAATGGACAGGGTCTGTATTTCGGGTCTCCTAAATCCCTGTATAAAACTTCAAGTATGTTTAAACAGACATCAAGACCTATGAAATCCGCAAGTTCAAGCGGTCCCATGGGATGATTCATGCCCAGTTTCATCACCGTGTCTATTGCTTCCTTATCAGCAACACCTTCCATTAGAGCATAAATTGCTTCATTTATCATGGGCATTAAAATTCTGTTAGAGACAAAACCGGGATAATCATTTACAATAACAGGCTCCTTTCCGAGTTCTTTGGCAAGATTATAAATAAAGTCAACGGTTTCCTTGGATGTACTTATCCCTTTAACAACTTCCACAAGTTTCATAACAGGAACAGGATTGAAAAAGTGCATTCCTACAAATTTTTTCTGCCTCTGAGTCACGGAAGCAAGAGAAGTTATTGAAATTGAGGATGTATTTGATGCAAAGATTGCCTCTTTTTTTACAATCTTATCAAGTTTTTTAAATAACTCTTTTTTTATTTCCTCTTTTTCAAAAATTGCCTCTATGATTAAATCGCAGTCGGACAAATCATCAAGTGAAACCGTCTTTTTTATTCTGGATAAGGCTTCGTTTTTTTTAGTTTCATCAATAATTCCCTTTTTAATTTGCCTGTCCATATTTTTTGAGATTCTTTCAACTGCCTTATCCAGAATCTCCATGGATAAGTCCTGTAAAAGCACATCATGTCCTGCAAGTGCAAAAACATGTGCAATTCCGTTCCCCATCGTTCCTGCACCGCAAATTCCTACTTTCATTTTTTATTTTTTGGTTTTTAAAGGATTTGAACCTTACTTAATTGCCTTCGAATAAATCTCAACAGGGAATTGTTTTTTTAATTCTTCCCTTAAAGAATCTTTTATTTTTAATATTTTGGTGAGCTGAAGATATTGCCTTATGTTATTCAAGATATCCTGTTTGGGAATTTTTGTCGGACTTGTGCTCAGAATTTTAACAACCGCAAAGGATGGAGGATTTTGAAGTGATATTACATCCGAAACTTTACCCTTTGGAAGATTTAAAAGTGCATCTGCAATTTCTTTCGGAAAGGGGAGGGCATTTTCAAGATGTAAATACCCTGCGTTGACACTCGTAATGTCTCCGTTCACATTATATTTTGATAATATTTTATCAACCAATATTTTACTGAAAACTTGAGAACTTAAAAGTCTTTTTATCTCTTCCGCATCTGCTGCCTTTTCAGCAAAGAAATACACAAATTCAATCTCTTTTAAAAAATCATTTTCATATTTTTTATAAAAAGAATCCACCTCTGCCTGTGATACAAAAACATTCTGAGTTTTTCTCTTAAAGTATTCATCGGATAGAACCATCCTTCTTGCCCATAAAAGACGCTCCTTCATCAAAGGCTCCTTATCTATGCCCTCTTTTTCCGCTGCAAGGGAAAATAAAACCAGGTCTATCACATAATCAAAAAATTGTCTCCTTTGTTCCTCTCCCATTAATTGATAAGCAAATTGAGGCAAACCCTTCTCAAGGTCTTCACTTGTGATATAGACATTCCCGATTTTAGCAATCAAATTACCTGTTATCGGCTTTTTTTCCTTCTGTTTACAGGAAAAAGAGAATAGCAGAATAAAAATCACAAACAATAGTTTTTTCACAAATTTTCTCCTTTTTAATATTTTAAGGGTTTGAACCTTTTTATTATAAAATTTTATTAAAAAAAGGAGTAGATTTCAAAAAATAGTTTATAATTAAGACTTATGAGTATTAAATTCAAAAAAATCCGCGGAACAAGAGATATTTACGGCGAAGAATTTGAAAAATTATTTTTTATTTTTGAAAAATCAAGGGAAATATTCTCAAAATACGGATATGATTTTATATTGACTCCTGCTTTTGAATCTAAGGAACTTTTTGAAAAGTCAACAGGAGAAACAACGGATATTGTCCAAAAGGAAATGTATGTATTTGAAGATTTATCAGGAAGAAAACTTGCTTTAAGACCCGAAGGAACACCTCCGGTTTTAAGAGCAATTCTTGAGAATAATATTGAAATCCCCTGTAAATTTGCATATTTCATGAATATGTTCAGATATGAAAGACCGCAAAAGGGAAGATACAGGGAATTCTTTCAATTAGGAGCAGAGGCGGTGGGATTTAAAGAACCTTATATTGACCTTGAAGTTCTTTTACTTGCCGAAGATTTATTAAAAAATCTGGGAATAAAAGATTATAGATTTGAAATTAATTCTGTAGGGTGCATTTCGGATAGAGAAAAATATTCAAAATATTTAAGAAATATTTTGAAAGATAAGATAAATAATTTTTGTGAAAATTGTAAAAGAAGATATGAAAGGAACCCTTTCCGGATAATTGATTGCAAAATAGATAAAGCAAAAATTAGAGAAATTAAGAGTTTAATGGATTTTTTGTGTGATGATTGCAGGAGGCATCATGAAATTTTGATCAATTTACTTGAAAAAGAAAATTTTAAATATGTTGAAAATCCTTTAATTGTCAGAGGACTTGATTATTATACAAGGACGGCATTTGAGATAATTTCTGACAGACTGGGTGCGCAGGATGCTCTGGGCGGTGGCGGAAGATATGATTTTTTATTAAAAGATATGGGTGGACCTGATAGTCCGGGAATAGGATTTGCCTTCGGTGTCGAGAGGTTAATGCTTGTAATGGAAGATATTAAAAAGAAAGATAAAGCCCTCATTTATGTAGTTTATGTCACAGAGAAAGAAAAGGATGAAGCAATAAAATGGGTAAGAAAAATCCGGGAAAATAATCTCTATGCAGATATGGAATGGGATTATAGGTCTTTAAAATCCCAGATGAGGAAAGCAAACAACAAAGGAGCGAAATGGGTTTTGATAATAGGGGAAGAAGAAATAAAAAGAGAAAAAGTTAAATTAAAAAACATGGAAACAGGAGAGGAAATATTAACGGATAACCCTTTTAAGTTTTTTGAGAAATAATTTTTATAATTTTAGATTGATTCTAAAATATTTTATTTTTTTAACTTTTCTTTACTTATTTTGAATTTTTGAATATAATATTTAAAATGTTATACGGAATTCTTTTTACCCATCGCAACTCACCCGGAGAGGTGAGGGAAAGAATTTATAAATTCTGGGAAGAAACACTCGAAAAAGACTTGCCCGGAATCAAAGAGAAAGTCCTCCTTGTTACATGTTACAGAGTAGAACTTTATCTGAGGGTTGATAAAAATAAAAAAGAAGTGATAAAGAATATTATTCCTCCTGTTCTTTTAAAATATCCTGAAATTGTTAATTCACCTTCCCGTATTTTTGAGCATATTGTTATTGTGGGGACGGGCGCTGATTCTCCTGCAATAGGTGAACCCGAGGTTCTGGGACAGGTAAAGGATGCTTATGAAAAAGCAAAAGAAAAAGGGTGGGTATCAAAATATCTTGTGAGGGCTTTTGAAAGAGCAATCTTTACCGCAAAAAAAATCAGAGAGGAAACAAAGTTGCAATTCGGATCCATGTCAATTCCGAGAATTGTATCACTCTATTTAAAAGATTTTTCCCGTGAATATAAAAATATTAGATGTTTAATAGTGGGAACGGGTGAAATGGGAATAAGCATTTCAAAGTATCTTTATCAGGAAAGAATTCCGTTTGCAATAGCAACAAAAAGCGAAGAAAGGGCAAAATTTCTAAAAGAGCACGCCAAACTTGATACAATCGTTTATACATCCGAAACACTCCCTTTATATGTTCCTCATTTTACTGCTGTTATATTTGCTACCAATACAGAAGAATATCTTTTAAAACCGGAACATTTAAAAAGTAAAGACAATCCTAAGATTATTATAGACCTCGGATTTCCCAGAAATGTTGATCCTGAGGTAAGAAATTTAAATAAAATTAAGTTCCATCAGATTGATGAGTTCAAGAAAATAATAGAGGAAAGAGTTAAGGAGAAAGAAAATCTCCTGTCTTATGTGAAATTCAGAGCAAAAAGAGAGAGTGAGAAATTTGAAAGATGGATTAAAAAAGAGGAAGAAATTCTTAAAATTTTTGAATTTGTTGATTTAAAGACTGACAAAATATTAAAAGGATACGAAGATAACGGAAAATTAAGGAAAATCCTTGAAAAAATGAAGAAATTTTATCTTTATCCGACCCTTAAATCTTTAAGAAGCGGAAAGCCCATAGAGGAAATTATTAAAAATTGGATAAAATAAGGGTAGGAGCAAGGGGTTCAAAATTAAGCAGGATACAAGCAGAAAAAGTGATAAAAATTTTAGAAAATAATGGTTTTAAAACCGAGTTTGTTCCCATAAGAACAAAAGGAGACAGGGACAAGGATACTCCACTTTTTAAAATAAAAGAAAAGGGAATATTTGTTAAAGCCTTGGAACAGGCTCTTCTTGAAGATAAAATAGACATTGCTGTGCACAGTGCTAAGGATGTTCCCACAGAGATTCCGGAGGAACTTGAAATTGCAATGTATCTTGAGAGGGAAAAACCTTTTGATGTTATTATAACGAAATGCAACTCCATGGATGAAATTCCCGAGAAAGCCAAAATAGGAACAAGCAGTGTGAGAAGGGTTGCGTTTTTATCTTTAAAAAGAAATGACTTTGAATTTGTCCCTTTGAGAGGAAATGTTGATACAAGGATAAGGAAATGGAAGCAGGGAATTGTTGACGCCATTTTACTTGCGGGTCCTGCTATCAAAAGGTTGGGAATTAAAGAACCCTGCATAATTCTTGATATTTACGAATTTCCCCCTTCCCCGGGTCAGGGAGCAATATGTGTTGAAATAAGAAAAAGTTCTTCTTTTTATGAAATACTCAAAAATTTATCGCACAAAAAGACCGAAATTGAAGTAAATACCGAAAGGATGCTTTTGAAAAAGCTCGGTGGCGGTTGTGCCATTCCTTTCGGATGTTATGCTGAATTAAAGGACAATAAAATAAGTCTTTTTGCTATGTATATAAAAGACAAAAAGGTCCGAAAGGTTCATATAGTTGGTGAATCTCCCGAAGAGGTGGTTAAAAAAGCGTATGAAAAACTCATCTGAAATTTATATATGTTATGCAAAAACCGATAGTTTTACCCTTTTTCCGGAAATATGGAATTTTTTTTCGAATTTTAAGAAAGTATACTTTGATGAAAAATCTCCTCTGGGTGTTTTGTGGGTCTCGGAGGCGAAATGGGAAAGGTTTGAACAGAGAGATATTGAGATAAAAAGCAAAACACTTTTCTTGCTCGGGAAAAAGGAAAACCGAGATTTTATTTTAAAAAAACTCAAAGAAAATAAAAATTCATTTACAGAGGTCAACATCAAATATCAATTGCCTTACGGAAATTTAAAAGGGAGATTTTTTGTTGTTGTCCGTCCGATGCCCGACGCCCTTTATTTTGCAAATAAACTTGAAAAATTCGGTGCAAAGGCGGTCCCTTTTCCTGTTTTAAAGTTTAAAATTACAAAACCCCCGGATCTTGAAAAAAATTTAAAGAAAAATTGGGATTTTATTATTTTTACAAGCAAAAGGGGTGTCATGGCTTTTGAAAGTTTAATAAAAAATAAAAAAGAGTTATATGAATTTTTAAGAAATAAAAAAATAATATCAATAGGACCGGAAACAAGAAAAGAAGTTTTAAAACTCGGTTTTGATTCAATCTTGCCTGAGGAGTATACACAGGAAGGAATCGTTGAATTTTTTAAGAAAAATATTAAAGGGAGTAAGAAAACTTTGATTTTAAGGACATACGGAAGGGAATACCTTTTTGAAACACTAAAAAGATTGGGTTTTAATGTTAAGGAGATTAAGATATATGATATGGTTCCGGAGCAAAGAAAAAGACTCGGGATATTTTATTCTTCTCTCCATCAGGCGGACGAATTTATTTTCACGAGTCCCAAACTTTTTGATACCTTTTTGAAAATAATAGGTAAGCAGGGAAAGAATTTATTAAAAAATAAAAAAATAATTTCTATCGGAAGGGTGACGAAGGAACATATTTCGAAAAAAGGATTTGATGTTTTTCTAATGCCTGAGAAATTTACGGGTGACGAAATCATAAAGACATTATTGTGCATTAAAAATTCTTAGTCAGGATTCAGTAGCACACTTATTTTGGATGCAACTTTTTGTGCTAATCTGATGAAAGATGAGGAAGCGGGGCTTTCTTTAACTTCTTCAAGCAGAGGTATTCCTTCTTCCGATAGACCGGTAAGCAGGGGATCAAAAGGAATTCTTATCACTTCATCCACATCAAATTCTTTTGCGAGAATTTCTCCACCTTTTCCTTCAAATAACTTTGTATTCTTTTTACAATGCGGACAGATGAAATCACTCATATTTTCAACGATTGAGAGAATAGGAACATTCATTTTTTTCAAAAAGTTGCCGGCTCTTCTTACATCAGCAATTGATACTTCTTGAGGAGTTGTAATCAAAACGGCTCCTGACAATTCAATAAGTTGTGTTATAGAAATTAAAGGGTCCCCTGTTCCCGGAGGAAGGTCTATTATTAGATAATCGAGTTCTCCCCATTCAACATCAAAGAGCATTTGTCTGTAAGCAGTGTGCACCATGGGTCCTCTCCATACAACTGCTTGATTCGGATTTGTCATAAAACCTATTGATAAAATCGGTATTCCATAATAAAGAGGAGGAACAATTTTTTCCTCTTCTTTAACAAGTGGAGGAGCTTTTGTTTTTCCCATTATACTTAAAGTGGGACCGTACACATCTCCGTCAAGAAGACCTGCTTTTGAGTCCAGTTTTTTTAAAGCAATTGCGAGATTAAGAGCAACCGTTGACTTCCCTACCCCTCCTTTTCCGCTGACGACGATTATAATATTCTTAACCCCTTTGATTTTTTTTTCAGGAGAAGTCATTCTACTTCTTACCCGGGCATCCATTATAACATTAACATTTTCTACCCACGGTATAGATTTCACTGCTTCTTCTGCCTTTCTTTTAAGATGTTCCCTTAACGGACAGGCAGGTGTGGTTAATGTAAATCTGAAAGATACCGTGTTATCACAAATTTTTATATCACTTATCATTCCCAAAGATACTACATCTTTTCCGAGTTCAGGATCATATACATTTTTCAAAGCATTTAAAATTTCATTGATTTTCTTTTCCATTTTTTCCTCCTTTTTGAAAGTTAATAATAATCTTTTATGAATTTGAAAATCAATTTAAATTTATCTTAAAATAAAAAATAAGGTTCAATCCCTGAAAACCGCTAAGAGGTGTATTATGAGTGTTATAGCATTAATAGTATTTCTGATGCCTCCTCATCCAGATCTGGTGAAAGAGCATCCGGAAATAGTAAAGTATGCAAAAAATAAAAGGGAACTCGGGATTGATGCTCCTTCTTCCGGGTTCTATAACATACGATCCAAAATAACGGTGCTGAAAAAAACACAAGATTCCTTAATGATTCCTGTTGTTCTTATTGATTATCCTGATTATCCTTACAAATTTGCGGATACTCTTTTTCAAAAAATGATGTTCGGTCAATGGCCGGGTGGTTCTGCAAGGGATTTCTATATTGAAAACTCTTACGGTCAGTTTGCTATAAACGGAACCGCCTACGGATGGGTAACCTCCGATAGTAATAAAAGTTATTACGGAGTAAGTAATGGCTTTCAGAGGGCAGCAATACTTGCAAAGGAGGCAGCACAAAAAGCCGATGCTTCTATAGATTTTTCACAATTTGATAATGATAAAGACGGTTATGTTGATATATTTTCTGTAATTCATGCAGGATACGGATATGAAGAAACGGGAGATGGAAGTGATATATGGTCCCATAAATGGTCTTTTAATTCAGCAGGAATAGGGGAATACATAACAAATGATTATGACCCTGTAACAGGTTTATATACAAAAGTAAATGTATATACCATTCAACCAGAAAAAAGCAGGTACTTTTCTCCTTATACAGGCATTGATTCAATTGTAAGTATAGGAGTTTTTGTTCATGAATGGGGTCACGGATTGGGATTACCAGATTTATATGATACAGACGGTAGCGGGTCAGGACTCGGTGTATGGTCTGTAATGGCGGGTGGTGCATGGGGCGGTGATGGAAGAAGTCCATGGAAACCATCACATTTTGACCCATGGAGCAAAGAATGGCTCGGATGGATTACCCCTGTTGTAATAAATTCAAATAGATTTGACACATTATTTCCAGTAGAAGATACAGCGCTTGTTTTTAAACTATGGACAGATGGACAACCTGATACAGAGTATTTTCTTATTGAATTCAGAGACAAAAGAAAGTTTGATACCACCCTTGTTGGAAAAGGAATGCTTATTTATCATGTTGACTGGGATATAATTAACGCAAATTGGTGGTCAAATACAGTAAATGCCGATAGTATTTACGGTGTTGCACTTGAACAAGCAGACGGTAATGATGATTTGTTTAACGGAGTTAATTGGGGAGACACTGGTGATCCTTATCCGGGTTCAACAGGAAATACCGCATTTGATTCAACAGGAACAATACCCGATTCAAGAAGTAATTCGGGTATCAATACACATTGCGGTGTTAACCAAATAACATGGCTTGATATCGCACAAACAAAAATAAGCGGGTTCCTTTATATAAATGCAACCGATGTAAAAGAAAATGTTAATAAAGAAAATGAAACAAAACTGTTCTTTGTATCTTCAAAACTTTTTATTTTTGCTCCTGATAATAAGAAGGTAAATCTTAATCTTTTGGATGTATCCGGCAGAAAAGTACTTAATATTTCTGAAACTTTAAAAACAGGCATGAATTTGTTTGATTTGAAACTGAAAAAAGGTACATATTTTCTTATTTTAAGAGAAAACGGAAAGGAACAGATATTTAAATTTACATTAATCCGCTGAGAAGCACAATAAAGTCCCTTAAAATAACCGAGAGGGTGGTGCCTGATAAAAGGGCATCACCCCTCAATGGATTAAATTCAACTATATCAATTCCTTTCAAATTTTTATAAATATTTTCAAAAATAAAATATAAATCTTTAATATTTGCACCACCGGGCACAGGGTTTGATACGGAATTGAATTCTTTATAATCAAAAAAATCAAGGTCAATTGACAAATAAATTTTGAATTTTTTTATTTTATCTATTTCTTTTAAACTGATTATTTCAAAAGGCACATCCGGAAAATTCTCCCGTATCCCCGATAAAAATATGTCTTCTTTTTTTATTTTTTCTTTTTCATACAGTTTTCTGAGCCATGTTGCATGATTTATGTCAGAGTCCATAAATTTTTCTCTGAAATCGGTATGAGCATCAAGAATTAAAAGTTTTAAATCAGGGTAATTTTTTTTAAATTCCTCAAAAATGGGTAAGGTGATCGTGTGATCACCCCCGATAAAAATGGGTAATTTTTTCTGTAATAAAATTTGTGATGTTTCTTTTTTTATTAAATCGAATGCCTCATTAAGTTCAATGCCGTAACACGGAATATCACCCAAATCTTCAAAATTTTCGCATTCCTTTTTATACCTTGTAGAAAAAGTTTCAATTGCTTCCGCGCAATATCTCACAAAAGAAGGACCCAAAGCACAACCCCTTGAAAAAGAAACAGATTCAAAAGGAACACCCTTTATAATGACTCTGGAACCCGGTGAATCCTTTCCGAAAAATTTCATTTCAATAAATTTTTCATAAATTCAGGAATTGCAAATCCTGAGTGATGAATTTCTTTGTTATAATACTTTGTTTCAGATGGAATCCTTAAGGGGGATATTTTTTTTCTTTTATTTTTAAATACAAAAAAATAAAGCCAATAACCGCCCGGATAAGTAGGCATCGGCGAAAAATAAGGAAATACCGATTTAAATTCCTGTTTTAAGACTTTGTATAGATTTCTGATTATGTTGGTATGGTGGATAGGAGATTCTGCCTGAATTGAGATTCCTCCTTTATTTTTTAACAATTTATTTAAATTTCTATAAAACTCTTTTTTATAACAAACCTCTGCGGGTCCAACCGGGTCAGATGTGTCAAGAATAATTGCGTCAAATTTTCCATTTGAATTTTTTACAAACTTTCCCGCATCCTCAAAAATTAAGGAGACCCTTTTATCCGAATATACCTTTCTTGCCCAAGAAAAAATTCTCTTACAGGCATCCACCACATCTTTATCTATTTCAACTTGGATTACTCTTTTTACAGGATGTTTTAAAACTTCCCTCAATGTTCCTCCATCACCTCCCCCGATAATTAACACTTCTGATGGTTCTCTCAAAGAGGACAAAAGGGGATGTACAAGGGATTCATGATAAAAAAATTCGTCTCTTTCGGTTACCATAAATAATCCGTCAAGAACAAGGACTTTCCCCCAATCTTCTGTTTCAAATATTTCAATTTTTTGAAATTTTGACTTTTTTCTGAATAAGACTTTTTTAATCCTGACTTTAAATTCTGTCCCTTTTGATTGTCTTTCTGAAAAGTACATTTAGATTTTAAATAATTTTTATTTTTTAATTACGGGTAAATTATACTTTTCTGCTATCTTTAACAATTTCTCTTTATTCTCTTTTTGCATTTTACCCAAAGGATACCTGAATTCTTCCTCGATCCACCCGAGATGAGAGAGTAATGTCTTTACAGGCAAAGGATTTGTCTCAATAAAAAGGACATTCATTAAGGGTAAAGCGGAAAAATGCATCCTTCTTGCCTCTTCAATGTTTCCTTTTTCAAAGGTCTCTATCATTTTTCTCAGATAACCGGGATTTACATTTGAATAAACAGAAATAACTCCTTCATATCCGAGTGATAAAAGCGGAAAGGTCCAGGAATCGTCTCCTGAAAGAAGTGCGAATTTTCCTTTGCACATATTTGCAATTTTCATCATCTGGTCAAGATTTTTTGATGCTTCTTTTATTCCTGCAATGTTTTCAGGAATCTTTTCATAAATTTTTGCAATTGTTTCAGGCAGAATATTTGTTCCTGTTCTTCCGGGTACATTGTAAATTATTATCCTTGCATTCGTATTTTTAGCAAGAAAAACAAAATAATCAACAAGATTATGTTGTGTGGGCTTGTTATAATAGGGAATTACAACAAGATGATAATCAATTCCCAGGTCAAGTGCAATTTCCGCATATTTAAGTGTTTTTTTCCCGTCATTTGTTCCGACTCCTGCAATCAGAAAAGCCCTATCCTTTATTTTTTCTTTTGCAAATTTTAAAAGCTCTTTCCTTTCTTCAATATCAACGGTCGGAGCTTCACCTGTTGTTCCGAGGACAAGAATTCCGTTTGTTCCTTTTTCAAGATGCAAATCAAGTAATTTTCCGAAAGAATCAAAATCAATTTTGCCATCTTTAAAAGGTGTAACAATTGCACAAATTTCACCGTTTAATTTATTATTCATAATGAAAATTTTATGGGTTTTTGTATAGCAGGTTCAAATCCTTAAAATTTAATCGGAGGATAAAAATGTTTTTGATTTTTGTTGTATCTTATGTCTTTTATCAATTCTCACCTGCTCTTTGTGAGAGAAGTAAAGCACTTTTTACAAATCCTGCAGGGCTTGCTTTTAAACCCGGATTTGAACTTTATTATAATGCTTTTGAAAAAGTAAATCCTTTTACAAATGAAAGTAAATTTAATCATGATTTTGCATTGAGTGTAGGAGGTGCCGGATTTTCATATAGAATTATAGATAAGACAAGAATTTATTCATTCGGTTTCGGAGTGCCTGTGGGACAGAAATTGGGGATAGGTTACACATATACAAAAAATAAAGAAAGTAGTTTCTTTACCCTCGGTATAATGATAAGACCATGGTCATTTTTATCCATCGGTGCTAAGGGAGATTTTTATAAAGACGGATCGGAGTATCTTTTAGGAATCGGGCTAAAACCTTTAACAAATAGAATTACAGTTTCAGGAGATTTAAAGATTAAAAAGAATACCATTGATTATTATTATATAACTTCCGGAATAGAAATTATTGATGGGTTGGTATTTACATTTCATCTGGAGACACCGAGGACCCTGTATAGAGAATTGACAAAATACTTTTTGGGTATTGAAGTTTCTTTCGGTAAAACCCTTATTTCTTCTTCTGTGGAAAAAGAGAGAAATTTAAGAAATTACAGTATTATTTTATCCAAAGAAATTTATCCGAGATTCTTTAAATTGGAAAACAAATGGTTGGAGATAAGATTAAAAGGTGTTTACCCTGAAGAAAGGAGTAGAAAAGGATTTCCGGGTTTTGAGACAAAACCTTCTTTTTATGACCTTCTGAAAGTAATAAAAAAAGCAGAAAAAGATAGGGAAGTTGAGGGTGTAATTTTATATTTTGAATCCCCCTCTTTTTATCCTGCTCAGGCAGAGGAGTTGAGAGAAGAGATTCTTGAGTTAAAAGAAAAAAAATATGTTATTGCTTATGCGGAGAATCTTTCGGAAAGAAACTATTATATTGCAAGTGCATGTGATAAGATAATTTTACCGAATGAGGGATATGTTATTCTGAAAGGTCCTTATATGGAGGTTCCTTATCTTAAGAAATTTTTTGAGAAAACCGGAATTGTAGCTCAATTGGAAAGAGTAGGCAAATACAAGTCTGCTGTTGAACCCCTTATCAGGGAAAATATGAGTAAAGAAGATAGGGAGCAGAGGGAACTTTATTTAAAAAGGCTTCTTGAAAAGGAAATTGATGAAATTTCGTCTTCAAGAGGGATTGATAAGGATTCTTTGAGAAAATTGATGGAGCGGGAGGCTTATTTTAATTCGGAAAAAGCACTTAAATACGGTCTTGTTGATACCGTAGCCTTTGAGTCCGATATTCCTGATTTAATTGAAAAATGGTATAAAAAGAAACCGAAAAAAATCTCCCAAAAGAAATGGGTTTCCCGGAAGTTTATAAGAAGGGATTTTGTAGATACAAGACCGAAAATTGCCCTTGTAATTGCGGAAGGCGGTATTGTAACCGGTGAAAGCGGAAGAAATCCCTTTCCTTTAATAGGAGGCAAAATGTTGGGTTCATCCACAATGCAGAGGATTTTATCAAAAATTGAAAAGGATAAGAGTGTAAAAGCGGTTGTAATACGGGTAAATTCTCCGGGTGGTGATGCTTTGGCATCGGAGATAATCTGGAATGCTATCAGAAGGTTGAAAAGGAAAAAACCTGTTATTGTTTCAATGGGTGGAGTTGCTGCTTCTGGAGGATATTACATTTCCTGTCCCGCGGATTATATATTTGCGGATTATACAACAATCACAGGTTCAATAGGAATTCTGGGAGGAAAACTTGCTCTGGGCTCCATGTTTGAAAAAATAGGAATTACCTTTGATGTTGTAAAACTTATGAAACATTCGGATGCCTTTTCTTTAATAAGACCTTTTGATAATGAAGAAATTGAGAAACTTAAGGATGAACTTATGTGGGGATATAAGAATTTTGTAAGAAGGGTTGCGGCATCAAGGAATCTGAGTGAATCCTATGTTGATTCAATCGGACAGGGAAGAATATGGTCGGGTTATGATGGAAAACAGGTTAAAATTGTTGACGAAATCGGCGGGATTTTTGATGCAATTGAAAAGGCAAAGGAACTTGCAAATATTGAAGGTGATGTAAGGATTGTAATTTATCCGAAAAAGGAACTTTTAAAAATGTTCTACCCTTCTGACATAACCCTTAAATCACCTTTAAAATCCTTAATTGAAAGGGGTTATATTTATTATGAACCCGTGAAATTGAAATAATATCCACAAAACGTAGCGACACGATTTATCGTGGGAATAATGGATGTAGCGGCGCGATTCATCGCGCATTAAAAGAATTGATTTATCCGAATAAAGTATGATATAAATGGAATATATCTCTTTCAAAAAGGAGGGCTGGAATTGAAAAAAAGGTTGATAATCATATGTGTGGTTATTATCATAGGTATTCTCATTTATATTCTCTATCCTAAAAAGAAAATCAATTACACAACTGGAAGGGTTGAGGCAATTGAAGTTGATGTTGCAACAAAGTATTCGGGAAGGGTGATAAAGATTTATAAAGATGAAGGGGATTTTGTTAAAAAGGGTGAACTTCTTCTTGAGATTGATAGAAGGGAGCTTGAAGCTCTGAAACAGGAAACAGAGAAAAGGCTCAAAAGTTTATATTTTGAAAAGAAATCTCTTGAAGCTCAGATAAAGAATCTGAAAGAAGATGTTAAAAGAACCAGGAAACTGGAAGAAGAAGGTGCTGTTCCTGAAAGGGAATATGAAAGAATGAAAACAAAACTCTCCTCCCTTCAATATAAATTAAAAGCCCTTGAAGAAAATATTGAGTCACTCAGAAAAATCCTTGAGAGATTGAATATTCAGGAAGAGGAAACGGAAATAAGGTCACCGATTACAGGTGTTGTTCTTGAGAAAAATATTGAAACAGGAGAACTCACAAAACCCGGTTTTCCGCTTTTTACAATTGCAAATCTTGATACCCTTTATGTTTATGCTTTTTTACCACAGAAGGAAATTTATGATTTAAAAACAGGAAAAACTGTGAAGGTTGTTCCTCATACCGGTAAAAAGATTGAGTTTAAAGGAGAGGTTGTATGGATTTCCGATGAAGCAGAATTCACACCCAAAAATATAATAACACCCGATGAAAAGGCTTTACTTGTTTTTAAATTTAAAGTAAAGGTTATAAATAGAGAGAATCTCTTAAAACCCGGAATGACGGTTTCTGTTTATTATAAATAAAAATTGAATAATTGTTTTAATTGTATTAAAATTAGAGTATGAAAAAGAGAAAAATTATGAAAATATCCGATATTATGAAAAAATATAAAAATGAGTGGATACTTATAAAGATTACCAAAACAAATGAGAAAGATGAGCCAGTGGAGGGTGAACTTATATTTCACAGTAAAAACAGGGATGAAGTCTATGAATTACAAAAAAAATTGAAAGGTTATCTGTATGTGACCTATTCCGGAGAATTACCCAAAAAAGGATTTGCGGTAGCTTTTTGTGGCAAGAATTAAATTTGACCCGGGTTCTCCTGTTATCGGAGTAGAGATTACCCTGTACGGTAAGGGACAAAATAAAAGAAGAATAAAAGTAGCTCTGGATACAGGGGCTACTTATACAATCATTCCATGGCAAATAGCAGAAGCACTGGGTTATGACCCTGCACTCTCCAGAGAAAAGATTACCTTGATAACCGCAAGCGGAATAGAAACTGCACCTTTGATAAAAGTAAAAGAAATAAAATTTTTAGATAAAAGTGTAAAAAATGTCCCTGTAGTATGTCATGATTTACCCCCGAGAAGCTATGTTGTGGGTCTTCTGGGTTTATCATTTTTAAAACATTTTAAAATAACAATTGATTTTAAAACCGGAATTCTAGAAGTTGAATAATTTATGTCTAATATAATACTCAGACTGAAAAACATCAAAAAAAGATTCGGAAAGGATGAGGTTTTGAAAGGAATAAGTTTTGATGTTAAAGAGGGAGAAATTATTGCAATTACAGGACCCGATGGCTCCGGAAAAAGCACCCTTTTAAAAATAATTGCAGGTCTTTTAAAACCGGATGAAGGAGAAATTATTTTTCTGGGAAAAGACCTTATAAAAGAAAGGGAAAATTTTAAGGATAAAATAGGTTATTCATCAGAAATATTTTCCCTTTATCCTGACCTTACGGTTGAGGAAACAATGAGATTTTTCGGAGAGATTTTCGGAAAAAAGGAAGAAATGGAGGAGAGGATAGAGGAATTACTTGAACTAACAGAACTTAAATCCGCAAGAAACAGAAAGGCAAAGGCATTGTCGGGTGGTATGCAGAAAAAATTGTCCCTTGCCACCCTTTTAATTTCAAGACCGAAACTTTTACTTCTTGATGAACCAACAAGGGTAATTGACCCTGTTTCAAGACAGAAATTATGGAATCTTTTCTATACCCTTCAAAATGAAGGAATATCAATAATAATAACAACCCCTTATATTCTTGAAACAAAAAGGGCGGGTAGATTTTTTGTTTTAAAGGATGGGATTCTTCATGAAAGTATTAAAGAGGAAGAAATTAAAAAGGGAAAGGTTTATGTTAAAGAAAAAGAAGAGATAGCTGTTAAGGCTGAGAGTTTTGTTAAAAAATTCGGAAATTTTTATGCTGTTAAAAAATTAAGTTTTGAAATCAAGAAAGGAGAAATATTCGGATTTTTAGGACCTAACGGAGCAGGTAAAACAACAACATTAAAGATGCTTTTAGGAATTTTAAGACCCACAGAGGGAAGAATTGAGATTTTAGGTGAGGAATTGAGAAAGGAAAATGTGAGAAAGATAAGAAAAAATATAGGGTATCTTTCCCAGAAATTTTCCCTTTATCCTGATTTAACCCTTTATCAGAATCTGAAATTTTATGCAGGTTTATATGAGGTTGAAAATGAGAAAAAAAGAATTGAGGAACTTATTGAAATTCTTGAGATGGATAGATGGAGAAATCATTTAACAAGTAAACTTCCGCTCGGAGTTAAACAGAGACTTTCCCTTGCCTGTGCAATTATAAATCTTCCACCCCTTCTTTTCCTTGATGAACCCACATCGGGAATGGGTTTTGAAACAAGAAAGGAATTCTGGGGTATTTTGAATAATTTAAAAGAAAAAGGACACACATTGATTTTAACAACCCATTATATGGATGAGGCTGAATTCTGTGACAGGGTTCTTTTGATTGATAAAGG
Source organism: Caldifarciminota bacterium (assembly GCA_024277525.1). GTDB lineage: Bacteria > Hydrothermota > Hydrothermia > Hydrothermales > JAJRUZ01 > JAJRUZ01. Next base: position 37,178 of record JAJRUZ010000035.1, on the reverse strand, counting down.
AGAAAAAAGAGCTCTTGATACACCCTTGAATTTAAAAAATAAATTTCTGGAAGAATATAAGATTTATGAAGTTAAGACGACACAGGAGATAAAGTTTGAAAAATTACTTGAAAAGGAAAAAGGAATTCTCTATACAAGAACAAAAGACGGTTTTAAGATTTTTTCATTAACAGAGGAAAAAATTAAAGAAACTATTAAAAAGGCAAAAGAAACGGGAATTGTAATAAAGGAATTCAAAAAAAGCGAACCTGACCTGGAAGAGGTTTTTTATGCAAGGGTGTCGGAGATGTGCGGCACGATTTATCGTGCTTATAATATTTGTCGCATAAATGCGACCGCTACAGAGATTATAAACACAATTAACGCAAAATGAAAAACTCAATCAGAAAAATAAAGGCAATTTCATTAAAAGAAACAATCCATATTTTAAGGGATGCGAGGTCTTTGATTTTGTCAATCGTTGTTCCTGTTTTTTTACTTATAATTTTCGGTTATGCAATAAGGATGGATATTGAAAACATCGGTATAGGATTTGCCAGCTATGAACAGAATTCCCTTTCAAGGGAAATAAAGGATAAATTGCAGGCAACAGGGGTATTTTCAAAAATCAAAGAGGAATATTCCCTTGATGAGAAAAAATTTCTTAAAAATGAAATTAAAGCAAAGATTTTTATATCCTCTGATTTTAAAAAGAATTTTATCAAAAGAGGAAATTCTGAACTTGTTTTTATAATTGACGGTTCAGACCCCACACTTTTCTCATCACTTTCGGGTTATATGACAAGGTTAATAGGAGAGGAAAGAAACGTTTTTGAGTTTAAATACAAAGTTCTCTTCAATTAATTTCTCTGTTATGGGAATCATGGCTCTTTTGATATTCTCCTATGCTTTTAAGAAATCAAAGGTTTTGCTTGAAGGGGAATGAATAAAAATTTTAAAATTAAGTCTATTAATGAAAAACAATAAACTTCTCTTATTTATTGTTATTTTTATTTTTCAGAGAATTTTCTTAAGCGTATTCTTTCCGAAAGTAGGGGTTTCAGGTTAAATTCTTGGGAACTCTGTTTTTCAAATCCCTTATCAGGATTATGAGTTTCTCTTATTATTATAATTCAAAAATTAAGTAAATACTCAATTCATTTTTTAAAGGATTTTCAAAATAAAAATTAGCATGTTTCATTATGATTCGAGAAGATTTCTCATCTGATTCAAAGATTTGCTTCGATTCTAAGATATCTTCGCGATAGTAGAGATTTGCAAAATTTGTATTTAATCTGATTTTAAATGGGAATCCCTTATAATTCACAGGGAAGTCCCATGAAAATCCCACATGAATCCCTGTTGACCAGTATTTGAGTGTCATGATTCTTTTGAATGTGTCTGAGGATGGTCGTGTTGTTTTTGTTTCTTGTTTATGTAGTTGTAAAGAATAGTAAGGTGAAAATTTAATTAGAAGATTAGTCTCTAATTTTTTTAGAAACTTAATCTTTTTTATTAAAAGTTTCACAGGCAGGGAGAGTTTAAAATGTTGAGCCATGCCTTCTATTTTCTGGCAGGATGTATTTTTGTCAACTCTCAGTGAGCCTGTGTTCATTTCATATGAATAGTTCCAGTTCACGCCCCACAAAACTTTTTTTCCCAGAGCAAATTCTATTAGATACGAAGATGGAATTAGGTTATTTGACAACTTGAATCCTATAAAATAGGTAAACAAAATTAAAGTATTCATAATAAAAATTTTAAGATAAAAAAATAAAAGATTTCAAAAATCTTTAAGGTAAAATTTGGGTACCCCACTTGCCCTCAAAACCTTCCATGCACTTATCAAGCGAAGTTATAACTGCCCTTTTTTTCTTTTTCTCAACAAAAGAAATCGCTGACTCAACCTTCGGAAGCATACTTCCCTTTGCGAAATGACCCTCCTTTATATACTTTTTTAATTCATATATATTTATCTCCCTTAACTCTTTCTGATTCTCCTTTCCGAAATTTATGTAAACAAAATCTACATCGGTAAGAATCATAAATAAATCTGCATCTACAAGCGTTGCAAGCAAAGAAGACGCCCTATCTTTATCAATAACCGCAAGCTGAGCCTTTAATCTTGTTCCTTTTTTAAATACGGGTATTCCTCCACCACCGACCGCAACCGTAATCACCCCATCTTCCGAAAGTTTTTTCAAAATGTCCTTTTCTATTATATCAACCGGTGCAGGGGAAGGCACGGTAATCCTGTAGCCTCTTCCGGCATCTTCTTTTATAGGCCAAGGAAATTTTGCCCTCAAAGAATCTGCCTCTTCCTTAGTGAAAAACGGACCTATCGGCTTTGAAGGATTTTTGAATTCAGGGTCATCTTCTGATACAATAACCTGTGTCACAACAGCAACCACCTCCTTCCTTACATTTTTCTCCCAAAAAAGCTCTCTTAATATATGAGCAATCATATACCCCATCCATCCCTGTGTCTCCGCACCCAGAATATCAAGAGGATAAGGAGGAGTTACTTCCCTTGCATAAAAACTCCTCAAAAACTCAATGCCGACCTGCGGACCGTTTCCATGAGTTATAATTGTGCTTTTGGACTTTTTTAAAAGCGGAAGTAAAGTCCTTAATGTCTTTTCGGTATTTTCAAATTGAGTAACAATATCGGGTTTTGCTCCTTTCGGCAAAATGGCATTTCCACCGAGAGCAAGAACAATCTTCATAAAAATATCCTCCTATTTTGTTATACCCCTTTTTGAATCCTGGATAAATTTTATTAAATATTCTATATCTTCATTGTTCTCAAAATTGTCTTTTAAAACATTTAAAGCCTGAGTTGTATTCAGATTGTTAAAAAATAAAACTTTAAATGCCCTTTTAATGTTTAAAAGACGCTCACCCTCAAAACCTCTCCTTTTTAAACCGACGGAATTTATTCCTTTTATTTCTGCATCAGGTGCCCCGTATACCAGTGCATAAGGCACTATATCCATTTTTACATGTGTTCCGCCCCCGATCATCACATATTTACCTATCCTTACAAATTGATGGATTAGACAATTCGAACTTATAAAAGCAAAATCCTCCACCTCTACATGACCCGCAAGCTGTGTACCGTTAACAATTATCACTTCATTTCCTATTTTACAATTATGTGCTATATGAGAATACGCCATGAAAAAATTTTTATTTCCGATAATTGTCTTTCCTCCTTCACCCGTAGCCCTGTGAATGGTAACAAACTCCCTTATAATATTTTCATCACCCATTATAATCTGTGTGTCCTCTCCTTGATATTTTAAATCCTGAGGAGGAAACCCTATTCTTGCTCCTGAATAAATTTTGTTTTTTTTCCCTATTCTCACATTACCTTTTATTACTACATGGGAATCAATAAAAGTATTATCATCTATAAAGATATTGCCCTCAATTATTGAATAAGGACCTATAAAAACATTTTCTCCTAATTTTACATCACCTTTTATTATAGCGGTTTTGTCAATCATTTATTCCTCCCTCGGTATAATAGACGCTGTCATTACTGCCTCACATACAATTTTGTCATCCTTTACAGTATATCCTTTCATTTTGCAGATTCTTCCTTTGAATCTTAAAAGACTTAAAACAAAATAAAGGGTATCACCCGGAAATACAGGATTTCTGAATTTGGCATTTTCAATGGATGTAAAAAATACAAGTGTGTTTTCTCTGTCATTTACTTTATTCAAAAGCATAAGTCCACCTGTTTGAGCCATTGCTTCAACTATCAAAACACCGGGCATTATTCTTCTCTCAGGAAAATGTCCTTCAAAAAATGGCTCATTATAAGTTACATTTTTTATTCCAACAACCCGATCCTCCTCAAGAGATATGACCCTGTCCACTAACAGAAAAGGATAGTCATGAGGAAGTAATTTTCTTATTTGTTCAATATCAATTTCTGTACCGCATCCGGAGTATGCCTCCAAAAAAGGAATAAAATTTAAATGGTCTTTGTGTCCTGTACCTTCAAAAATAAATTTCCCTTTAAATCTTTTACCTGTTAAACATAAATCACCCAGTATATCCAGAATTTTATGTCTTGCAGGTTCATCTTCAAAGGATAGAACTTCCCTGTTAATAATCTCTTTTCCTTTATATATAAGTGCAAGAGTCTCATCGCCTCCTTTAAAATAACCTTTTTCTTTCAATTTGAGAGCCTCTTCATATGTTATAAAGGTCTTTGAAGGTGCTATATTTTTTAAATAAGATTCAGAATCAAATTCAAATTTATGCTCAATACCCTGAAAAGGCTCTTTTGTAAAGCTATATATTACTTCAAATTTATCCGAAGGCAGGATACTTATACTCGAATTTTCAAAATCCATTTTGAAAGGTCTTTTGATTTCATAAAATTTAATTTCTTCTTCTTTCTCTTCGAGACCGGCTTCAAAAATCCTTTCCGCAAAGAGTTTTGCCGAACCATCAAAAAATGGAATTTCATCTCCCTCTATTTTTATTATCAAATCATCGATTCCGGAGCCGTATACAGCAGACAGAAGGTGCTCAACATAATAAATTCTTTTTTTATCCGCAGAAATACAGGTTCCCCTTTTTTCCGCAATAAAACCTATTTCCGAAAGTTTATAAGTCCTTCCTTCTATTTCAAATTTAATTCCCTTATCATAGGTGGGCTTGAGGATGACCTTACATTTTTCACCTTTATCAAGCCCTTTACCTTCAAATATGATTTCCCTTTTTATTGTTTTTCTCTTTTCCATAGCAAAAATGTTTTGATTGTGTTTACATGTATATCTATTAAATCGTTGATATCCGACGAATAACCTCCACCCAGGGTTAAGGCTATATTCTTTCCCTTTTCCAAAGTGAATTTTCTCACAATCTCATCTCTTTTTTTAATTCCTTCTTTTGAGAGTTTTAAACTTCCCAAAAGGTCTTTTTCATAAGGATCTGCTCCTGCTTGATATAAAATAAGGTCAAAATCATTTTTGTCAAAAATTTTATCAAGAGCTTCTTCAAGTTTTTGAAGATAAGTTTCTTCGGATGTACCCCCCCATAAACCTATATCAAGGTCACTTCTCTGTTTTGGAACAGGGTAAAGGTCTTCCTGATGCATTGAGAAGGTAAAAACTCTTTTTTCATCTTTAAAAATATATGCTGTTCCGTTCCCCTGGTGAAGGTCGAGGTCAATTATCAGTACATTTTTTACCTCTCCGTTCTTAAGAAGCATTTTGGAGGCAAAGGCAAGGTCATTTATATAACAAAAACCTTCCGCTCTGTCAGGAAAAGCATGGTGCCAACCCCCGCCTACATGAATTCCGAGCCCCTCTTTCAAAGCATCATAAGAAGCAAGTAAAGTGCCCTTTGCTCCTATTAAATAAAAATCAATTATTTCTTTACTTATCGGAAGTTCGGAAAACATCGTTCTTCTTGTCCATCTCAGATTTTTTAAATCATCCAGATATTCGGGAGTGTGAACTATTGTAAGTTCTTCAAAAGAGCAGGGTTCGGGCTCATAGAAATCTTCTTCCTTTGCTATTCCTTCTTTTAGTAATCTTTCCTTTATTAATCTGTATTTATAAGTCGGAAAAACATGTGGACCTATATCAACTTCGTATCTTGATGAATAAATCAGTCTCATTTGTAAAGTCCTTTTTTAAAAATATATGTTTCAACTTCCGGATGAACAAACAGATGAATGCTTTTATTTTTTTTGATTCTCTTTCTTATCTCTTTTGCCGAAATTTCAATAATTCTCGTATTAACCAGAATCACCTTGTTTTTGAATTTAAAATTTTTATTAAGGGGTGCCTTTTTTCTTTCACAGACCACAACTTTGGCAATGTCAAACAACATCTCATATTCATACCAGCTTTCAATGTTAACAAACTGATCAGAACCCATTATAAAATAAATTTCATTGTTTTTTCTCCTTTTTTTCCACTCTGCAAGTACAAGAACAGTATAAGTCGGAGCAAAGTTTAACTTGGATTCAAAATCAGAGGCATAAAAAGGGGGACCGGGAAGCATAAGTTCAACCATTTTTAATCTGTGTTCAAATGACGCCCTTACTTTCCGATGAGGGGGTCTGTAAGAAACCAAAAAATAAATTTCATCAAGTTCCAATTTTTCATAAATATCCCTTGCAATCAAAAAATGTCCTATATGCGGAGGGTCAAATGTTCCGCCGAAAATCCCTATTTTTTTCATCTCTTATCTTTATTAATCTTATTTTCCGCAAGTTCTGCCCAATATGTATCGGGATATTCTTTTATTACTTCTTCAAAATAAATTTTTGCAGATTCAAACTTTCCGAGATTTTCATAAAGTTCACCGATTCTGAAAATCTTTTCCGCAAGTAAATTCCTTACCTCATTCTTCATTGCTTTTGCTTCTTCAATAAATTCGGATTCTGGATATTTTCTGAGAAAGTCTTCTATTTTATCAAGTGCCTCTTTAAGATCCTCTGTTTCATGTTCAACCGACTTTATTTTAAGCATATAAATCTCAGCAATGCGAAATTCTGCCTCTTCAACATGCTCGGAGTTCGGAAATTGAGTTATTAAAAAATTGAACTCGGATAGGGCTGTTTCGTAATTTTTCTCCATTAAGTAAGATTTTGCTATATAAAACTGGGCATCGTCTGTCATCTCCGTAATCTCACCCGAAAAAAGAACTTTATTAAAATATTCCCTTGCTTTTTCATATTTACCTTTAAAATAATAATAAAGCCCCAGTTCAAAATACCTCTGAGGAGAAAGGGGGATTTCTTTATTTCTCCTCAGAAGGCAGGAGGAAGAAAGTATTAATATAAAAAATAAAAATCTTCTCATAAATGGAAACTATTATATCATAAAAATAGTCTTTCCCTCAAAATAATGAACCATTTTATAAATTTGAATGTCTAATTATAATAGTTCGGGTTCAAATCCTTAAAAAACAAGGAGGTTTTCAAATGAAAAAATTGTTAAAAATTGCCTTAATCTCGGGTATCATAATGGTAGCAGGGTGTAAAAAGAAAACCACAGAGCCCGAGGAAACCAATGACCTTCAGGAAATACAGAATATTATAGCAACAAGTGAATTCTTCAATGCTCTTGAAGGATTTTCTGATTGGAACCCGATGACAAAATCGTCCGCGGACACCATTTCCGATTATTTGGTATTCTGGGGAAGAAAGATTGACAGTATAGATAAAAATGTAAATGTTCAAATTGACGGAGATTCGGCTTTTGTAACAATAACGAGAAATGTCTTCGGAACACTTCATATAATAGCAACCGGCACCGATACCTCTTTTCATGTTGAAAAACCTCTTCATCACGTTTTTACGAGATATGCTTTATTTAAAAAACACAGTGAGGGAGAAGGAAGGAAATGGAAAATTGAAAAAATTTCGGACGGAGAATCCCGTTCTGTTGATTCATTTACTGTAAAAATAGATTCAATCAAAATTGAAATACCTTCTCAGGGAATAACCCAAGTATATAAAAATCCGCTTGAAATGAGAAAAAGAGAGGAAATTCTCCAAATTTCTCCGGGAGATACTGTAATTGTTACATATTATACAAATAGGGAAAATTTAATTGCTGTTTTACATCCCAGACCTTTTGCAAGGAGAATTTTAAAACCTCTCGGAAACGGCATATTTCAGGGAACATATCATGCACCTATGCATCCCGGTATCTATCATGTTGCCTTTGATGTTTTAAGATGGGAATCAGTAATGACACAGAGTTATCCTTTTGAAGATGCCCATGTGTGGTTCTATGTATATGAGGTGAAATGAAATTTTCATAAAAATTTACTTATAATTAATTTATAAAAACGGGTTCTATTCCCTTTATAATTTTTAAAAACAATTATGAAAAAAATAAGGATTGCAATTAACGGATTCGGAAGAATCGGAAGACAGGTTTTAAAAGAAGGATTAAAAAGGGAAAATCTTGAATTCGTAGCAATTAATGACCTTTCGGATCCTGCTGCTTTGGCTCATCTTTATAAATATGATACGGTTTTCGGAAAAGCAGAAGGTGAAATAAAAGTTGAAGGGGACGGTTTTTTAATCAACGGAATTAAGATAAAAGTCTTTGCCGAAAAAGATCCTAATAAGCTTCCGTGGAAAGAACTTGAAATTGACTATGTGGTGGAGGCAACGGGTGTTTTCAGGGACAGGGAAAAGGCTGCTCAGCATATTTCTGCAGGTGCAAAAAGGGTAATTATTACTGCCCCCGGAAAAGGAACTCCTCCGGATATAACGATTGTTTTGGGTGTAAATGAAGATAAATACGACCCTCAAAAACACTTTGTTATTTCAAATGCTTCATGCACGACCAACTGTTTTGCATTTCTTGTTAAGGTTCTGCATGAAAATTTCGGAATTGAGAAAGGAGAAATGACCACCATTCATTCATACACAAATGATCAGAGAATTCTTGATCAAATACACAAAGATTTAAGGAGGGCAAGGGCGGCTGCTCAGAACATAATTCCCACATCCACCGGAGCAGCAAAGGCAATTGAACTCATTTATCCTGAATTAAAAGGCAAACTTAAAGCAATAGCAATAAGGGTTCCTACTCCTGATGTTTCTTTATGTGATTTTACTGCTATTTTATCAAAAGAGGTTAAAAAAGAAGAAGTAAATTCCGCTTTTAAAAAAGAGGCAGAAAAATTGCCCAGATACCTTGAATATTGCGAGGAACCTCTTGTGTCTTCTGATTTTATCGGAAATCCTCATTCCTGTATATTTGATGCAACTTTCACAGAGGTGCTCGGAAACATGGTAAAAGTGGGCGGATGGTATGACAATGAATGGGGATACTCTGTGAGGGTGGTTGATTTACTTGAATTTATGGGTGAAAAAGAGGGATAATAATTTTATAAATTAAGGGTTCCAATCCCTTTAAAATTAATTTAAATAAAAATGAGAAACTTTACCTTTAAGATTCTTGTCTTATTTGTATCCGTATTTTTCTCTCTTAAAGCCATGACCATCGGATTCGGAATAGGAACTGATATGAACACCGCAACCCCGTTTTTTGATGTAACAACCGGAACTGCACAATGGCAATTCGGCGGATTCATCCCTTCAATAATAAATTATCCGCATTTTGCTGTTAAAATGGAACTCGGAAAATTCTTTGTTGAGCCCGATATTATTTTCGGATTTAATAAAGAAGACTACACTGTTCCGGATTCTTTGAGTGTGACTAATTTCAATTTCGGATTGGGAATGAAGGGTGGAACAAAAATTATGATAGCAAAAAAAGGAAATATTTACTCTTTCTTCGGTTTTGTGTTCAGACTTCATAAATATGATATAAAACCGATGGTTCAAGGAGCTGATTTCAGTGCTACTTCTACACTTATGGGCTTCGGACTCCCCTTTGGAGCAGGTTTGGAGTATTTCTTTACGAAAGGATTCGCAGTAGACATAGGTTTAAAGTTTCCGCTTGTTGAAAGATATTCAGAGAAAACAACCCAAACCGTAGGAACTACCACCGAGATAATAAGAGAAACAAGTTATACTCATTTTCTTAAAATAGAACTCACCACTTTCAGATTGATGTTTTTCTTTTATTTATAGAGAGAATGAATACTTTAAATAAAATTACAGACGTTAAAAATAAAAAAATTTTTATAAGGGTGGACTTCAATGTTCCTATAAAAGAAGGTAAAATAACGGATGATACCCGAATAAAAAAAGCAATCCCGACAATTGAATTTCTCTGTTCAAGAGGTGCAAAGTTGATTCTTGCCTCGCATCTCGGAAGACCTAAGGGAGAGAGAAAACCGGAGTTATCGTTAAAGCCGTGTGCCGAGAGACTATCAGAGCTTATGAAAAAAGAAGTAAAATTCTCGGAAGAACTTTATGGTGAAGGAGTTAAAAAAATAATTGAAGGGATGAAAGAAGGTGATATATTGCTTTTGGAAAACACGAGATTCGCAAAAGGAGAGGAGAAAGACGATGAAGAACTTGCAAAAAAATGGAGGGAACTTGCTGATATTTATGTGAATGAAGCATTTTCTGCTTCTCACAGAAAGCATGTATCGGTGCATGCACTTCCCAAGCTTTTCTCGGAGAAATATGCGGGATTCTTACTCGAAGAAGAAATAAAGAACATTTCGAAATTGCTTAAAGAACCGGAAAGACCTTTTCTTGCGATACTCGGCGGCGCAAAAGTCAAAGATAAAATCGGTGTTATAAAAGCATTAATTGAAAAATGTGATAAAATATTAATCGGAGGAGGAATGGCATTTACTTTTTGGAAGGCAAAAGGTAAAAAAATCGGAAATTCAATACTTGATGAGACTTTTATTGAAGAAGTTAAAAAATTACCCGAAGACAGGATAATATTGCCTATTGATGTGAAATATGGTGATTCAAAGGATGCGGAGGAATTTGAGGAAGGGAAGGAAGTCCCGGATGAGAAGGCTGGATTTGATATAGGAACAAAGACAATTAATATATTTAAAGAAGAGATTTTCAAAGGAAAAACAATTTTCTGGAACGGTCCGATGGGTGTTTTTGAGAATGAAGTATTTGCAAAGGGAACATATGAAATAGCAAGGGTATTAGCAGAAGTTTCGGAAAAAGGGGCTTTTACCGTATGCGGAGGAGGTGAGACGGTGACAGCAATAAAAAAATTGAATCTGGAGGAAAAAATTTCCTTTGTATCAACAGGGGGAGGGGCATCGCTTGAATTTATTGAAAAAGGAACCTTACCCGGAATTGAGGCACTTGAATGAAACAGTGTGTTACCCGAAGGTAACACTTTTACACAAAAAAGGGGTAAAAAGTGTGTGGAATAGATTTTGCTATTAAATTAGGTTAAGAAGGAGGTTTGAAAATGGTTAAAAAAACAATTCCGGTGATATTTGTGATATGGATGGCTTTGTATGCCGTCCAGCCGCCTTGTAAATTTCCGCCTTTCTTAGGAATTCAGACATCTGCTGTATCCCCGCATATTGTGCTTATTTTGGACTACTCCGGAAGCATGTGCTGGCCAGCATATACTTTACCAGAAGACAGTTTTTATCCGGATTATAAATATTACGGAAGTTTTAGCCCATATCATTATTATAAATATGACACTCTTTCACATTATTTTGAAAAGACGGATACCTTCGTGTCTACAGATCCTATAATAAAGCTAACAACTGGTGAGATATGGGGGAATCTACTTAATTGGGCTCAGAATTTGCATAGGCATCAGGTATTGAAAAAGGTATTGACAGGAGAATACATTGTAATAGATTTAGGTACAGGGGAAGTTGTAATAGAAATGAGAAGGAGAAGATATGCTTTATCACCTTATGAGCGAAAATACATATATGATACCTCTCCTCTTGGAGATACACTTTATGCAATAAATATATCATTTGACCCTAATGGATGGTATAATTGTGATCCTACTATACCGCTTAACGGAACCTCTGCAATAGAGGCTTTATATAACAGTGATGGAAGCTACTCATCTATTGGAGGAAGTATTTCTATCACATTAGAGAAAGGTATAGTTTTTTCTGGAGGTGGAGGGGGTGGAGGAGGAGGTGGTGGAGGTGGTGGAGGTGGAGGAGGGACTACAGTAATTTGGACAATAGTTGATACATGGGCAAGTCATGATTCTGCATGGATTAAAATGTCAGAATCAGAAGCAAGGGGAATAATAGAAAAATTTTCTGATAAAAATAAAGACGGGTTGATTGATGCTGATGCTCCGACATGGAGTATTGTAAAATATAACAGTAATACTCTCGGAACAATCTATTATGCTTATACTTTATTTTTAAAAGGAAGAAGTATATCAGATATTGAATACGGAATAAATGCAACTTGTCCAATGGGTGGTACGCCTACTGTATGTGGAGTAGATACAGCCAAAGCTCTTTATTCAAGGGCAACAAGAGATACCCTTACTGATCTGTTTTATGATTCCTATTGCAATTCAGCCGTTGCAGTGTGGTGTAAACCTGCTTATGCAATAATTATTTCGGATGGAGACTGGAACCTTGGAGGGGACCCCTTAGATGAAGTTTACACTTACCATACAATAGATTTAAGAGATTCATTACGAGACAAACAATTTATAACATTCTTCACAATGTATATATTTGGTGGTTCTGCAGCCGGAAAAAATGCGATGACATGGATGGGGTTATGGGGAGGATTTGAAGACACAAATAATGATTCTCTTCCCGGAAATTACACTAATTTTCCGACTAATTCCCTTCTTGTTCCTTTTACCTTACCTGTTCCTTATAATTCCCTTGACTGGGCTGAATGGGACAGTGACCAAGATTCATTACCGGATAATTTTGTTGATGCTGCATCAGGAGAAGAAATAGAAAAAGGTCTTGAAAAATTTCTCAAAAAAGTAAGCAGAAAAATCGCAGCTGCTTCAGCAGCTCCCACCTTTCCTGCAGGTTCAGCCGGAGAAGGTTTATTCTTTGAAGCCTTTTTCTTCCCTTCAAGAAAAGATCCGCTTACAAATAAAGATAGATATTGGCTTGGAGAAGTTAGATCGCTGTGGGTTGATGAATACGGTAATCTGAGAGAAGATACGGATAATAATAAGATATTAAATTATCTTAATGACCGTGTAATAAAGTATAAATATAACTCAGTGGAAGGTATAACATATGCATATTTTTATGCAGACATAAATGGAGATGGTCAGATTACAGGTGCAGAAACAGTGGCAGTGGGAATAGATACCATAACAGATATAAATACTGTATTAGATTTCGGTGAATATCTTCATACTACACTTGAAAGTTCAAGAAGAATAAAATATGTAGAATTTACCGGGACAACTTATTTCTTAAATGATTTTACAACATTGAACAGGTTATCACTTCAACCTTTATTGGAGGTCCCAACAGCAACCTCCGCTGATACGGTTATAAGTTACATAAGGGGTATAGATTATCCCAACTTAAGGTCACGTCTCATAAATGGAAATGTGTGGAAGTTAGGAGATATTATTTATTCAAATCCGGCTTATATGGCAGAGCCTATGGAAAGATATGACTTACTTTACGGAGATATGTCTTATTTAGATTTCTACTCAACCTATTATGATGAAGTTAATAACAGGGGTAAAAGGGGAGTTTTATTTGTGGGAGCAAATGACGGTATGCTACATGTATTTAATGCGGGTGTCTTTAAACCCCTTACAGGCGGTGATACCGTTGGTAAATTGGTTAATGATTACCCGTTACTCTATAATCTTGGAGAGGAAATACTTGCAATTATTCCCAGAGCGGTTTTACCTCATTTAAAATATTACATGGACCCGGATTATGAAGGATGTCATATTTACTATGTTGACGGAAGACCCTATTTAAGCGATGTGAAAATATTTAATCCAGATGTAATTCATCCTAACGGCTGGGGAACAATACTCATTCAAGGATTAAACTTCGGCGGTTTTCCGGAAACGCTTCCAACAGGAGAAATTTTGTCTTCTTCTTATATGATTTTAGATGTAACCAATCCTACCGCAGATAACATTAATATCCTGACCGAATTTTCTGATACAAATCTCGGATATACAACAAGTATGCCTGCAATTGCAAAAATTGATACATTCTGGTTTTTAACCATTGGTTCAGGACCCACCGAGATAATATCAGGTACATCGGACCAAAATGCATTTTTGTATGTTTTAAATCTTGATAATTTGGCAAATGTTTTAAAATTTGACCTCGGTGTTCCGAATGCTTTTTGCGGAGATATTGTATCTACGGATATAAATTTGAATTATAATGTGGATTATATTTTCTTCGGTGTTAATAGATACTTCCCTCTTACAGGAACATGGAAAGGATACGTATACAGAATAAAAACAAATTATGATAACAACCCTGCTCTATGGATAATGGATTCCGTGTTTGTTATTGATGCACCCATAATCGGAGGTATTGCACCTGTGCTTGATGAAAGGGGAAATATCTGGGTTTATTTCGGAACAGGGAAATTCTGGTCCGCTGAAGATATAAGTGATGCATCACAGCAATACCTTGTGGGTGTTAAGGTTTCGGATAGCACAAAAACATTGGCTAATCTTATAGATGTAACGGATGCTGTTTTGATAAATTATGCACCCGGTGTTGATAGTATTATATTGGGTGCAAGTAAATATTCTTTTTACGAGTTTGTCTCTCTTGTTTCAACTTATGACGGCTGGTATATAAGGCTTCCGAGCGGTGAAAGATGTATCCATAAACCCGCAGCAGTAGGAGGAGCTGTTATATTTACTACTTTAAATCCTGCTGCACTTGCCGGGGCTTGTGACCCGTGCGAAGCAGGAGGAGGCGGAGGAAGCGGAGAAATATTCGGTTTATATTATAAAACAGGAACCGCACATCCCATTTCAATTTTAAAAACAGAAACCGAATTAGGAGGCGGACAGACAAGAATTGAAAAAGCAAAATCCGTAGCAGGACTTCCTTCCGAACCGACCGTGCATATCGGAGAAAAAAGTGCTACGGTGAGTGTTCATACTTCTGAAGGAGTAATTGAAAAATTTGATATAAACTTGCCTCTTTCAATTAGAAAAGGTATAATTTTATGGAAAAAACAAAAATAGGAGGTTTAAAATGATGGGATTTATTTTAACTTTATCTTTTTTGGTGAATCAGATGGGGATGTCTCCTGCCCTTCGCCATTTTATTAAATGCCTGAGAAAGGAGAAGGGATATTCGGCAAATATTGTTTACATAGGAGAAACCGGAAGTAATTATATAAAGATTGCAATTGATGATGCTTCCCCGGAGAAAACTTATATTTATTTTACAAAGTCAACACAGATATTGCAGATAAGTAAAGGTATAATTGAAAACCTTTACATAAAAGAGCCTTCCGGGAGAGTAATTGAAACGATACCTAAGAATATGTTAGAATTTGTTAGGAAAAACAGCACTCCGACAAAGCTAAAAACCGGTCCGGCAATTGTTGTATATATAAAAAAGAAAGGAGCATCAATAGCAGAGAGAATAGGGAATTTAATCTTTATAATTTATGTGAGGTAGTGCTATGAGAGTGAAAAAAGGATTTTCAATAGTTGAATTGCTTATGGTTATTACGGTTATCGGAATCTTGGTAGGATTAGTTGCTTTTATTTCCTCTTCCGAGATAAGAAAATCAAATTTGGCTTCTGTTGTGAAGAAAACTGCTCAAATTCTTCGTAATATAAGACAGATGGCTATGGCAAGAGGAGCATATACAGAAGTCAGATTTCCGTCTTCCACAGGTGAAAAAATCGTGGTAGTTTTCGGTCTTTCGGATACTACCACCATCTCGCCTCCTGATGGATTTTTCTCATATCTCGGGCAAAGTAACGGAATACCCTCTACCGGGGTTCCTGAGGCAGGTGGAACCTTTTCCTCTCCTTATGATAATAATCCGGTTTTATTTACATCAAGCGGAGGTTCCTTAACACCGGGTGGAATATATTTCTCTGACGGAGAAAAAGCCTATGCAGTCGGGATAGCAAGGAGCGGAAGGATAAAAGTGTGGAAATGGGGGGGGTCATCATGGTACTGAAAAATAAAAGAAAAGGATTTACTTTACTTGAAGTAATAGTGGCTATTGCAATATTAGGCATAGTATTTGCAGGTGGGCTTCTCGGACTTGTGCTTTTCGGTTCCCATGCTCTTATTTTGACAAACCACAGAAAAAGTGCAATACATGAACTTAACAAATATGTAGAAACATTCTCTACTCTTTCTTATGATGATACCTTACTTTTGGATGACGGAGATACACTTGATTTGGACAATGTACCTCCGTTACTGCCTGATTATACCAAAACCGATACAATTGAGGGTTTACCTTACACTGTAATATGGAACATAGCAGACAATGGCACACTCAAGAAAATCAAAATATTTGTATTTTGGAATTCCGGCGGAAAAACATTCCACTTTTCGAGACTGATGGAAAAATGGAGGGAATAAGATGAAAAAGAAAGGATTAACAATAATTGAAATGATGGTAAGTATGCTTATTTTCAGCATAGTGATGGCGATGGTTATTTCAATTTTTATAACACAGAGCAGAAAAAGTAGCGAAGTAAGCGAAAAAGCAACTTTATTTTCCGAGGCACAGATAGCTCTCAATGTGTTATCACAGGAAGTATTACATGCAGGATTGTGTGTTCCAGATTCGGTAATCCCTTTTTTGTATAGGGATGGAGACAGTATCTCCCCGGATACTTTACTCTTACTTGCAGCAGATTTTCCTCTTGATCCTTCATCCGGAAAATGGACCATTGCAACTCAAACTACAAGTTCAAATGTTATCCCTGCTTATAGATGGGCGGATACAACCCGCAATTTTAAAGTCGGGGATTATTTAATAATAGTGGACAACAGAGGGAATCCGGTATGGAACAATGTCTTAAATGTTCTTTCAATAACAACCGTATCCGATTCTCTTTATTACATTACTACAAATCTACCGGCAGGCGCTATGAGTGTGCAGAAAGGCTATGTTTTGATTGAACCGGGAAATTCTTCACGCATCGTAGATACGATTATTTATATGTTAGACGGAACCACATTGGAGAGAAACGGAGAAATTTTTCTTGATAATGTTGAGGATTTTGAAGTAAGGGTCTGTGCGGATTGGGATAATGACGGAAATTTGGATTTTGATGTATGGAGGGACTCAATGCCTCAATACTCTCCCTATGAATTTTATACAAAATCCGTCCTTCTGAGAATTTCCCTCCTTGTGAGAACAGAGGAAGGTCTTGTAGGTTATGAATTTCCGAAAGATACGGTGCAATTAGAAAATAGAATCATTACTCTTTCGGATGTTGAAAAAAAATTCCCCAGAGCCAAATTTTCAAATGTAATATATCCGAGAAATTTAAAAAGATAAAAAAGGAGGTTTTTTATGAAAGATAAAATAATAAGCAAAAATAAGGGGAAAGAGGGGGTGGCTTTGGTTACTACTGTTATAGTTCTTACTGTTGTTTTAATTTTGGCAACTCTTGCACTCTTCCTTGTCTCAAAGACTATGATTATTACAACTACCCAAAAAACCATAGGCGATGCATTCGCAATGTCTGAATACGGAATACAGGAAGGAATGCAAACAGTCCAATTGGCTTTTTCAACCGGCTCTAATACTTATCTCGGAACAAAAGAGTTAAATAAAGAAGGTTTTAAGATAATCGTTTTTACAAGGAAAATGGCTTCAACCCCCTTAGCAGGCGGATACATAGGCTTTGCGGAAGCATATAAAGGAGTCGCAAAAAGTGCCGTAGGCTCAACTGCTCTTGAATATCTGATTATATCAGAAGCAGTAAGAGATAATCTCCGGTACGAACTTCATACTTTATTGAGAAGGGTCCCGAATGTTCCTGGTGGATAATTTTACAAAGATATTCCTTATTCTACCTCTGTTGCTATGCATAACCTGTAAAAGGGAAGAAAAAAAGAAATATAAAAAACCCGAGGAAGGAATAAAAAACTTTGAAATAATACCGAAAGAACCTTCCGGAACAGAAAAGCTGAGGGTAAGGATACAAGGACTTAAAGGCGAAAATTTTGATGTTAAATGGTATGTAAACGGAGAATTCAAAAAAGGAGGAAAATTTTTATTACCCGAATATTTTAAAAAAGGAGATAAAGTCTTCGCAGAATTGATTGTAAACGGAAAAAAATTTTATTCTGATACCGTAACGGTCAAAAATTCAAAACCCTATATTAAAAACGCAGAATTTGAAGGAAAAAAAGTATTTTCCAAACAGAAGAAAATAAAAGTAAATATAGAAGGAGCAGATGATGATGGCGATGAACTTGAATATATATGCGAATGGAGAATAAACGGTGAAGAATACGCAAAAAACGGAAACGAAATAGAAGTAAACCTTAAAACAGGTGATATGATTGAAGTATTTATTTATGCATTTGATGGAGAAGATACATCAGAAACTCCTTTTATTCTGAGAACATTCGTTCTCAATTCTCCCCCGGAAATAAAAATTAAACCCGGAGAAAAATTAACAGCAAAAAACGGTGTAATAAACTTTAAAATTCCGGCTTATGACTACGATGGAGACCCTTTAAAATTCAAATTAAAAAAAGCACCACCCGGAATAACTATTGACAGTATCCAGGGAATAATTAACGGAAAGCTGGAAAAAGAAGGAAATTATGTAATTGAATTTGAAGTCTCGGATACAGCAGGAAATAATGTAACTTACAGACTTAATTTTTCTTTCACTAAATAAATAATTTTGAATAAAATAAGAATCATCAATATTTTGCTTACTTTCACTGTTTTGATTCTATTCAGTATTCCCATAATTCTGGAGATAATATACAGACAGGAAAAAGAAGTTGAAAAAATGTTTATAGAAAATTATATACACAGTCAAATAAAATCATTAAAAGGTAAAAAGATAAAAGATTTAATTCAGTTATTTAGATTATCACCTGATATAGAGATGCTCTATGTGTTTCATAAAAATAAATATAAAAAAATCTATTCTGAATACGGGGGGATGGAACTGGATAGGAAAATGATGAATAAATTTATCTCTTCCGAGAATGATTTTGAGTTTTTAAATTCAAACACATATATAGCAAAATATACGTCAAAAGATACAACCTTTTTGATTATGAGAACAACACCCTATATTTTTAAAACGAATAAATCATACGAAATTACAAGAATAATAATAATTTTTTTATGGGTTCTAACATTTGCTGTTTTTATCTTCACGATTTTGAAACCTTTTAATCTCATAAGAGAAATAATGGAAAAAGAAGAGATTGATGCAGAAAAAATATTTAAAGGAATTCTTGATAAGAAAACATTAAAGATATTAAAAAAGAAACAAATGGAAAACAAATTCTTAATACTCGGGCATTTCACCGCAAACTTAATTCATGAAATAAATAATATCATTGCCTCTCTTTTGAATACCCTAAAGTTGCTTGAAATATCCATAAAAGAAGAAGATGAAGAAATTAAAAATTTGATTCATGAGACAGAAGATAAAATCATGGAATTGAAACAGGTTTTAAATGAATATAATAACCTGATGAAAGGAAGAACAGAAGACTACTCAATTGCAAATCTTAAAGAAATGATGGATAGCATAGAAGAGGAAGTTAAGTCCAAGATTAGGAAAACTGATAAAAATATTGAAATTGAAAAGAATATTCAGGATCTTAATATAAAGTGTCTTCCTATTTTAACCCAAAAGTTATTTTTTAATATAATTAATAACTCAATTGAAGCAATTGAAAGGGAGGGCAAAATAAGGATTGAAACAAAAAAAACAGAGGATAATATAATAATTTCCATTCAGGATAACGGCAAAGGAATGGATAAAAAGACATTAAAAAACATTTTTGTTCCGTTTTTTACTACAAAAAAAGAAAATCTCGGGCTCGGATTATCTATGGTTTATCAGATAGTTAAAATTCAGGGATGGGATATAAAAGTAGAATCCGAAGAAAATAAAGGCACAAAAATTGATATAATTATTCCCTTTTATGGAGAATAGAGAAAGAATTCATATTCTTGATGATAACAAAAGTTTTGCGGAGTCGTTGAGACTGTTTCTTCAAAAAAAGGGATACGAAGCAAAAGCATTTACAGAGGTTGACAAATTTTTAAAAGAACTGAAAACAGAGGAGCCGGAGTTTATAATCTTAGATGTAAGGTTAAAAGAAGCAAATGGAATCGAACTTTTGGATGAACTTAAAAATAAAATCGGTGTAAGAAGCGAAATAATTGTGGTAACCGCATACGGCTCAATAGAAGATGCGATTAAAGCAATTAAAAAAGGAGCATATCATTATTTAACAAAACCTTTTGAACCTTCAGAAGTGATAATACTGATAGAAAAAATAAAGAAAGAAAAAGAAAAAGAAAAAGCATTAAAAGAAGAACTCCTTAAGCCTTTTCCCGAAATTGTGGGAAAAAGCAAAAAATTCCTTGATGCTTTAAACCTTGCAAAAAAAGTAGCAGAAGAAGATATAACAGTTCTTTTAATAGGTGAATCGGGGACAGGAAAAGAAGTATTTGCAAGATTTATACATTTGAATTCAAAAAGAAAGGAAGGACCTTTTATTGCAATAAACTGTGCTGCTATTCCGCGAGAACTTTTGGAGAATGAACTCTTCGGCTCGGAAAAAGGAGCTTTTACAGGTGCCTACAAAACCAAGATAGGTAAATTTGAAATTGCAGATGGAGGAACACTTTTCCTTGATGAAATAGCGGAATTACCTCTTGATTTACAAGCAAAACTTTTGAGAGCAATTGAATATAAGGAAATTGAAAGATTAGGGGGACTGAAACCGATTAAAGTTGATCCAAGAATAATAGCAGCTACAAACAGGGACCTTAAAAAATTGGTTGAAAAAGGAGAATTTCGTGAAGACCTTTATTATAGAATTGCAGTATTTCCCATTCACCTACCTGCTTTAAGGGAAAGAAAGGAGGACATTTTACTCATCGCAGAAAATTATATAAAAAAACTGGAAAGAAAACTCGGTAAAGAATTGATCTTAGAAGATAGAACAAAAGAGATTCTTTTATCTTATGATTATCCGGGCAATATAAGGGAACTCGAAAATATGCTGGAAAGGGCAGCCATTCTGACGGATGACGGAATAATAAAACCCGAGGACTTGTTTATAACCGAAAGAGAAGAAAGAAGGAAAGAAAAAGAAATAAGAAATTTAAAAGATTATTTGGAAAAAGAAATGGAAAGGATAGAGAAAGAAGTTATCAGTAAGGTAATAAAAGATTCAAACGGAAATATAAGTGAAGCTGCAAGAATTTTGGGTATATCAAGAAAAACCCTTTATGAAAAAATAAAAAAATATGATATTGAATGGAAGAGCTGAAAGAAAGGGCATTAAAAATTTTATTGTCCAATAAAAAAGAGGGATACAGTAAAAATCTTAAAAAGAATTATTTTTATATTGCACCTGATAAAGAACACTTTCATCAATGGTTCTGGGATTCATGTTTCCATGCAATTGTAATGTCAAAATTTAATTTTGAATACAGCATAAAAGAAATAGACTCGCTTTTATCATGCCAGCTTGAAAACGGTTTCATTCCCCATATTATATTTTGGAAAATGAGATTTAAAGATTTTTTTATATTTAAAAAATGGTGGAAAATGGAAGCCCATCCGCAATACAAGTATTTCACAGCAGAAATTCAACCCCCTGTTATAGGAATTACAATAAAGGAAATTTATAAAGAAAATCAGGATAAAGAGTTTCTGAAAAAATATCTCCCAAGAGTTCAAAAATATTTTGATTATCTTAAGAAAGAAAGGGACCCTGACGAGGATTTTTTAATCTCAATAATAACTCCGATGGAGTCCGGAATGGATATGGCTCCTCAATTTGATCTTGCTTTTGATAATTATTCCCATAATCCACTTCTAACAAAGAAAAAAATAAGAAACATGCTTGAGATATATAAAAAGTTAAAATGGGATATTAAAGAAATTTTCAATAAAAACATTTTTGATTTTGAAGATGTTGCTTTTAATACAATATATGCTCTATCAGTAGATTCGATTTCAAATTTATGGGAACTTATTGACAAAGAAAAAGCAAAAGAACTGAAGAAACTTTACGAAAAAATAAAAGAAAAAATCTTAGAGAAATTTTGGGATGAAAAAGATAAAATATTTTACGGGATTTATCATAAAAAGGATAAAGAGTTTAAAGCAAAAGTAAAAACAATTTCATCTCTTTTTCCCTTATGTCTTGATATACCCGAATATTATGTTAATAATCTTTTAGAGCATCTTTTAAATACGAACGAATTCTTTTTGCCGTTCCCTATTCCTTCTGTCTCAAAGGATGAAAAATCTTTCGGACCCCTCACAGATACAAGATTTTTATGGAGAGGAACAACATGGATAAATACAAATTGGTTTATTTTAAAAGGACTTTTAAGACATAAAAAAAAGGAAATTTATGAAAAAATCAAAAATAGAACGATTGAATTAATTAAAAAATACGGATTTTGTGAGTTTTATGACCCGTTTTCAGGACATCCCGGTAAAGCAATGAGAAACTTCGGATGGTCCACACTTATTGTGTGTATGTAATTTTTAATTTGGACAAGCATTTACCGTAAGATACACTTCCTACATTGTATTTGTGCTCTTATAGCTCTTTTTCCAACCGTAAATCTTCTGATTAAAATAATTTGAATGCGTAAGGCAATAAATCCTTTAATTTAAATTTTTTTACTTCCTTCTTTAATTTAAGGACAATTTCAATTTCAGGAGAGAATTCATTGAGAACCTGAAGACATGCGCCACAGGGAAAGACATCCTTGTCAGCGCAAAGAACAAGTATCTTAAATTCCCTTTCTCCTTCCGAAACCGCCTTAAATACAGCAACCCTTTCAGCACATATTGTAAGACCGTAAGACGAATTCTCTATATTACAACCGGTGTAAACTTTACTGCTCTTTGTGAGCAAGACAGCTCCGACTCTAAAATTTGAATAAGGAGCATAGGCATTGTTTTTAACATCTTCAGCCATTTTTAAAATTTTCTCATAAAAATCTTGATTTTTTAACATAATAGATATTATAATTAAAAACACGGGCCGTTAGCTCAGTAGGAAGAGCACTGGATTTTTAATCCAGGGGTCCGGGGTTCGAATCCCCGACGGCCCATAAAATTTATTGAATGAAAAAAAACTTTTTAAAAGATTATGGAATTGAAGATGTTTTAAACAGGGAACAGAATAAATTTAAGGGTCTTGTTATTATTATGAAAGAAACGAGAAGAATTCTGAAAGAACTCTTCGGTTCAGATATTGAATCACCCGGGGAAAAGGCAATTAAAGAAAGCATAAAAAACTTTACCGAAGGTGAAATTGAGATAAGAAGAGTTGCTTCGTGAAGATAATATTAGGAATAACCGGAAGCATAGGTGCATATAAAGCACCGTCGGTTGCAAGACTTCTCTTGAAAAAAGGACACAAAGTTATTCCTGTACTGACTAAAAACGCTTTAAAATTTGTAACACCCTTAACCCTAACTTCGCTGCTGAATGAGAAAGTTTATTATAATATGTTTGAAATAGAAGATAATAAAATACCTATTCATGTGAAATTATCCAGGGAAGCAGACCTCATTGCAATTGTTCCTGCAACTTTTAATTTTATTACAAAAGTATCCATAGGAATTGCGGATGACCTTTTGTCTTTAATTTTTCATACCGCAAATGTTCCCAAAATTGTTGCTCCGTGCATGCACCCCTCCCTTTATGAAAGTGAAATCCATACAAAACATTTAAAAAATCTCGAAAAAATGGGAGTGTATGTTATTGAAGCAACATACGGCGAAATGTCTGATTTAACAATCGGAAAAGGAAGATTGAAGGAACCGGAAGAAATTGTGAGAGAAATTGAAGAGATAATTAAAATAAAAAATAAATTAAAGGATAAGAAAATAATATTAGTATTCGGAAGAACGGAAGAGGAGATAGACACGGTAAGAGTTATTACAAATAAGTCATCCGGAAGAATGGGATATTCCCTTTATAAAATATTAAAATCAATGAGATGCTCTGTTTTCGCAATTGCGGGAAAAACAGATTTTGAACTTCCGCCTGATATTAAAAGAGTAAAAAAAAGCGAAGAAATGTTTGAAATTCTTAAAAATGAAATTGAAAATAAAAGATATGATGCACTTATTATGTGTGCAGCTGTTTCTGATTATAAACCGGCGAAAAAATATGAGAAGAAAATTAAAAAAAACAAAGAAAAATTAAAAATTGAATTTGAAAAGAATATTGATATACTTGCAGAGATTAAAAAGTTCAAAAATAAAACAAAATTTATAGGTTTTGCCCTTGAGGACAAATTTGACATTAAAGAGGCTTATAAAAAAATTAAAAGCAAGAACCTTGATATGATTATTTTGAATACGGTTAAAACCATGGGTTCTGAAAAGATTGAAATGAAGATAATTAAAAAAACTAAGGAAATTTATGAATATGAAGAAATGCATAAAATGAAGGCTGCATTTGAGATTTCAAAAAAAATAGCAGAAATTCTATAATGAAATTAAATCCTTATGAGATTTTATTCTATGCAAAAGAAACAATGGGTGATGAAAATATTATGGTAGAAAAAAAAGATTTTTTAAAAACCGTGCTTTTGGAAAGGTTAAAGAAGAGAACTTTGAGATGTAGAAAATGTCCCTTATATAAGACGAGAAAAAATGTGGTATTCGGGGATGGCAACCCTTTGACCGGTTTTGTTCTTGTAGGAGAAGCACCTGGAGCAGAAGAGGATAAACAGGGGATCCCTTTTGTCGGAAGAGCGGGTAAAAAATTAAATGAAATTCTGATGAGGGCGGGTATAAGAAGGGAGGGGGTTTATATATTGAATACATTAAAATGCAGACCACCCAGAAACAGAGACCCTGAGGAAAAAGAAATTAAATCTTGTTTTCCATATTTTGAAAAACAAATAGAAATATTGAATCCTAAGGTAATTGTTGCGCTCGGAAGATTTGCTGCTTATGTTTTGACGGGAAGAAATATCGCAGTTACAAAGGAAAGGGGACTTGTTTATGAATACAAAAAAATACCCGTTGTGATTACATTACATCCTTCAAGGGTTTTACAGAATCCGAGGGAAGAGGAATTGCTTTTAAAGGATTTAAAAATTGCAAAGGAAATATATTTAAATGGACCTCCTGAAAGTATTATTCGTAGGTGATATTGTCGGGAAGACGGGAAGAAAAGTATTAAAAGAGATTTTGCCCGAAATAAAAAAAAATTTTTATGTAAGTTTTGTAATAGCAAATGTGGAAAATGCTGCACACGGAAACGGATTGACCGAAAAAATTTACAATGAAATCGTGAATGCGGGGGTGAATTGTTTAACAAGCGGAAATCATATCTGGGACAAGAAGGAAATCTTAAAATGGATAGACACAAAAAATAATTTATTGAGACCTTTAAATTACCCACCGAATGCCCCGGGTAAAGGATATGCTGTCTTCAATATTTACGGAATAGATTTGACTGTAATAAATCTAATGGGAAGGGTCTTTATGCAACCGATTGATTGTCCTTTCAGAAAGCTGGAAGAAATAATCCAAAAAATTAAAAAACCTATAATTGTTGATTTTCATGCAGAAGCAACATCCGAAAAAATTGCTTTCGGATATTTTGCGGACGGAAAAGTCACAGCTGTAATAGGTACCCATACTCATGTTCAAACATCGGATAATGAAATTTTACCGAAGGGAACAGGGTATATAACCGATATCGGGATGACGGGTTCTTTTGACTCCGTGATAGGCGGGGAGAGGGAGCCTATCATAAAAAGATTTTTGTCCGGTATCCCTTATAAATTTGAGCCTGCTAAACAGGGAGAGGGACTTGATGGATGTATAATAGAAATTGAAAAAAACAATTTTTTATGTAAAAATATAATAAGAATGAAAATAAGGAAAATAAACGGTGAGTTTATTTTGAAAATGGAAGATGCATTCGGAAATTATAATATGTTAAAATTAAAAAAATTCGGAGGAGGTAAAAATGAAAATTATAAAATATGAAAAAATTGTGGAAGAAGTTAAAAATATGTGCATAAAAGCAACGCATGAATTAAAGGACGATGTGGTTAATGCGTTGAAAAATGCTTATGAAAAAGAGGAATCCCCATTCGGGAAGGAAATTTTGTCTCAGATTTTGAAAAATATTGAGGTTGCAAAAGAGGATAACAGGCCTTTATGTCAGGATACGGGTTTTGCCGTCCTTTTTGTTGAAATAGGGGAAGATGTGAAAATTGAAGGTGGTTCACTCAAGGATGCACTTATTGAGGGAATAAGAAAGGGTTATACAGAAGGCTATTTGAGAAAGTCAATTGTTGAAGACCCGTTAAGAAGGAAAAATACAGGAGATAATACCCCTCCTGTCATTCATTTTGATATTGTTCCCGGAGACAAATTAAAGATAGTATTTGAACCGAAGGGAGGAGGTAGTGAAAATATGAGTGCTTTCAAGATGCTTTTGCCGGGTGAAGGTAAGGAAGGGGTTAAAAAATTTGTAATTGAAACAGTTAAGAAAGCAGGGGCGAATCCCTGTCCCCCTATTGTAGTGGGAGTGGGAATCGGAGGGACATTTGAATATTCAGCATTCTTGGCAAAAAAAGCAACCGCAAGACCCATAGGACACAGACATCCCGACCCCTTTTATGCTCAATTTGAAGAAGAACTGCTTGAGGAAATAAACAAACTCGGAATAGGTCCTATGGGACTCGGAGGAAGAATAACAGCCCTTGATGTTAATATTGAAACATATCCCTGTCATATTACTTCATTGCCGGTAGCAGTTAATATTCAGTGTCATTCCGATAGAAGGGAAGAAGTTATACTATGAAAAAGAGAGCCTGGACATATGAGATACATGCAATATTAACAAAAGAAAAAGATCTAAGAAAAACAAAAGATTATACCCTTTCACTTTTAAAAGAACCTTCGGGGAATTATATTGTTCTTAAAGAGACAAAATATAAGAATCATAAAGAACTTTATAATGAATTCTATTTCCTATCCTTATTGAATCATTCCGGTATTTTAAAAAGCTTTGATTTCTTTTTTTATCCACAATGGAAGTCTTTTCTTGTTCTTGAATATTTAAACGGAGGAAATTTAAAGGAAAGAATAAAGGAGAAGGAGAAATTTGACTTTAAAAAATTTGCGATAGATTTATTTGATATTCTTTCCTATTTGGAAAAGAACGGTGTTATTCATGCGGACATAAAACCGGAGAACATCCTCTTCACCCACAAAAAGTCATTTTATCCTGTATTGAGTGATTTCGGATTTGCCTCCTTTACGGAGAAAAAAATTCCGAGAGGTTCCATTCCCTATTGTGCCCCTGAGGTGCTTTCGGGTGAATCTCCGACGCACAAATCGGATATGTTTTCAGCAGGAATTGTACTTTACGAATTGGTTACGGGAGAAGAAATAAGTTTCAGGACTTATGAGAGCTTGAAAGATTTTATAAATAAAAAAAAGTGGAAAAACAGGGTCAAGGATGATTTCTGGATTAACTTGTTTGACCTTATTCTTAATCCTGATCCTCAAAAAAGACTTTCTGCGACCGAGATATTAGAAAAAATTTTCTCCGAAAAAAGAACTTATTTTAATGATTTAGAAATTTTAAATCAACAATTTTTTAAAGACTTAAAAAATAAAATAAAAGAAAACATTTCCAAAAGGAAAGGAGGGATATTTCTTGTCAAAGGGCAAAAAGGAACAGGAAAAAGTTTTATTTTAAGAAATATTTATACTCAGCTTAAAGAAAATTTTAACGGTCTTTTAATAGATAAAGGTAAATTACCGTATCTGAACCTGAAAGAGGAAAATCTGTATCCATTTTTGATTACCCATTTATTAAACTTAAAATCAGATTTAACCTATTTCATCATTTTGACCGATCCTCCGTTGCATAAAAAGACTTTCATTAATTTCCTGAACGCCTTATATGAGGTGGAAAAAATAAGGAAATTTCCTGTTGTTATTGAAATTCCTTATGATTTTGATTTAAAGGGTAAAGTGATTGAATTCCCGGATCCTGATACCGAAAAAATCGTTCAATATATTGAGAACAATACCGGTATATACGGGAAAGAAAAATTATTTGAAAGAACAGTCTTAAAAAATAAAGGAGACCTTAAAAAAGTATTTACACTTATAAAAGAATTTTCGGAGAAAGGGGAGATTGATAAAATTACAAAAGCAGAAGTAAGATTAAAAAAAGAAGAAAAAGAGGTGCTTTATGTTTTAAACATCTTCGGACAGTTGAATACATTTGAAACAAAAAGAATATTCGGGGAAAGGAATATAAAAAGTTTGCTCGATAGAAGAGTTATTGAAAGAATAGGGGGTGGGTATGTGCCTTTATCCGAGATTGAATTTGAATCGAGAAAAGGAACATTTGAGAAGATTTTAAAGAATCTCAAAGATATAAAAAAATTATCCCTTGAAGGAAGACTTTTATTTTACCTTTCTGCATATAATCTCGGAAAGTATGAGGTTGCAAAAGATTTTAATGAAGAAATAGAAGAAATATACACAAAAAATCAGGTTTATATATTCACATTTTTTGAAAATTTGAAAAAACCGGATCTCAAAAAAATACCTTCTGATGTACTTGAGAAACTGCTTATATATTATACTTTTAAAAAGGACGAGAAAAATGTGAGTGAGGTATTAAATGTATTGAAAAAGAAAAATAAAGAAAAATATTTAATAGGGAAATCACTATATTATCATTTTAAAGGCGAATACGAAAAAGCGGTAAATGTGATAGATAAATTGAATACAAAAAGGGGTTTGCTTTCAAAATGTTTTTATCTGCTTAATACTTATGATATAAAAAAATTAAAAAATACTCTTCATACTTTTGCTAAAAAGTACGAAAAGAAAGCCACATCGGAGGAACTCTCTCAGTTTTATTTTGTAAAAGCAAAATTAGAGGAGTTTGAAGGAGATTTTGCACAAGCGGAGATAGATTACAGAAAAAGTCTGTTTAAGGCAAAAAAAGAGGGAGAAACAGAAAAAAGCTATAAATATTTAGCTTATTATATTGAATTCTTATATAATATCGGCAAAAAGAAAAGGGCAATTCGTTTAACCCGAAGAATTAGTGAGTTTCTGAAGCATATAAAAATTTTCCCTTATCCCTATATTTTAACCGAATTTATCAGAATTTATTATTTTCTTGACAAAGATTCAATTGAAACTGCTAAGAATGCATTGATGAAAATAAAGGCAATTCATAAAAGTTACCCCGTTCCTTTCATTGAGCCTTATATAGAATTTCTTGAGGGAAAATTTAAAGAATTAAGCGGTGAAAGCCCGGAAGATAATTACAAGAGAGCAATTGAACTTTGTGAAAAATTAAAATTAAATGAGAAATTGATAGAAATAATGAGTGAGTATATTCGTTATGTAAGAATAAAAGGAGATAATAAAAAATTTAAAGAATTGTTGTTAAATTTTGAAAAGGTTAAAGAGAAGTTCCTTCCTTTTTATTTAAAGATAAATACAATTGAAGACTTACTTTTCTTTAATTCAATTATAAAAGATTTGAACAAAATAAAAAAATATTCCCAAACACTTTTAGATCATTATGAAAAAACGGATAACATTCAGAAACAGAAATTATTTTTACTTTTACTTTACTTTATTGACCTTGTTGAGCACCGGACCCCGAATAAAAAGTATAAGATGAAGATAAGAAGAATAAAACTTTCTCTACCCATTGCAGACATATTTGAAATTTTTGTTGATTCCTTTCATGACCTTATATCCGACCACATAGTTAATGCCTTTACCCGGTTTGACGGATTTCTTAAAAAAGCTGATGAACTAAAAACAAATAAAGATTTTAAAAAATTTTTAATTATCTTCTTTAATGTTTTGTTGGCTTATGAGAATAAGCAGAAAATTTTAAGTTCCGGCATTATTACAAAATTTGAGAAATTTTTAAATGAAATGATAGAGGGGGAAGAGGATAAGTTTTTGAAGCACGAGTTGGAAGAGATAAGGAAAGAAATTTTAAAAATAACTTCCATTTCAATTATCAGGAGTCATGCAAAATGGGAAATATTCAGAAATTACCTTATTTATGCTTCAAAATACCATGAGGAAACGGAGTTCTTTAATAGAACAATTGAAATACTTGCTAATGCAACAAACAGCGAAAGGGGAATGATAGTAATTAAAAAGGATGACGAAAAAGATGTATACGAAGTAAAAGGCACTTACAGAATGTACAAGAAGAAAATAAATATTGAGTTAATTGATATATCCAAAAGTTCATTATATTCTGCTTCAAAAAAGGGAACCCATTTCTTTGTACCTGATACATTTTCACATCCTGAATTAAAAAACAGGGAAAGCATAAGGAGGTTCAGAATAAGGTCAATATTATGCCTTCCTCTTTTCTATGAAGGAAAACCTTTCGGAGCAATTTATCTTGATTCACGAAAAAAGAGGGAATTTACAGAGGAGGATATGGAACTTGTAAGAATAATGGCTGATGTTTTTACAATTTCTTATCAGAGGAATCTTCTTTTTGATAAAATAAAAGAAGAAAAAGAAAAAATAGAAGAAGAGAAGAGGATGTTGGAGCAAAAATTAAAGGAAATAGAAAGGATAGGAGAAATAGTGGGGACAAGGGAATTTATTAACAGGATTACTGTCTTTATTGATAAAATCAGAAAACTTGAAAAGCCTTTACCGATTTTAATAGTGGGAGAGACAGGCACAGGGAAGACTTTACTTGCAGATACGATTCACAGATTAAGTTTGAGGAAAAACAACCCGATTGTATTTTTTTCTTTTAATGAATTTCCTTTAACACTCGCAGAGAGTGAACTTTTCGGGTATAAAAAGGGTGCTTTTACAGGTGCATATGAGGATAAAACAGGTTTGATTGAGCAAGCGGACAACGGAACACTTGTTCTTGAAAATGTGGAATCAATTCCTCCGCCTGTTCAGGAGAAATTGTTGAGGTTCTTGGATACAGGAAAGATAAGACCCTTAGGCACAACAAGGGAAAAAAGTGTGGATGTTATGGTCATAGCAACTGCTTTACCCGATGTTGAAGAGAAAGTGAAACAGGGAATTTTGAGAAAGGACCTCTATTACAGATTGAAAGGCTATTATTTTTATATCCCTCCTTTAAGGGAAAGAATAGATGACATTCCTGTTTTAATTACACATTTTCTTAAAGAAATAATAAAGAAACATAATATAAAAGAAAAGATAAGAATAAAACATGAGACATGGAAGTATTTGTATAATTATTCTTGGCCCGGAAATGTAAGGGAACTAAAATTTGCTCTTGAGTTTGCAATTTTAAATTCAAAACCCGGTGAGGCAATAGGTCCCGAGCATTTTCCGGAAGAGATAAGAAAAAGTATGAAAGATAAAGAAAAAATTTTACCGCTTGAAGAAATGGAGAAAAAATATATTTTAAAAGTCTTAGAGAAGACAAATTGGAATAAAACCGAGACCGCCAAAATATTAAATATTTCCCGTCAGACTTTGATTCAAAAACTTAAAAAGTATGGTCTCTTAAAAAAAATTTAAAAATTTAAAATCTTTCTGTAAATCAATTAAATTCTTCTTTTAAAAAAATCTGGCATAATTTTTGAAAAATATATCATCTCGGTTCAAATCCGATAATTTAAAAAGGAGGTTTAAAATGAAAAAATTAATAGCCCTGATCGCCCTGGTAGGGTTGATATTCGCAGGAGTGATGCATATAAATGTAGTAAAAAAAGCAAGCGCAAAAGGAATAGTAGTTTGCGATGGTGTAGAACCAGACTCCGGTCCGATTCTTCCCCCTCCTGATCCGTTAGGTTGATTTAATTTATATCCTTATAAAAAATATCATCAGACACCTCCCTTCAAAGGGAGGTGTCAATTTTTTTTACAGTTTAAAAATTAAAAAATTTGATTTTTAAAAAAATATTTATTATAATTTGATATGCAAAAAAGAATTTATTATTTAGACGATGATTCTTTTGTGAGAGAGGCGGTGTCCAAAATGCTTGAAAAGTTAGGTTTTGAAGTGAGGGTCTTCTCTCAATTTAAATTATTCAAAGAGACCTTAGAGAAATCCCCTCCTGATTTTGTTCTTCTTGATGTTATGATGCCTGAAAAAAGCGGAAAGGAAATTTTTGAGTTTCTGAGAAAAGAATATCCCGAATTGTCAAGGAAAACATTCTTTGTAACCGGGAGTCCGGATACGGACCTTCCGCGAGAAGTTCCGGTAATTGAAAAGCCGGTGACTTTCGAGAAACTTAAAGAGATTTTCAAAAAATATTAATATTTGAAATAAAATTTTTTTCTTATTAAAATTTAAATAATGCTACTTTTATTATTCAGCCTTATATGGTCTCAATCAACATGGACAGGAGGTGGAGGACAAATAAGTTATACAGATACCACGAAATTTTATGAAGAAGAAAATATTGATATTTATAAGCCGCGCGGAACTCTGAGTTTAAAATATTCGGGCTTTTCCTTATTATGGGATTTAAAGGAAAGTGCAGCTGATTCTGTTTCAAGGATAACACAAATTGAAAGAGTGGGGAGCGACAGCATTTTTATTTTAAAATCTTTCCCGGGTAAAGTGTATATATCGGTGGATTTGGGAGACCCTCAAATCTTCGCGCCTTTATCCTCTTTTTCTGTTTTATCCTATAATGATTTTTTCAGATTTCAAAACTGGTGGTATTTGGGGGGGAAGACATCTACTTCTTATATTTTATTGATTTCTCAAAATAACGGACAGAAATTTTATCAGAGAATTATTTCTCCTGCCCCGAAAGAAATTAATAAAATTTTCTTTTATAAAAATTTCTTTAATTTATGTGCAGATGCTACAGCATCACAACTTTATTATTCCCTTAATCCGGATTTTTCTTCGATTTCTTACCTCTATGTAGTTTGGGCGGCAAATCTTAAAGATTTAATTTTTTCCTATTTTAATAATGGTATGGATACTGTCGCAATCGGAATAATTAAAACCAGTGGCGAGAGTGTTTTTTACACCAAAACACCTTATATAAGAACAAGCTGGGTTAATTTTTTTGGCACTTTTAAAAATGTATTGATAGGTCATCCTTTATTTGATACTTTGTCCGGTATTCTCTTTGTACCCTATACAAGCACCACACAATCTTTTATCTGGAGATTTAATTTTCCAGCAAATTCGCTTGCCCTCATAGATAGTATATATATTGATAATTCCAATTTATTCAATGCTCTTACAATGGGAAAAGATGAAAATATATACGGAGCAACATCGCAAGGTGTTTACAGAACAGCAGACAGAATAAAATGGGATACTCTGGGGTCTGTGCCAAATGCTTTTTCAATTTTTCAGACAGATAACTATGAACTTTTGGGTGGTACACTTGGCGGTGCACAAATTTATAAAGCAAATTATCCTTCATATGGATACCTTGTTTCCTCAATTTTTGATTCACGGGGTAAGGATGAAGGTGCCACCTTTTTTAAAAAAGTATATATCAGAGGGACTGACCTTTGGTATATAAAAATTCAAATAAGAGGAGACACACTTCCCGATATGAGTACTGCTTTATCATGGGAATTTATTCCCTATTCTTCAAATGGAAGCCCAATTACTCACTTAGATCCCAAAATGAGATATTTTCAATACAGAATAATTATCTCCAGAACCTCCGTAGGAAAAACACCATTTGTTGATAGAGTTTATTTTACCTATGACCTGGACACTACGGGTCCTTTAATCTCGGAATGTTTTATAAGCGACGGAGAATTTTCACAAAACGGAATTGATTCTGATGACAGGCTTGTAATTGTTTTTAATGAAAATACAAATAAGCCCTTTATAGATGTTAATGGAATAGATACTCTGTTTTATGTTTCCGGAGGCAATACCCTGGCAGGAGCGGATTCTGCAAAATGGATAAGCGATGATACTCTTGTAATATTTTTATACAATTCTTTATCCCCTCCTGTTCCCGAAGATACATTAAAAATAATAAAGAAATTCATAAAAGATATTTACGGTAATTCTACTTTGTCGCAGAGCATAATTACGGGTTCCTATGATGACATAATACCACCGAAACTTAAAAAAGTTTATCTCTCGGATGGAAGTTTCTTTGATAACGGAGCAAATATCGGTGATACGGTATATATGATTTTTTCCGAAAAAACGGATACCCCATTTATTTACCCGGAATCCTTAGATGTGTGGTTTCCTCTTCAAAACGGTTCCTGGCTCAATTCAGGATATACACTTCAAACCGAGTGGAAATCTCAGGATACTTTATTGGTGCTGTTTAACGGTTCGGGAGAAGAACCTATTAAAAGAGGGGACACTGTCTATGTAAGCCCAGCAAATCCGATAGAGGACCTCTGGAGAAATAAAATAGCAGAAGGTAAAGTAAGATCAGAAGGTTCACTTGATTATGAAAAACCTTATATTGAAAGTGCTATTTTTTATGATTATCCCCCTCTCTCACCGAGTCCCAATTCATCCTTTGACCATGTGATAATAAAATTCTCCGAGCCTGTTGTGCTTTTGAAAGAAATAAATGAGACAAATATAGATAGTGCTCTTGTGCTTTCTTCTTCCCATTCGTGGCTTTCCGGTTCAGGAGAAATTACGAGAACCGAACTTATAAATGACACAATATTTCTCATTCAGTTTTCAACAGAAGGCGGGAATCCGAGTGTAACAGAAGGGGACACAATTTATCCTGACACCCTTTTCTTTGCTGATAAAAATTTAAATAAAATAATTTCTTTTAAAATACTTCAGAGAGTCTTGGATGTAAAGGAATTTGTTTTTAATGATAAAAAATTAAAAATTAAATTTGAACCGAGAAGCATAAAGGTTAAAACTCCTTTTGACATAAAATTGCTTATATATGATATAACAGGAAGAAATGTTTTAAAAAGGATTATTAAAAAAGGCTATAAAAAGATTGATTTGAGTTTAAAAAACGGAATTTATTTCATAAAGATTGATGATGGAAATAAAAATATTTTAAAAAGGAAATTTATGGTAATTAAATAATACAAAAATATGAAAGATTTTTATTTGAAATTTATTATTAACCCTTTTTTATTTTTTATTTTTATTCAAAATTGTATTCCTATCTCCCTTTTGCAGAGTCCGAAAGTAATAGATAAAGGCAAATCAAAAATTGATGCAGGAATAACTTTCTTTTATTATATTCCCTTTGCTGAGTGGTTCATTGCTTACAGATACGGTCTTGGGTTAAATACGGATTTCGGTATAAAAATTTTTGACCCCTTTATTTCTAATTTTCCATATTGGTGTGGGTTACAAATAGATTTAAAACATCAATTCAGTGATAATCCGCCTTATGTCTCCTTTGATTTTGCATCTTCCTTGGGTTACGGAATGGTAGGAGAGGAATATGTGATTATCGGGGAGCAGAAATTGTTAACCTATTCCTTTTCACCTTCTTTAATTTTAGGGGGTGAAAGATTTTATGTTGCCTGTAGGGTTATTAACTGGTATTCCTATTCTAAAAAAAATAATTCACCATGGATACAGGATATATTTCTCTGGTATGGAATGTCCGTAGGACACAAATTTTTAATAGGAGAAAAATCAGAATTCATATTAGAATTGAGCTTTATGGAGGCATTTAAAAATGAGTTATTCATATTTCCTGCCTTATGTTTTGGTATGGAATTTTGATTTTATGGGTTCAGATTTTGCGGTGGGGAGTCATTTCCACAAAGGATGATAATATTATACATGAGTCATATCCTTACGGCGATGAATAATTTTTCACTTGCTCTTCTTGAAAAATCACATACTGTTATCACGAGCCTGTGTCAAACTTATTTAAGATTTCCCGGTTACCAAAGTTCCCAGTTTTTCTCCGAGTAAAACCTTTTTTAAGGTTCCTTTTTTCATAATGTTAAAAACAATAATTTCTATTCCGTTCTCTTTGCACAAAGCAACCGCCGAAGCATCAAGAATTCTTAAGTCATTTTTTATTATTGTATCATAATCAATTTTATCAAATTTTTTAACTCCTCTTTCTTTGACAGGGTCACCCGAATATATTCCGTCCACTTTTGTACCTTTTAAAAAATATTTTGCTCCTATTTCAATTGCTCTTAATGCTCCTGCTGTATCGGTAGAAAAGAAAGGATTACCCGTACCCGAAGCAAATATCACTATTCTTCCTTTTTCCAGGTGTCTTATTGCTCTTCTTCTTATATAAGGTTCTGCAATTTGTTTCACTTCTATTGCAGACATTACCCTTGTGTTTTTTCCCATTTTTTCAAGGACCGTTTGAAGATATAAAGAGTTTATAAGGGTTGCAAGCATTCCCATGTAATCAGCGGTTGCTCTATCTATTCCCAGTTTTTTACTCTGAACACCCCTTATAATATTTCCTCCACCCACTACAATTGCTATTTCAAAACCGATATCATGAATTTCTTTTATCTCTTCTGCGACTTTGAGAAAGGACTCAGAATTAAGACCGAATTTTCCCCCACCCAAAACTTCTCCGCTTATTTTCAGAAGAATTCGTCGATTTTTCATGATTTAAGTTAAAATTTTAAATTAAAAAGAAAGTTTCTTTCAATCTTTTCATAAAAAAATCAATAGTTATACAAAATTATTTAAACAAATCATTCGCGCATAGTGGCAGTTTAATTGTGTATGATATGTTAAAGTTGAGGTGTTATTCAAGTTAAGTTTATTTTTCATTTTTGGTATTTATTGAAGAAGAGATTGAAAAGTTGTAAAAAGTTCAAACTCTTTTTCAAGTGTTAGAAAAGTTTTTGGATAGAGTTTTTTCCATTTGTTCAGGAGTATTTTTAATCTCATTTTTGCTTCTTTTTCCTCCGAAACCTGTTTGACAATCGGCTTTAAAAACTCTAAAATATTTATAGGATTGGAGTGTCTTTGTTTCATACAACAACCTCCTTTCTGCCCCGATTCTGTCGGGGCTTTTTAATTTTAACATAAAATCTCCATACACAATTAACGTTACACAACCGTTTATTTTCAATCAATGTTGACATGAAAGGGTCGGTGTTTGAGAGTATAAAATATTTAAAAGGAGGAAAAAATTATGGAGAGGTATTATGCACCGGCCCGGAGGGTATATGTTGGTTGGGATTTTCACAAGAGGAAGTCGTACGTTGTAGTGATGAGGGAGAATGGAGAGGTTATAGAGGAGAGGAAGATAGAGAACAGGGATATTTTGAGTTTAACGGACTTCCTCTTAGGTTTGGGGGAAGGGACTCCTGTCGCGATAGAGGCTACTGGAAACTGGTATTGGCTAATAGATTTGCTGGAGGAGTATGGGTTAAAGCCTTATATGGCGCATCCCAAGAATACGAAGGTAATAGTTGTTTCAAAGTGTAAGACTGACAGGATAGATGCGAAGGTTTTGGCTGATCTTTTGCGGACAAATTTTTTACCTATTGCTTATATACCTTCTTTTAAGGTGAGGGAATTAAGGGAGTTATTGAGGACTCGGATTTTTCTTGTTCGTGAGAAGACGAAGATAAAAAACAGGATACACAGTGTTTTAAACAAATTAGGCATATTTCTTGATTATTCTGATATTTTTGGTAGAAG